>JBICIE010000056.1:0-24872 GCA_043101635.1 Phycisphaerales bacterium JB039 | reverse complement strand
GCCGCGACACCGCGGGCGGTCGTCACATCGGCCGTCGCCCCGGCGATGTTGGCCGCGGCCCGGAAGAACCCGTCAAGCTGCGTGGCGCCACGATCGGCAACCTGGGCGAGGTGACTCCACGCGTTCTCGACTGCGGCCTGCTGCTGCTGCCAGTAGTCCCACGCAAGCGCCGCCGCCGCCAGCATGAGATAGGGAACGCCGATCGCAAGCAGCAACTTCAGGCGGATCGACGGGCGCATCACGGTCCTCGCGACTCTGCGGCCGCCTCGAGCCACTGCGCGTGCAGTTGCCGCAGCAGCGTGATGGCGTCGTCGGCCGTAGCGACACAGCGGGGGATGTCTATGTCCTCCGGGTTGGCCAATTGCAGCCTGGGATCGAGCATGCTCGTGCGGGCCCACTCGACCAGGCCGGTCCACATGTTGCCGACGAGGATCAGCGGGACATTCTCGACGTGGCGCACCTGAAGCAACTGCCAGATCATGAGCGTCTCCAGCACGGTTCCGATGCCACCCGGGGCCACAACGAAGGCGTCCGACGCGATGACGAAGTGGTGCAGGCGGCTGAAGAAGGTCTTGTGCTCGAAGGCCCGCGTGACGAAGGGGTTGACATCCTGCTCGAAGGGCAGGTCGATGCGGATGCCGAGCGACCGATCGGGCGAGCCGGCGCTTGCCGCGCCCTCGTTGGCCGCCTGCATGAGGCCGGGGCCACCACCGGTCACGATGTCGCAGCCCATTTCGGCGAGCGCCGCGGCCGTCCGCTTGACCTCGTCGTAGACGAACGTGCCGGGAACGGCTCGCGCAGAGCCGAAGATCGCCACGCGGTACCGCTCGCGCCGGGAGGGGCGGAGCCGCGTGAGGTTGTTCACGACCTCCCACAGGCCCATCACCGTCGCGGAGAGGACCTGCTTGACGGCCTCCTCGTCGTCGAGGCTGACGAAGCGGCTCCGCTCGGGCTCATGTGCTGCACTGGACATCGTCTTGATCCCTAACGCGACTGCAGGTGCGCGATACTCGGAGAGCCGATGACGCTTGCGGGTGATGCGTTGTCCCTGCGCCCTGCGTCATCGCGAGTGCGGGCGGGCAGAGCCAGCCCCGCGCGGGCACTCAGGTGATCTGGTGTTTCTCCTTGAACTGCCGCAGCGAGTCCTCGGAGCTGAAATACACCTTTTGCCCCTTGTGCTCGATCGTGGCCGCGGCATCCTCGCGGAGGAACCTGGCCTTGGTGATGGGATCCTCGACCATGGCCCGCCTGACGTACAACTCGTTATCCTGGATCGTCAGCCAGGCCCGCACGCACGAGACGAGCTGGTCGTCGATCCAGGCGCCGACCGCATCGCGGTCAATCCTGTCCAGCGGCATCTCCAGGCGCGCGTGCCGCTGGTAGTCGAAGAACACCGGGATGATCAGCAGGTCGTAGTCCAGCACCAGCTTCGTGAAGTCCGGGTTCGCCGACGCCGAGAGCCGAAGCGTGATGTTCGCGAGCTGCGTCATGAAGATGAGCGTCGCTTGCCTCTGCCCGGGCTCGACCGTCGGCTTGACCTTGATCTTCTCGCCGAACTGAGCGGCGAACTCCTCGATGCGCGGGCGCCAGACCGACTTGAGGTCTTCGCACACCTCGGTGAACCTGGCAAGGCGCTGCTCGTGCTCTTCGGCCGCCTTCGCCCGCTGCGCGTCGGCCGCCTGCTGTCGCTGCTCGCGGGAGTCGAACTCGGCCCGGATGCGATCGGAAAGCGTTCTGTGCACTGTCATCTTCCGCTCCTGTCCTTGAAACAACTCGCTCCACCGGAAGGTCCGCGGCAGTCAGTCAGGTACCCTCCCCGTCCGATGCGGACTCCGACGGCGACTCGGCCGCATCGGTGACGCGCACGACCGGCCGCCAGATCGCTGATGATGGATCGAAGGCTTCTATCTCGGCGGCGGCGGCGGTGGTGTCGGGTCCGAGGTCAGCCTCGTAGATCACGCCGGCGTGCCCGACCATGAAGGTCATGACCCCCGTTTCGTCGTACTCGGCCGGCCATGCCAGGGCGGCCCAGCCGCCCGTCAGGTTGCCACCGCTCGTGTACTCCATCGCGCCGCCGGGCGCGCCGGCGCCTTGGCGCAGGATCGCGCGGTAGAAGTAGCCGTTGAAGGGCAGCCGCTCGCCGGCCTCATCTGTCCGCGTCGCGGCGCGGGCCAGGGCCGGGCCGATGGGCGACGGGTCGAGGCCGCCGGGCGAGGGCCAGTACAGGCCGTCCTTGCGCCCGGGGCTACTCATCATCCGGTCGGCGTACTCGAGCACGCCGTCGTCATCCCGGTCGACCTGGCGGTAGATCTCCTGCGCTTCCAGCACCGTCAGGCACGCGGCGATGGTGCGCAGCTCATTGCGACCGATCCGGCGACTGCGCAGCTCCTCGATGCCGGCGTCGGTATCAAACCGCCAGCGGTCGCCATGGCGCACGATCGGGACCGCAAAGGGCCAGCGCACGTCGCCGACCAGCACCGTGACGACGCCGTCGGGGCTCGTCTCGGTCTCGGCGCTCGACAGCAGTTCATGGCGGAACATCGCGATGTCCTGCTCATCCTGCTCGGGATCGGGCGATCGCAGTTCATCGATCCGAGGACCGAAGATGGCGCGCATCTCCGCGCTGTCCTCGCGCTCGGCGGCGCTCTGAAGCGCTGCCAGCGCCTCCTCAGGGGTCGCAAAGCTCCGCTGGGACTGGCAGCCGACTCCCGCCAGGAGCAGAGCGACAGCCGCGACGCAGGTCGAGATTCTCGTGAGATTGTGCATTGGCAGGTCCTCGTGCAGAATGCCCCTTGTGCTCCAACCTAGCGTCGACCACCTCCGCGCCGTCCACCGCCGCCGCGGGCGGGGGCGCGGCTCCCGCCGGAGCTGCGCTGGGCGCTCTGCCGGCTGCTGGAGCCCCGGCTGGACGCGGCCCGCGTGTCCGCCCCGCCCCGGAAGGCGCTGCTGTTGTAGCGATCCGTCGGCGTCGGTGGCACGCGATAGCCCGGCTGACGCGCTGCCGACGGCGCCTGGGTCCGTGCGCCGCCGGCGCCTGGGCGCGTCCCCGGACGGGCCGGGGCGGCTGCCGCGGAACTCGTTCGGGGCAGAGCCTGGGCACGGGCGCTGGCCGGCGCCTGCGGCGAAGTTGCCGCCCTGAAACGGGGGCGCTGATCCGGCCGGTTCGTCGCGATCGGCTTGTCGCGGTTCGGCGCCCACGCGCCGCCCTCGCGTCCGACCCGGGCGTGGTGCTCGACGCGGTCCCGGTCGATGTTGATCTCCCCGATGTCGATGTCGATGTCGGTATGCCCCCATCCCCACCCGATGCAGCCGTGGTCCCAGTCGCAGATCAGGTCCGCCCACACGATGCCGACGATGATGCCCGTGCCGAAACCGATCCACGCGTCGTAGTCATCGTCATCGTCGTACCAGTACACAATCGCAGGGTCGTAGTACGGCACGTAGATGATGTCGGGGTTGGCGGGCTCGATGACGATCACATCCGCCTCGGTTGTGACTTTCTGCTCGCTGGTCGTCTGCAGGGCCCCGGTCGCCATGGCCTTCTGGCGAAGGGACTGCACGGCGGCCATGACCTCCTCCGCCTGCGTCAGGTAGGCCTGTCCGAGCGCGATGGTCCATTGCAGGTACTCGCCCATCATCCTGGCGACATCCGGGATCAGCGCAATCGCCTTGACCGGTGGCTCCCAGTCGAGCGTCTCCAGGTACTTGGGATCGCCGCCATCGCGCGCGAAGATGGCCGCCCTGCGCACCTCATCGGGGTACACCGCGGCGCCGAGCACGTTGGCCAGCAGCGGATCCGGATACAGCGCGATCGGCCCGACCAGTTCCTCCAGTTCAGCGCTGGTGAGGGCGCCGGGGCCGGGTTGGGCGGCGGCTTCGGGCTGGGCAGCTCCGGGCTGGGCCGGCGGCGGCACGGACTCCTCCTGCCCGCTGACGGGTCCTGCCGCGGCGAGCAGGGCCAGGATCAAGGTC
This sequence comes from Phycisphaerales bacterium JB039, assembly GCA_043101635.1. Classification (GTDB taxonomy): domain Bacteria; phylum Planctomycetota; class Phycisphaerae; order Phycisphaerales; family UBA1924; genus CAYMJK01. Next base: position 20,900 of record JBICIE010000056.1, on the reverse strand, counting down.
GCGGTACAGCGCCTCTTCATTGTTGATCTCCTCCAGTCCCGGCCGGTCGAGGGGCGTCCCGGCACGGAGCGATCGTATCCTGGACCGAGCCGGCCGAGGTCAGGCGGACACAAGCCGCAGTCTGATGCGCGGGTGAAGCCGGTCGCGCACGCGGCAGCGGGCGACCGTGTCATGGCTTCTCCTCCTGCTCTCCCGGCAGGGCGTTGGACCCGGCGTCTTCGGGCGCCTTGATGTCGCCTTGCATCGCGTCCACAGCGTCGGCGACGGAGGTGAACCGGTCGATTCTTCCAATGCGATCTTCCAGGCCCTCGGCGCGGAGCCGGTCGCGCACGCGGGAGCGGGCTTCGACGATCAACAGCCGGATTCCCATGGCCTCCAGTTCAGCCGCCAAGCCGCTGAGCATCTCCGCCCCGCCGAGGTCAAGGTGCGGCGAGGCGGACAGGTCGCACACCACCGTCCTCGGCGCCGTCGCCCGGACCTCCGCCATCACCCGGTCGCGGACGTGCTCCGCATTGAAGTAAACCAAGCTGCCTTCGGACCGGAAGATGACCATCCCCGGGACTCGCTGGTTGTCGGGATGGCGCTCCATATCGGAGTAGCGCCGCGCTCCGGGGATCCGGCCCAGAAACGCGACATTCGGGCGCGAGGCCCGCCGGATCAGCAGCACCAGCGAGATCACCGCCCCGATCAGCACGCCCCGCAGCAGCCCGGACGCCAGCACGCCGCCGAGCGCGGCGGCCGCGATCAGCAGTTCCGTCCGGTCCGTCCGCCACAGATGTAGCAGCGCTCGCACGTTGACCAGCCCCATCACCGCCATCAGCACGATCGCAGCCAGCACCGGCTGCGGCAGGTCCCGCAGCAGCCCCGACAGAAACAGGACCACCAACAGCACGACCAGCGCGGCCGCCAGACCCGAGGCAGGCGTGCGCGCCCCGGCGCTTTCATTTACGAGCGACTGCGACATGCCCCCGCTCACCGGGAACCCGCGCCCCAGCCCGGCCGCGAGGTTCGCCCCCGCCAGGGCGAGGAACTCGCGGTTGGCATCCAGCCGGCCCCGGTGCTTTGCCGCGAACATCCGGCCGATCGCCGATGTCTCGACCGCGCCGAGCAGAAAGCACGCCATCGCCAAAGGAAGCAGTTCGTTCAGGTCGTCCCAGCGCACATCGGGCAGGCCCGGCATGGGCAATCCCTGCGGGACTTCGCCCAGCATCTTCACGCCGCGCTCGTCGAGGTTCGCGGCGCCGGCCACGACGATACCGCCGATCACCACGAAGATCGCCACCGGCTTGTTCCTGAGCAGGAACTTGCCGGCGACGAGCACGGCCAGCGCGCCGGCGCCCACCACCAGCGAGGCAAGATTGGTCTCTCCAAGCCGCGCGATGAAGTGACGCGAACACTCCCAGAACCCTCCGTGCACCCCGCCGATGCCGAACAACTTCGGAAGCTGCGTGCTCGCCAGCGTCAGCGCAACTCCGGCCTTGAATCCGATCAGCACCGTCTCGGACACGAAGCTCACCAGCGAACCCGCCCGGATGAGCCACGCGCCGAAGGCCAGCGCCGCCACCAGCAGGGCTGTGCCCGCCGCAAGCCCGCCGAAGCGGCTGGCGTCGCCATCCGCCAATGACCCCAGCGTCGTCCCCATCAGCAGCGAGATCGCTGACGTCACCGTCACGGCGGTATGGCGCGAGCTGCACAACATCCAGAACACGAGCCCCGAGAACATGCACGCGTACAGCCCGGCCTCCGGCGGCAGGTTGGCCAGCGAGGCGTCGCCGATCGAGGCGGGCAGCAGGTACGCGGCCAGCGTCAGCCCGGCGATCGCATCCGCCCGGGCGGCGCCGGGGCCGTAGGTTCGCAGCCAGCCCGGAACCAACGAGCCGGCCCGGGTAGTGTCCGGCGCTGGCGCACCTGATCTGTCAGTGACGGTGTCCATCGTCCGTTTCATCGGGCTCCGGGTCCACCGGCTCCGGCGACTCGGGGTCGGGGACGACCGTCTGCCACGAAGCAGGATCGGCGCCGAGGCGGTAGCCGAGCTGGGCCAGCGAGACCATCGTCTCCTTCTTGAAGGTCCCTTCCACAGGCGGTCGCCACTCGTCCGGGATGCACAGATAGCGGAACTCGACATCGATGCCGTCGCGCACGCGCAGCAGTTCCATTGCTACGCGAAGTCCCTTAAGGGCGCTGATGGTCGAAGATCGTATCGAGAGTTCCAGCGAACGCCCCAGTTGGGCATCCCAGCCGGGAGAGACCTGGCGCATCCGCGTGCTCAACTGGTTGTTGATGATGACCCAGATTCTCGTCTTCGGAAGCGGCCTGGCGCCGTGCTCCCGCTTCCAGATGTTGACCATGCTCACGGGACTCCCCTGGTCCGTCGTGTAGGCGATGTTCCGCGTCACGCCCCCGTCGACGTACAGGTCGCCATCGATCTCCACCGGGGGGAACACCGCTGGCAGAGCGGCAGAGGCCAGAATGATGTCGTGCAGCCGCTTCGGCTCCGCGGCGCCGCCGACGATCTCGTGAGCCCGAAGCGCCCCATCCCACATGACGAGCAGTCCGAGATCTACGTTGGTCGTCCCGATGACCAGCGTTCGATCCTCCGCGTGGCCCTCCGCGATTGCGCGAATGGTGTCGTCATCGATGGCTGCCTGGATCTCGCGGCGCAACCAGTCATTCTCCGCGAGCGAGGCCTTGGTAATCAGCGACGTCAGCAGCCCGCGCAGCCTCGACCACTCCGGCTTGGGGTTCTGATACACCTGGAAGGCCCGCTCGTACGCCTCCTCCGTGCCTACGAACGCCAGCGGCGCAATGAGCGCCCCCGTGCTCACGCCGGAGACGACATCGAACACCGGCCGCTCCATGCCCGGCTGCGTCACCGTTCCCCAGCCCTTGAGTACGCCCGCGCCAAACGCCCCGTAATCGCCCCCGCCCGAGAGGATCAGGTAGTCGATGACGGGCGCTGCGCCGTCGCCCGCCGCGGCCTGATCCTGCTCGTCGATCATCCGCGCAATGAGCTTGCGGCTCAGCCGCTCGCGTCCTTCGATCAGCTCTTCCACCAGCTCGGCGCGATGCGCCGCCAACTGTTCCTCCGATCGAGCCGGGCGCGACACCGTGCAGCCGGCGATCAGCACGGCGAACAGCCACAGCGCGGCCCCTGCCGCGGCGGCGCGATGGAGGGGGCTCCGACCTGATAGCGCCAGTGCTCGCATCGCGGCTCAGGTCCGATCCTTGCTGCCGCTCATCGTCGGCGGCATGTCCGCGGCAGTCCCGGCCCGGCTCGCCAGCGCTTCCCATGGCGCCTGCGGCGCAAAGGGCTGGATGGCGAGGTCACTTCCTTCAATGCGCAGGTACGCGCCCTGCGGAACATCCACCCACACCTCCCGGGCCCGCCCCATCGGCTCGGATGCGACGAACCGCGCGCTGGGCGCCAGCTTGCCGCGCAAATCGGGCAGCGCCTCGAAGACCTCCTCCATGTCTCGGCTGTGGTACAGCGAGGGGGCGTCTCCATCGGTCGCGTATCGGACGGCGTGCAGCGCGCTGCCGTCGGTGACGGCGACCGTCATCCACAGCGACTCGCGGACGCCTTCCGAGCGGCCGACGGATTCGACAAAGCCGGCCATGCGCGCAATTGCCCCCGCCGGATCCGATTCCAGCCCGAGCGTCAGACACAGGTAGAACATCACCTCCGAGTCGGTCGTGCCCAGTATCTGCGGGAACAGGTCATCCGAGACCGCGGCGATGAGCCGCTTGCGGAACAGTTCGATCCCGTGCACCTCGCCGTTGTGCACGAAGAGCCACTTGCCGAAGCGGAACGGGTGGCAGTTCGTCTCCTGTACGGTCGCGAGCGAGGTCGCGCGAACGTGCGCGAGGAACACGCGGGCCTCGATCTGCGCTGCCAGGTCGCGCAGGTTGAAATCGTTCCACGCCGGCCGGATGCTGCGGAACAGCCCCGGCAAGGGGCGCGACCCGTACCAGCCCACGCCGAAGCCATCGCCGTTGGTGGGCGTCTCGGCCGATCGCGAACTCATGCTCTGGTCGATCAGCGAGTGCTTCGGCTTGAACAGCACATCCTCCAGGAGGATCGGGTCGCCCGAGTAGGCAAGCCAGCGGCACATGACGGTTTCTCCAGCGCGGGTCCTCCCCGGGGTGCGTTCAGTAGGCCTCGCGAATGAACTTGCGTTTCTTCAGCGGCGCCTTGTCGTCGTAGGCGCCCTTCATGGATCGCTCGGGCAGCTTCACCTTGTCGCGCGGCACATCCTGGTGCGGGATCATGTCCAGGATGTGGCGGATGCAGTTGAGCCGGGCCCGCTTCTTGTCATCCGAGTTCAGGATGTACCACGGGGCGTGCTCGGTGTCGGTGGCCGCCATCATCGCATCCCGGGCCCGCGAGTACTCGAACCACTTGCTGCGCGAGGGAAGGTCCATCGGGCTCAGCTTCCACTGCCGCAGCGGGTCGTCGATTCGCGCTTCGAAACGCCGCTTCTGCTCGTCGTCGCTGACCTCCAGCCAGATCTTCAGCAGCCGGACGCCGCCATCGACGATGAACTTCTCGATCACCGGACAAAGCTCGAGGAATCGCTCGTACTGCTCCGGCGTGCAGAACCCCATCACGTGCTCGACGCCCGCCCGGTTGTACCACGAGCGGTCGAAGATCACCACCTCGCCCGCTGCGGGGAAGTGCTGCATGTACCGCTGCATGTACATCTGGCTCTTCTCGCGGTCGGACGGCGCCGGCAGCGCCACCACCCGGAAGATCCGCGGACTGACGCGCTCCGTGATGGCGCGGATCACGCCCCCCTTGCCGGCCGCGTCCCGCCCCTCGAAGACGATGATGACCCGCAGGCCCTCCTGCTTCACCCAGTCCTGCAGCCCGCACAGCTTTGCCTGGAGCTTCCGCAGTTGCTTCTCGTACTTCTTGCGCGTCAGACGCGCCTCGTCACGCTCGTCCTGCTTCACCACTCCCCGCTCCTTGTTCAACCCGAACTCGCGCCACCGGGCCGCACCGCCCTCCCCCCGAGAAACAATAGGAGCCCCCGCTGGGCCGATGCGGGCTACTGGTAATGGCTGCGCTTCGGCGCCGCCGCCATCGACCGTCGGGCGAGCGCGGAGATCAAGGGGGTCAGCCGATCGTGCGGACCAGGCCGCCCATCTCGCCGCCGCGGCGGCCTGGGTTGGGGCGCTGCCGCCGGGTGGATGGTATAGGCGTTGATGGAACCGAGGACACAGATATGCGCGCGCGGTCGTGTGGGTTCATCGTCCGAGTCTACGGCGCTCGCCAGCGTCGGCATCCTGCTGTTGGTCGGCCTGCCGGTCGGCCAGGCGTTCCCGCAAGCGGCCGGTGTCGCGATCTTCGGTCGGCGTTCCCATGACCACTCCGGTAACGATGATGGCCGCACAGAAGAGTACCATGCCGAGGAGGGCGATGCGCACAGCCTTCTTGAACCCGCCGAAGATGGCGTTGAGCAGCGACGAGGCAGCGACGTACCAGATGAGGGCGCCGGCGAGACTGACCGCGAGGGAAGGCGCCTCGATGTTCAGTTGCTGGAGGGCGCGCCAGAGCAGCCCGCCGGGCGTCGCGACGAGGCGCGTGGGCGAGCCCTCTTCGAGCGGGCGTGAGATGAATGGGATGATGAAGACCGGGAGCGGGAGCAGGGTCGAGATGATCCGTCCGAGCATGTGGGCTCTCCCGATCAGCGCATAGCGGGCTATTGTTGATGGTAGCCCAGACCTTGTGCATGGCGGCCGGGGTCGGTCGTCGTTGCGGTCGCCGGGCACTTCGCCCATGAGGCAGCTCTTGGCGGCCCATCGCGACAACCGCCGACGAGGCCGAACACCGCCACAGTTCAGAAAGAGCGACCGCCCGCTAGACTGGTGGAGCATCGAGCGGAGGTCGGAGGCAGCCAGATGTCCGAGGAAGCTGTCGTGCGCGAGATGGTGATTGACCCCGTCTTCGGGCTCGTGATCGCGATCGCTGTTCTCTGGATGGGTACCTTCCTCACCCGCAAGAGCTCATTCCTGACGCGCTTCAACATCCCGGCATCTGTCACCGGCGGCATCGTGTGCAGTGCGATCATCGCCGGCATCTACTTCCTGCGCGACACGAGGATCACCTTCAACCTCGAACTCCGCGACACGCTGCTGCTGGCGTTCTTCAGTACGATCGGCCTCTCCGCACGCCTGCGGCTGCTGCTGGAGGGAGGGAAGTTGCTCGCCATCCTGCTCGTCGCGGCGGTGGTCATCCTGATACTCCAGGATCTTGCGGGCATGCTCATTGCGGTTGCCTTCGGCGTGCATCCCGGCTACGGACTCATGGCGGGCAGCATCTCCTTCGCCGGCGGCCACGGCACGTCGATCACATGGGGCCAGCTCGCCGAGGAGCACGGGCTTGAGAACGCCACTGATCTCGGCCTTGCGTGCGCAACCGTGGGCCTGATCGCCGGCGGCCTGATCGGCGGCCCCATCGCCGAGAACCTGATCCGTCGGCGCCAGCTCACGGGCAACCCCGATTCGGAGGCCTGCACCACCAATCCCGAAACGAAGGAAAAAACCGGCCCGGTGAGTCTCGATGGCGTGCTCGATGCCCTGTGGCTTCTCGCGGTGTGCATCGGCCTCGGTCGCCTCGGCCACACGGGGCTTGCTGAGGCTGGTATCACGCTGCCAACATTCCTGCCGTGCATGTTTGTGGGGATCGTGCTGACGAATCTCATGGACCTCCTGAAGATTCGACCGAACATCGCTTCGATTGGCCTCTGCAGCGATGTCAGCTTGCAGTTGTTCCTCGCCATGAGCCTGATGAGCATGCAACTCTGGACGATCGCCGCCGCCGTTGGACCGATCATCGTCGTGCTGGGCACGCAGGTTGCCTTGATGGCGGCGTTCGCGCGGTTCGTGATCTTCCACATCTCTGGAAAGAGCTACGACTCGGCGGTCATGGCGGCGGGCTTTGCAGGCCTCGGACTTGGCGCCACACCTGTCGGGATTGCGAACATGCGCGCGGTGACGAGTCGATTCGGCGCGTCCCCGACCGCGTTCCTGGTCATTCCGCTGATCGGAGCCTTCTTCCTGGACATCGCCAACGCACTGATCATCCAGGGGTTCGTCGCGCTGCCGTTTTTTCCCCCGGCAGATTGAGCCTAACTGACGCAACCACACCCGGACTCCGACGCTGTCATAACGGGCGAGTCACGCATCCCAGCTTCCGGCGCTTGGACCGTCGTGCCCCACTGAGCCACTCGAAAGCTCGCCGATTGTGGCCGAGCCAAACCTGCTGGTTGCCGGAAGCGCCGCGTGCAGCGGACCCCGTCGATCCTGTGGGGTGGAGATCGACCCAAGTCCCGGCCGAGCCACTCCAAAGGCCCGCGTGTTGCACGCCGGCTTTAGGAGCGTGCTCCCGAGCGGCGACAAGGAAGAGGTCACTGGTTCGAATCCAGTATCGCCCACTTGCTCTGACTTTCGGCGCACGGTCCCTGTGAACCTGCGAGGATCCGGCTGGTCCAACGGGGGTTGCGGTGACTCACGGGCGCGGCGCAAGCCAGCGGTAGACAGCCGGGAGCACCAGCAGCGTCAGCACCGTGGAACTGACCAAGCCGCCGACAACCACCGTCGCCAGCGGCTTTTGCACTTCGCTGCCGGTCCCGGTCGCCGCCAGCAGCGGGATCAGACCGAGGGCGGTGGTGGCGGCCGTCATCAGCACGGGGCGAAGGCGCATGGCGGCGCCCCGGAGGGAGGCGGCGTGGATGTCCGCCCCTGCGCGCACAAGCTGGTTGAGCGTCGCGACCAGCACCATGCCGTTCTCCAGCGCGATGCCGAGCAGCGCGATGAAGCCCACGGAGGCCGGAACGGACAGGTTCTGCCCGGAGAGCCACAGCGCCACCACGCCGCCGACCAGCGCCAGCGGGATGTTCAGCAGGATCAGCCCGGCGCTGCGCAGCGAGCCGAAGCTCGCGTAGAGCAGCAGGAAGATGATCAGCAGCGTCACCGGCACGACGACCGCCAGTCGCGCGTTGGCCTGCTGCTGGAGCCGGAACTGGCCGCCCCAGGTTGTCAGGTAGCCCGCGGGCAGGTCGACCTCGCGCTCAATTGCCTGCTGAGCCTCGGCCACGAAAGAGCCAATGTCGCGCCCGGTCACGTTGCACTGGATGGTGATGAAGCGCTGGCTGTTCTCGCGGGTGATCTGTCGCGGGCCGACGATGGCCCTGATCTCGGCGAGGTCGCCGAGCGGGATGCGGACGCCGCCGGGGCCGGGGACGAGGATGCGCGCGATCTGCTCCGGCCCGGCGCGGGCGGCCTCCGGATAGCGCACGAGAATGTCGAAGCGGCGCACGCCCTCGAAGAGCTGGCCGGCCTCGGCGCCGCCGACGGCCGCGGCAAGCGTGCGCTGCACATCCGCGACGTTCACCCCGTAGCGGGCGATTGCGTGGCGATCGACGCGGATGATGAGCAGCGGCGAGCCGGTCACCTGGTCCACCTGGACATCCGCGCCGCCGCGGATCTCGGCGAGAACGGCGCCGATCTGCTCGGCCTGCGCGCGCAGGGTCTGAAGATCCTCGCCGAAGAGCTTGACGGCAAGTTCCGCCTTGACGCCCTCCAGCAGTTCATCGACCGACATCTCGATCGGCTGGGTGAAGTTGACCAGCACGCCGAGCGGGGCGCCGATCGCCTCGCGCAGCCGATCCTCGACCCACGCCTGATTGCGCGGGCGGCGCCAGTCGGCGGGCGGCTTGAGCAGGACGAACATCTCGGCGCTGTTGACCGGATCGGCGTGGGCCCCGACCTCGCCGCGCCCGACGCGGCTGGTGACGCCGGTGACCTCGGGGACGGTCAGGAGGCGGCGTTCGACCCGCATGGTCGTGGTCTTTGCCTCGTCCAGCGAGATCGAGGGCGCCATGGTCAGGCGGACGACGATCGTGCCCTCGTTCAGTCTGGGTGTGAACTCCGAGCCCAGGCGCGGGAAGATCAGCGCGCCGCCCAGAAGCAGCGCTGCTGCCAGTCCGACGGCCGCCCAGGGCGTGCCTACGAACCACGCGACGAGGGGGCGATATCCCTGCAGCAGGATCCGGATCACCAGTGGCTCTGCTGGCCGGCCTTGCTTGCGCGGGCTGCGCATGAGCAGGCTGGCGAGGGCCGGGGCGATGGTCAGCGCGAAGATCAGCGAGCCGGCCATGGCCATGGCGACGGTGATCGCCAGAGGGCGAAACGTCTTGCCCTCCACGCCGCTGAGCGCCATGAGCGGCACGAAGACGATGACGATGATCGCGATGGCAAAGGCGACGGGTCGGCCGACTTCGCGGCAGGCTCTGGCCACGACCTGCGCGCGCGATTCGGCGGGGTCGGCTTGGCGCAGGGCCCGGTCGGCGTTCTCGACCATGACGATCGCGCCGTCGACGATCATGCCGATGGCGATCGCCAGACCGCCGAGCGACATGAGGTTTGCTGAGAGATTCAGCAGCCCCATGCCGAGGGTCGCGGCCAGGGCCGAGAATGGCAGCGCTGCCGCGACGATCACACTTGGTCGAAACCCGCCCATGAAGGCCAGCAGGACGAGGGCGACCAGTGCGATGCCCTGGCCCAGCGCCGCCGTGACCGTTGCGACCGAAGCCTGGACCAGGCCCTTCTGCTGGTAGTAGGGAACGATGCGCACGCCTTCGGGCAGGGCCTGGTTGATCCGCTCCAGGCGCTGCTCGACAGCGCTGATGACAGTCGATGAATTGGCCCCGAGCAGCTTGATGACCATCCCCGCGACGACTTCGCCATCGCCATCGCGCGTCGGCAGGCCGCGCCGGACGGCGCCGCCCACGCTCACCGTCGCCACATCTCGCAGGTAGACCGGCACGCCGGCTTCGGCCTTGATGACGATGGACTCCAGATCGTCGATGGAGTGGGCCAGCCCTACGCCGCGGACGACCAGTTCCTCGCCGGCCCGTTCGATGAACTGCGCCCCGACGTTGAGATTGTTCTCTTCGATCCGTTCGATGATCTCCGCCAGCGTCACGTCGTAGCGGAGCAGGGCCTCCGGCTCGATAACCACCTGGTACTGCTTCTCGTAGCCGCCGATACCGAGCACCTCGGTGACGCCCGGGACGGTCTGGAGATTGAACTTGACGATCCAGTCCTGGATGGTGCGCAGCTCTTCCAGCGATCGAGCGCCGGTCGTGTCTTCCAGGTAGTAGAAGAGCACCAGCCCCATGCCCGTTGCGATCGGCCCCATCTCCGGCTCGCCGAAACCCTCCGGGATCTGCTCGCGGGCCTCCTGCAGCCGCTCGCCGACGAGCTGGCGGCAGAAGTAGATGTCCATGTGGTCTTCGAAGTAGATGTTGACGACCGAGAGCCCGAAGTTCGAGACCGAGCGGATCTTGTCCAGCCCCGGCAGGCCGTTCATCGCCGCTTCGATCGGGTAGGTGACGAACGTCTCGACCTCCTCCGGCGCCAGGCCCTCAGTCACGGTGAAGACCTGCACGAGGTTCGGCGACACATCCGGAAAGGCGTCGACGGGAAGGCCACTGTAGCTCCACCAGCCTGCGGCCATGACCACCGCGGCCAGCGCAAGCGTCAGGAGCCGGTTGCGAACGCTGAACTCGATCATCCGCTCGATCATGCGCGCTCCTCAGTGTGCGTGACCGGCGTGCTCCAGGGCCGCCTTGTCCAATTCCGCCTTGAGCGCGACCAGGCCGCTGATCGCGACGAGGTCGCCCGGGGCAAGGCCCTTGACGATTTCTACGGTGCTGTCGCCACGTCGCCCGACTTCGACCTCGCGCGGCTCGACGCCGTCGGGCGTCTGCACGAAGACGACCGGACGCCCGTCCAGTTGCTGCAGCGCCTCGCCGGGAACGACGATGTCTGCCGGGGCGGCGTCGACATCGACGTGGCCCTGCACGAAAGTCCCCGGTCGCCAGGCGCCATCCGGGTTGGGCAGGATGATCCGCGCCATCGCGGTCCGCGTGTGCGGGTCGAGCAGGGGGCTGATGTAGTCGATCGTTCCGACGGCCTCCGCAGGCCCGTGGTCCCAGGCGATGCGCGCGGCGGCGCCGGGCTTGACGGCGCCCAGGTCCTTCGGGTAGACCGAGAACTCGATCCATACGGTCGAAAGGTCGGCGACGACGAAGATCTCGTCGCCCGCCTCAATGCGCTCGCCGCGGACGGCATGGCGCTGCGTGATGATCCCGCCCAGCGGGGCGACCACGGTGTGCCGGGCCAGTTCCATGTCGGACTCGTTCTCGACACGGTCGACGGCCGCTTCATCGAGCCCGAAGGCGTGCAGCGTGCGCTCCGCGGCGGCCAGGGCGACGTTGGCTCCGATGGCGGCCCCGCGCGCCGCATCCAGTTCCCGCTGGTTGCGGAAGACCAGGTCATCCTGAGTGGCCTGGAACGTCACCCATGCCGTCTTGAAGGCGCTCTCCGCTTCGATGTAATCCGCCTCGCTGGAGACATCCTGGGCTCGGAGCGACTTCTCACGGTGATACGCGGCCTCGGCTGCGCGGTAGGCGGCGTAGCTGGTGATCAGTTCGCTGCGCCGGGCGCCGATGTCGAGGTCCTGCAGGCCGGCCCGCAACTGTTCCACGGCCAGCGCCGTACGGATGAGGCTCAGGAGCTTCTGCGTGTTGGCGTGCACGACTTCTGCCCGCGCCAGGTCGGTCGCGGCGAGCTGCGCTTCGCCGACGCGCTGCAGGTAGGCCGCCTTGGCTTCCGCCAGTTCGGGGCTTTCGACCGTCGCCAGGACTTCTCCGGGCTCGACTCGGTCACCGACCGTGCGCATCGCTTCGGTGATGACGCCGCCGACCCGCGCCGTGACGTGGGCCACGCCATCGGGCGAGAGCGTTACCTCCCCGGTCAGCGCCACGGTGCGAGCGATCTCGCCCGGGACCGCCGGCGCGAATCTGACACCGAACTCCGCGAGCGTCGCGGCGTCCGCGTGGATGACGCCGGCATCCTCGTGCTCGTCGTGCGCCGGCGGCTCCTCGGCGCCGGCCTCGTGATCATGCCCGTCGTCTGTCTCGGGCTGTGCGTGCTCTTCGTCGGCATGGGCGGTGTCCGCTTCGGCGCCGTGGTCGTGTCCGGCGTGCGGGTCGGCGGGTTCGCAGCCGAATGCGGCGCACGCAAGGAACGCCGCCATCAGGAGTCGCGGCGAGTTCGTCACTGGTGATCTCCCTGCAATGTCGTGTCGGTCAGTGGATCGCCGAGCAGTCGCTCGATGCGCACGCGAGCGCGGTGGTACGCGACCTGGGCGTCGACCAGGCGCACTCGGGTTGAATACAGGGTGTGCTGGGCGTCGAGCAACTCAAGGACGCCGACCTTTCCTTCCGCGAACGCCGCTTCGGCGCCGTCGAGGGCAGCGGCGGCGCCGGGCACCGCTCCATCGCGATAGGCGATCGCCGCGGCGTGGGCGTTGTGCAAGTTGACGTGAGCCTCGGCGATGGCCGCTCCGGCTTCGGCCCGGGCCGCATCCGCCATGCGCGCGGTAGCGACCACGCGAAGGCGAGCGGCGGCGGAGGATCCCTGGGCCCGGTCATAGAGCGGCAGCGGGATCGCCAGGCCGGCGACGACGCCGATGTCGTCGGAAGCGTTTTCGTAGCGGAGGCCGGCCCGCACCGCCAGATCGGGCGTCCACTGGGCCATGGCGAGGTCGAGTTCGGCCTGGCGCGCCGCGGCCTCGGCGGCCCACCGGGCCACATCCGGGTTTTGATCGAGCCGAGCGAGGACATCGGACAGCGGCGGCGGCTCGGTGATGGCCTCCAGGTCGCCCAGCGCACTGTCGAATTCGGGCGTGAAGCTGGCCCAGTTCGAGGCAAGGCGGACGCGCGCCGCCTCCACACCGCGAGCGGCCCGGGCCGCCGCGAGCTGGGCGAGGGGCACGTCGACCTTCGCCCGCGTTTGCGCCCAAGGGGGGGGCGTGCCTGCGTCGACCCGAGCCGCAACCGCCTCCAGCACGCGCTCGGAGACAGCGGCGGTCTGCTCGGCGAGCAACCTGCGCTGCTCGGCGCCGAGCAGTTCGATGTAATCAGCCGCGGCTTTGGCAAGGGTGTCGATGCGGGCCACCTCATAGTCCCAGCCCGCGAGTTGGGCCTGGTACTGCTCGGCTCGCCTGCGCGCCAGCCGCTTGCCACCCAGTTCGACCACCTGGCCGATTGCCAGCGTGGCTTCCGAACTGCCGAAGCCCGCGAGGTCTCCGGTTCCGCCGAAGCCTTCCAGTTCTGCTTCCAGTTCAGGGTTGGGCGCCAGGCCTGCCTGCACCGCTTCGGCCTCGAGGGCGCGGGCCTGCAGCGAATAGGCGGCGAGCCTCGGGCTGCCCGACAGCGTTGCGGCAAGGGCGTCGCGCAGCGTGATGTCGCCCGACAGATTCGGGGGCGCGTCGGCCGCCGGGTCGCGGGGCGGCGCCGTGCGCTCGAGCACCGGCAGGGGGCCGGCGCCGTCGAGCGGGCCGGAATCGGCAGCGCAGCCGTGCAGGGCCAGCGCCGCGGGCGCCGACAGCGCAGCGCGCAACATGATGCGGGAACCTCGCACAGTCATCACTCCGGTTGAGAGGGGGGATCACAATGGGCGCATGCAACAGCGGCAGCGCCGGGATCGCGCGCGCCTTGCGATCAGATCAGGAGCACTGTGCTTCGCAGCCCCGGCGGCACGCCGCTGGCGCCGGTTCGAGGCGGCGCCCACCGCGCTCGCAGATGACCGGCGAGCGGCACGGAAGGATGCGGCCGGGCGATACCGGTCTCGGCCATATCCGGACAGGGGCGGGGGCGCGTTTCGCGCAGCCGTTCTCCATCCGTCAGGGCCAGGTCAAGGCACTCGTGATCCTCGGGATCGCCATCTTCGTCGGCGCACAGATCCTGACAGGATGGCGCCGCGTGCGTCGGCTCGACGGCCACGTGACCATCGACGCCAATGCACAGCGACCATCCGGGCGCGCCGATGACCGGCATCGCCTGCCCAAAGATGAGCGCGGCCAGCAGAAGCAGGCTCAAGGTCGACCGTGGCATCCCGGCGGAGCGTAGGCAGGCAAGGGGCCCGCAAGTCAACGCAACCGCCGCCGCGGTTTACCTGTTCGCGGAATCGCGGCGAGGGTCCCGGTTGTCAGCCATCAGGCCAGTTGTCGGTCCCGTCGCGCAGGACTCCTTCGCCGAGTTCGAGGCGCTCCTGTTCGGTCCGGAAGAGCCCGAGGTAGAAATCCGCCCGCCGGATGGCCTCGGCGGTGGCCTCCGCCTCGGCGCAGCCGGTGTGCTGCACAACTTCGCGGGCGATTTCCTCCAGCAGATCGCGGATGGCCTCGAGATGTCTGGTTTCCGCTTCGATCATGGCCGGTCCTCCGTGATGTGGAGGGGGCGACGCCCCGATCGTTGGCGCAGCGCCGTTTCGGCGCTGCGCATGGCCAGACGGCAGACGGCCCGGCGCGGCCGCGCCATCGACTCCAGCAGAACGGGCCGGGCGCGAAAAGTCAAGGGGAAAATCACCCCCACCCGCGATCGCGGCGCGGGGGCGGCCCGCCAGCGATCGTCAGAGACACGCGGGTCGGGCGGGCGCGGCCCTTTCGCGACCCGGGCAGCAGCAGCCGGACGAGCCAGAAGATCGCCGCGGCGGCAACAGCGGAGACGATCCAGAACTGCGGGTCGCGCAGCGGCAGGATCATGGCGAGCTCTCCACGACCGGAACTGGCGCAGGCGGCGCCAGCGCGGAGATTGCCTGATAGGTCGCCGTGCCGGCGATCCACGCCAGCAGGAGCATCCAGCCACCCTGGAGCGCCGCCCACTTCCAACTGCCGGCCTCTCGCGCGGTCACGATGAGCGTCGGGAGGCACTGCATTGCGAGGATGTAGTACACCAGCAGCGACCAGGAGGCGGCAGTGGTGAAGACGGGCCGGCCATCATCGCGCCGGGCGCTGCGCATCGTCTCGACGAGTCCCTCGCCCTCGATGTCTTCGCGTCCGGCGATCTGTACCGCCATGGTCGTCACGAATACCTCTCGGGCCGCGAAACTGGCAAGCACGCCGACAGTGAGCTGGCGGTCATAGCCGAGCGGCTCGAAGATCGGCTGGATGGCAGAGCCGATCCTGGCCAGGAAAGTGCGGCTGGCGGCGTAGCGGGCGTCGAACTCCTCGGCCCGCTCGTTGAGCTCGGCGGCGGCCAGCGAGGAATCGACCACCCTCGCCTGGGCGCGCAGCGCTTCACCGGCGGGGCTGGGCCCGCTGCGCGGGTAGCTGCCCAGCCACCAGAGCACGATCGAGACGGCGAGGATCACCGTCCCCGCCTTGCGGAGGAAGACGAGGCCGCGGTCCATTGCCACGATCAGGGCGGAGCGCAGCGATGGCCGGCGATAGCTCGGCAGTTCGATCACCATCGGCCGGCTGGCGCCGCGGAGGATCGTGCGCCGCGCAATGGCGGCGCTGAAGACGCCGGCGAGAATGCCGATCAGGTAACACGCCGAGAACGCGAGCGTCTGCAGAAGCGGCCGCCCCGGGAAGAGCAGCACGGTCAGAAGGATGTACACCGGGATGCGCGCGGTGCAGCTCATGAACGGCGCCGTCAGGATGGTGGCCAGCCGACTGCGCGGGTCACCAATGCCGCGGCAGGCGCTGATCGCCGGCAGCGCACAGGCGTGGGCACTCAGCAGCGGCACGAAGGACTGCCCGGTCAGCCCGAACGGGCGGAGCCACCGGTCGGTCATCATCGCGGCGCGGGCAAGGTAGCCCGTCTCCTCCAGCAGCGAGATCAGGAAGAACAGCAGGCATATCTGCGGCAGGAAAACGAGGGTGGCGCCGACGCCGGCAATGATCCCGTTGGTCAGCAGGTCGCTGAGCGCCCCGGCCGGCAGCGTCGCCTCGACCCAGGTTGCCACCGCTGCAAAGAGGCTGTCGATCAGGCCCATGGGATACTGCGCCAGCTTGAAGACGGCGTAGAACAGGGCGCCCATGACCGCCAGGAACACCGCCAGCCCGCCAATGGGATTGGTCAGCAGCGCATCGAGTCTCTGGGAGCGCCGTCGCGACGCCTCGGGTCCGGGAGGAGGCGTGACATCGCGGGCCACCGCCGCGGCCCAGTTGCGCCTGGCTTCGAAGGAGCGATCGGTGACGGGAGCGGCCGGGCCGGACGCGATGGCGTCCTTGATGTGCTGGCGAACTCGGTCCGGCTGCGCTTCGCGGCGCGAGCCCAGCGTCATGATCGGCCGGCCGAGCCGGGCCGAAAGGGCGTCGACATCGACCGACGCGCCGCGCCGTGCGGCCTCGTCGGTCATGGTCAAGACCAGCGCCGTGGGCAGGGCCCGCTCCATCGCTTCTGCCGCAAAGACGAGATTGCGCTCGAGGTTGGCCGCGTCCAGCACGATCATGATCGCATCGAGCCGGCGCGGCGCTGCGCCCGGGACGGGCCGGGCGCCCTCGACGGTCTGGCGACAGATCACCGCCTCGGGCGCGCTCAGCTCCAGCGAGTAGGCGCCCGGCAGATCGATCAGTTCGATGGGCGGGTCGCCCTGGATCCGGCCGATCCGGGCCTCCTGGGTCGTGCCCGGAAAGTTGCTCACCTTGTGGCGCAGGCCGCAGAGGCGGTTGAACAGTGTGGTCTTGCCCGTGTTGGGGTTGCCCAGCAGCGCGACGCGGATCGGGCCGGGCCCGTCCGTGGCGACGTGTGGCGCCGGGCCCGCCAGTGACGCCGTCCGCATCAGACGGCGTCCGCGGAGACGAGCGCGGGCTCGACCGGTCCGACCAGAATCCGCTCGGCCAGTCGTCGGTCCAGTGCGATGCGGCAGGCCCCGCGCTCCCCGACATCCAGCACGCACGAGCCGGCGGTGCGGCACATGCACACGCGGGTGTCTTCGGACAGCCCAAGAACGCGCAGCAGGGCCACATCCTCAGGATCCAGCGTCCGCATGCAGACCACGCGGGCGTGACGCCCCCGGGAAAGCTGGGCAAGCGGGACGCGAGTTTCGCTGCTCTGCGACATGGGGCGCCTCGATTCCCGGCCGGGCGGTGGCCAGAGCCCCATTGTATCACGGCTGAGACTGTGTCTCAATAGCGGCCAGTTCCCCCGCCGGGCCTTCAGCGGGGTTCGGCCCGCTGCCTTCCGTCCCGCCGGTCCAGGACGGCCCGGACGGCTCGGAGCAGGGCGTCGTCACTGAAGGGGCGCCGGAGGACCGCCGCACTGCCGAGTTCGCCGCCGGCGGGCGGGTCTCCCGGTCCGGTCAGGGCGATCACCGCCAGGGCGCCTCGCTGGCGCTGCAGTTCACCGATCAGCGCCGCGCCCTCCGGATCGGGCAGGCCGACGATGAGCAGTTCGATCTGGCCGCGGTGGGCGGCCGCCAGGCGCAGCGCGGCCTGAGCCGTGGAGGCGGTCAGCGTCTGATACCCGGCGATCTGCAAGGCCTCGGTGGCGACCTTGCGCACCATGGGGCCCGCCTCCACGAGCAGGACCGTCTCGGTGCCGCGGACAGCGCGATCATGCTGGTCGGAGGAGGGCTCGACGCGCGGCAGCAGCACCTCGACGGTCGAGCCCCGGCCCAGTTCGCTGCGCACGGAGATCTGCCCCCCGCTCTGGTGGACGATGCCGTGGCAGGTCGCCAGTCCCAGCCCGGTGCCTTCGCCGGGCGGCTTGGTCGTGAAGAACGGCTCGAAGGCGCGCGCCAGGGTCTCGGAGTCCATGCCCGAGCCGGTGTCGAGCACCGCGATGCGCACGTGCTCGCCGGCCAGCGAGGCCCGGCCGCCGGGGGCCACGTTGCCGGCCTGGATCGTGATCGTGCCGCCATCGGGCATGGCGTCGCGGGCGTTGACGACCAGGTTCATCAGCACCTGCTCGAGCTGCGGCCCGTCGATGTGCACATCCCACGTCTGCGGATCAAGCTCGGTCTCGAGCGTGATGTGCGAGCCGATCAGTCGGCGCAGCATCGCCTCCATGTTCTCGACGACCTCGCGGGGGTTCAGCACGCGCGGGCGCACCGACTGCTTGCGGGAGAAGGCCAGGAGCTGGCGCGTCAGGTTCGCAGCGCGCTCGGCGGCCTCCCGGGCGTGGGCGATCGGCGTCTGGGCCGGGGCGTCCGGCTCCAGGCGGCGCGTCGCCAGCATCAGGTTGTTCTGCACCGCCATCACGAGGTTGTTGAAGTCGTGGGCGATGCCGCCGGCCAGCCGGCCGATGCCCTCCATCTTCTGCGCGTGCAGCAGTTGCGCCTCGAGCGTCTTCTGCTCGGAGATGTCGCGCAGGATCACGGTGTAGAACTTCTCGCCGTCGACCACCGTCTGGGAGATCGACGCCTCGATCGGGAACTCGGCGCCATCGGCCCGCAGCCCGCTGAGCTTGCCGGGCCGTCCCATGGCCCGCATGGTGCGGCCGGTGTCGCCGAACACCTGCACGTGCCGCTCGTGCGCCTGGCGGAAGCGCTCGGGGATGAAGCGATCGATCGGCGCCCCCAGGGCGTCTTCAGCGCTGGCGCCGAAGATGCGCTCGGCCGCCTGGTTGAACATCACGATCCGCTGGCGCGAATCGATGGTGATGATCCCATCCATCGCCGAGTCGAAGATGCTCGAGAGCCACGACCGTCGATCGCCGACCGGCGCGGCATCCTCGTCCCGGTCGCTCAGGTCGATCGCCACCACCGAGGCCCCATCCCGCGCAGCGCCGCTGGCCAGCAGCCGGAAGCGGCGGGGCCCGCCCGGCGCCGCCACCGAGACATCGGCGCGGACCACGCCGTTGGTCCCGCCCAGGGCGATGCGCAACTGCTCGGCGGCGCCCGCCTCGCCGAGCTGCTGGAGGGCCTCGGGCAGGTTGGTCCCGACGCCGGCGGGCAGGGCCCCGGCCAGCGCGGCCCAGGCCCGGTTGGCCGATGCGATCCGGCCCTCGGCATCGAGGCGGGCGCAGGCGACAGGCAGGGGGTCATCCCGACCCTCGGCCGCGGCCCTGTGCTCGGGTCCTGAGGACCCTCCGGTTGCCATCGTCACCATCCTGCCAGGCGCATCCCTTTGCCTGGAGCCATTCTAGGAGAATCGGGCGCCGGATTCGCGCTGTTCGGCGCCCGAGCCCGGCCGGGGTTCCCCATTTGGCGGGGCCCGGCGGCGGGCCCGGGGCTCAGAGCCGGCGGCGCTGCGCTGCAGCGGCCGGATCCGGGCCACCACAATGGGGCCGCCCCGCGGGGTGGGGGCGCCGGTCTGATGGGGCTCAGGCCGGCTCGCCCATCATGATCCACTCGACGACGCTGCTCGGCGGCAGCGGGTCGACGCCGAGGCGGCGGAGCATGTTGAGGCACTGGGCCCGGTGGTGGAAGCCGTGGGTCATCACGTGGGTGAGAATGGCGCCGCGGGCGAAGGTGTAGGTCCTGCCGCCGCGCTCGGCGCTGACGAGTTCATCGGCGGGATGGGCGCGCACGCTGGCGGTGATGTCGGCATCGATCTCCTCGAGCAGTTCGATCAACTCCTGCGGCGTGCGCTGGCCCTCTTCGAGTCGCACGCGCGGCTCGCGGCCGGCGAGGAAGTCGGCCCAGCCGCGAAGAGCGCCGAGGATGTGGGTGGTCGTGTCGTGCAGCGAGCCGGGGCCCATGTCGAAGGTCTGGCGCCACTGCTCGGGCGTGAGCTTGGCGCAGGCCTCGAGCAGCGTGCGCGTGGCCCAGAGGTTGTGGGCGAGGAGGATGTCGGTGGGGTCGCTGGTGGGGGAGGTGGGGGAGGTTGCCATGTCGGATGATTGGCGCGCCAAGGCAGTAACGCAGAGGCCGCAAAGGAGGCGCAGAGTTCGCAGAGAATGGGATGGGGTTCTTGCGGCGACGGTCATCTCAGCCGGGGCGTTGTCACTGGCGATGCGCTACGCGCACGAGAAAGGCGCCCTCCGGGCGCCTGCGACTCCCATCGCTGAACTGTGGCGCGGTTGCTACGCCGCCAGGCTCAGCGACCCCTGCTGCCCGTTGGTCGGCACACCAAGCAGGATGCTCTCGCCGGCGGGGGCCGAGACCTGGCCGCCGCGACGGGCGTAGAGCAGGTACTCGACCTGCTGCGTGCCGGCGGGGACGGTGGCGTCGAAGTAGGTCTTCTCGCCGGTGGAGGCCAGCGGCGTGTAGCTGCCGGTTCCGTTGAAGCGGCGCTGGATCTCGGTGAAGACCTCGGCGCCGGCGACCGGCTGCGGCGCCTTCCACTTGAGTTGGATGCGTCCGTCGAGCAGCAGCGTGAGGCTGATGTCGCTGGGCGCGCCCGGCGCCGGGGCGGGCGTGGGGTCGGCGGGCGGGGGGATCTGCGCGGCCGAGTACACCGCCATCGGGTCGGCTGCGCCCTCGGCGAAGGCGCGGATGGCGTTGATGGCCGGCCCGCCCATGCCGCGCAGGGTGTCGATGGCGCCGTGCAGCGTGGTCGTGGCCGCCTTGGAGGCGTCGCGGGCGACCTGGGCCGCGTCGAAGGCGCCGCGGGCGGCGACGGTGGCGCCCTGGATCGATGTGACGGTCGCCAGATCGAGCCCGATCGCCGCCGGGTCATTGAGCCACACCGGCACGTGTGCTTCAAAGAAGCTGATGAGCGCTGCCTGCTGCTTTGGTAATGTCGTCATGGTGAGCCCTCGCGGCGTTCGCGCGGCCCGCGCGGTGGCGCGCTGCGGCCCGGACCATCCGGGCCAGTGCGCTGCGCGCAGCAGCGCGGGGCGGCGAACGTCGGCGGAGTTGTTCGGCCCGGGCGCTGCGCCACTTGAGCGATATGCGCGCGCAATGTGCGCTGTGCTGCGAGCCCGGCGCGCGGTCGCGCTGCGCGCGCTGCGGGATCGCCTGCGCAGCGGGCGATAGCGATGAAGCGGACGCTGCGCGCAGGGTCCCGATATGGCCCGTCTGCGCTCCGCGGCGCCGCTCCCGCAGAGCGCAGATGCGCTGCCGCGGAGCACGGAAAGCGCGCTGGGAAGCGCTGGAAGCGCGCCCAGCGTCGCGATAAGCGCGCCCAGCCCCCGGAATGGGGAGTCGCACAGCAGGGC
>JBICIE010000055.1:0-13540 GCA_043101635.1 Phycisphaerales bacterium JB039 | reverse complement strand
CTCTTCCGATCTCTTGACCAGCACGAAGCTGTCGCCCGGGTCGGGGTTGAACTCCGGGGCCCCCTGGCCCTGCTGCTGCTGCGGCTGGGCCTGCTGGGGGCGGACGGGCTGATTCTGGCGCGGGGGCTGATCCTCCGGCGGCGGCAGGATCGGCTGTGCCGCGGCGGCGGCGCAGGTGACCGCCGTCCAGATCCCGATCAGAGCCCTCTCTCGTACAGCGCGCATGAACGACCCTCCATCTGCTCTCCCGCCGGGCGACCCCGCGGGCTGACACTATATCCGACAGGCTCGGCGCAGCCGCCACCTCCACGCAGGCGCGGCGCCTCTTGCAGGTCCGGATGCGCCGGCGGGGGCTCTCTGGCGCCTTCGGTCGGCATTCAACCTAAGGTCTGATAAGCCCGGCGCCCGGGCGAATCAGGAGCCGCCATGCCTGCCGCAGACCGTTCCGCGCTGTCCCACGCCGACCTCGCCCGGCGCATTGCCGAGGCCTGCCTGCTGCGCGGGCACTTCACGCTGCGCTCAGGGCGCACCAGCAGCTACTACCTCGACAAGTACCTGTTCAGCACGCGCCCGGAACTGCTGGGCCCGGTGGCGGACCTGCTGGCCGAGCGGATCGAGCGGCTGGTCGGCGAGCTTGGGCCGGTGCAGCGGCTGGCGGGGGCCGAACTCGGCGGCATCCCGCTGGTGACGGCGGCGAGTCTGAAGACCGGCCTGCCGTGCGTGTTCGTGCGCAATCAGAAGAAGGACTACGGCACGGCGAAGCTGTACGAGGGGCGGCTGGAGCCGGGAGACCGGCTGATCTTCGTGGAGGATGTCAGCACGACCGGCGGGCAGGCGGTGGAGGCGGTGGCCGGTCTGCGCGAGGCGGGCGCCCAGCCGATCGCGGTGATCACGGCGATCGACCGCGAGGAGGGGGCGCAGGCCAACGTCGAGGCGGCGGGGGTGCGGTTCGAGGCGCTGCTGACGAAGACGGATCTGGGGGTGGGGGAGTAGGGAAAGCGAAAAGCGAACAACGAAAAGCGAACATGAGGAGTGGGAGCGAGCGATCGACCGGCTGTCACCTGCCCGGCGACCGCTCGCGCTCAGCGATTCAACTCGCAGTCAACGCCTTCGAGGGCAGTGAGTACGTGCGCGTAGACGCCGGGCTCGGGCCGGTCGCGGTAGTCGCCGGGATGCCGCAGCGCGCCTGTCTGCTCGATTTCGCCGACGACTCGCTGCAGCCACTCCAGCAGCGTGGGCGCAATCTCGACCTGCACATCGGGGCTGTGGTTGGTGAACACGACCGCGCCATCGCGGCCGATGCAGTCGAAATCGCCGTTGCCCCAGTCATGGAACGGGATCAGATCGCCGTACTCATCGATGCTGTCAAGCGCGAGCAACTCGAGCCCGAAGAGTCCCGGTGGGTTGGCGTAGGCGAGCATGTCCCGAAGCTCGCGGGGCATGCTCACAGCGCGACTCTGCTCCCACTCGCCGAGCGACTGCTCGTCGGTTGGGGAAGGAAGCGTGAGTTCCAGCAGCCCGCCATCCTCCGCCTTCAGTCGGCGCGACCGCCAGGACTCGAGGAAGCGGGCAATCTCCGAGTCGGCGTTCCGCGCCGGCGCGGGCTCAGACTGCTCTGTGCGCTTCTTGAACGGCCACACGGTTCAGGCCTCCAGCGCCAGGCGGCACATCAGTTCGACGCCGGTTGCGAGGGCGTCGTCGTTGAAGTCGTAGTCGGGCTGGTGCAGTTGCGGGTGGGTCAAGGGGTCCTGGCCGTCGGGTACGACGCCGAGGAAGAAGAAACAGGCGGGAATCCGCTCGCCGTAGTAGCTGAAGTCCTCGCCGCCCATGGTCGGCTCGGCAACAAGCTCGACGCGCGTGTCGCCCAGGGCGCTGCGCGCGATCTCGAAGAATCGCTGCGTCAGGGCCGCGTCGTTGCGCGTGACCGGGTAGCCGTCCTGCCAGTCGATGGCGGCCTCGCAGCCGTGGGCCCGCGCCGCCAGTTCGACGATCTCGTAGAAGCGCTGGCGGGCGAGGGCGCGCGTGGGCGCGGTGAGCGTGCGCACCGTGCCTTCCAGTTCGGCCGTCTCCGGGATGATGTTGTTGGCCGTGCCGGCGCTCATGCGGGCCACGGTGCAGACGACCGCGTCGGTCGGGGCCACTGCGCGGCTGGCGATCGTCTGCAGCGCCGCGATCACGTGGGCGGCCGCGACGATCGGGTCTCGGGCGAGGTTGGGCTGGGCGGCGTGGCCGCCGGCGCCGCGGATGGTCACCGTGAAGTCATCGGTCGCCGCCAGCAGCGGGCCGGGGCGCGTGCCGACGTGGCCGAGGGTCATCCGCGGCCAGCCGTGGAGCCCGAAGATCGACTCCACCGGCGGCCCGAGCGACCCCCCCGCCTCACCGTCGAGGGCGCCATCTTCGCACATGGCCGCGCCGCCGGCGCCGCCTTCCTCGGCGGGCTGGAACAGCAGCGTCACCGGGCGCGGGCGCTGGACTTTGGCCAGTGCGCGCGCAGCGCCGAGCAGGATGGTGGTGTGGCCATCATGGCCGCAGGCGTGCATCACGCCCTCGTTCTTTGAGGCGTAGGGCTTGCCGGTGGCCTCGGTGATGGGCAGGGCGTCGGTGTCGGCCCGCAAGGCGATGGCCTTGCGCGACGCGCCGGCGGGGTCGGTGGCCGGCAGGTGGGCGATGACGCCCGTGCCGCGGGCGAGGCCGGACTTGTAGGCTATCCCGGCAGCTTCCAGTTCGCGCACGATGCGGGCGGAGGTCGTGCGCTCCTGGTAGGAGAGTTCCGGCGCCGCGTGCAGGTCGTGGCGCAGGTCGGTCAGGTAGCTGATGTCGTCTGCGATCCGCTGTGCGAGACTCGTGCTGGTCGCCGTTTGTGCGCTCACGGGGTTGCTCTCTGTTCTCTGATCTTGCGCGGATCCGCGCTTCGACGACCCTTACAGGGTCGGGGGGAGTGGGGGCTCCTGCTCCCGGGGGTGTCGCTCGCTGCGCTCGCTCCACTCCCGGCTATTGTCGGCCAGCCCTTCGGGCTGGAGAGTTTCGGTCTCGACGGAGTCGGTTGCCAGCAGCGCTCCGCATCGCTCTCCTCCGTTCTGTTCTCCGTTCTCTATTCTCTGATCTCTCTTCGCTCCGCCCCCCAGGCCCTACTCCTCCCAGATCCCCTCCAGGTCCTCGGACATCTGGCGGCGGATGCCGTTGTCATCGAGGATCTCCTCGGTGGCTTCGATGGCCTCGTCGCGCTTGAAGACGAGAGCGTCGGCCCCGCGGTCGTACCACTCGAAGACGACGTAGTCATCTTCGATGCCCCGCAGCGTCTCGACCAGGTGGCGCATGTTCCTGATCTCGACGCCGTTGACCGTCTTCAGCGTCGGGAACGGCGCCATGTCGTAGCCCTTGGTCATGCGGTGCGGGAACAGCGGGCTGGGCACGACCACGAAGCCCTGGTCCTCGAAGTCCGGCTTGTCGCCGGCCCGCAGCGCGATCGGGCTGCCGCGCGGCGCCAGGAAGCTGCCCAGCCAGTTGACGTGCTCGCCGTACACCGGCGTGAAGACCACCGGCCCGAAGATGAAGTAGCTCGGGTAATCGTTGTTGATCTCCAGGTAGTTGAAGATGCGCGGCCGCTTTGCCGTCACCGGCGCGGCGACTTCCAGGCGTTCGCCATCGCGGATGATCGAGAGCGGTACCTGTCCGTCCGCCTCGAACTTGCTGCACAGGTGCTCGAAGTACAGGCGCAGGCCCTTCTCCTGGATCATGCCGGTGTTGTCGATGTCGACGCCGCCGATGGCGGTGACGACGTCCCACTGCTTGAGCGGATAGTCCGGCTCGTCCCAGGGATCGAGCACCATCACGCCGGTGGTGTCGCCCTCCATGTCCTCCAGCCCGAGCTTCTCGCGCAGAGCCGGGTTCTCCAGGTTCTGGAACAGATCCATGAGGAACGGGCGGCCGCGGTAGGCGCCGCTGGGCGCCCCGCTGGCGGCGTTGCGCTCGGCGGCCTCCAGGAAGGCGTGGATCTCGCTGGTGGGGATCAGGTAGCCGATGTTGTCGGCCTCGTCGATGCCGCTGAAGACCAGCCCGATCACGCGGTCGTCCACCGTCGCCGGCCCGCCGGAGTTGCCCGGGTTCAGCGGCGTGTCGACCTGGATGCGCAGGCCGTGCGACTCGAAGTTGTACTGGGTGTACTCGATGCGGCTGACGATGCCCTCGGTGATGGAGAGCTCGTCCCCGCCGATCGGGTAGCCGTAGGCGCTGGCCGTCGAGCCGACCCGCGGCAGTTCGTCGGCGAAGGTCGCCGCGGGGTACTTGTCGAAGAACGACTCATCCTCCAGGCTCAGGATCGCCAGGTCAATACACTCGGTGCGGGCGATGACCTCGGCTTCGTACCGCTCGCCGGACTGGTAGGGCTGGACGAGGATGCGGCTGGCGTAGTTGACCACGTGGGCGTTGGTGAGGATGCGGTTGCCCTCGATCACGACGCCGGTGCCGGTGGCCTCTTCCGGGCGGCTCTTGGACCAGGGCCGGGTGATATCCGGCTGGCGGCTGGTGGTGAAGATCTTGACCACTGACTGGCGGATGTCCTGTGCCGCGGCGGGGGTGACGAGGATGGCCGTCAGCGCCAGAGAGAGCAG
The DNA here is from genome assembly GCA_043101635.1 of Phycisphaerales bacterium JB039. GTDB lineage: Bacteria > Planctomycetota > Phycisphaerae > Phycisphaerales > UBA1924 > CAYMJK01. The sequence continues at coordinate 8,930 of JBICIE010000055.1, read as the reverse complement.
GAAGGACAGACGTGCGCGCATGGGAACTCCTCGCGGGGGGGTGATCGGGACTCGTCAGAAGCCTAGCAGAAGCCGGCGCCGGAGGCCCTCGGGGCTACTATCGGCCCCATGGCCACGTTAATCGTCTTCCAGCACGGTGATCTGGAGGGGCCCGGCCGGCTCGGCGCCACACTCCGCGATCACGGGTTCCGCCTCGACATCCGCCGGCCGGACCGCGATGGCCCCGGCGCCATCCCGCCCGACCTGGACAACGTCCACGGCGTGGTGAGCCTCGGCGGCGACTTCAACGTCACCGAGCCGCCGGCGTGGATGGCGCCGGAGATGGCCCTGCTGAAGGAGGCCCACGAGCGCCGGCTGCCGGTCATTGGAGTGTGTCTGGGGGCCCAGATGCTCGCGGCCGCCCTCGGCGGCAAGGTCGAGCCGATGGATGGGCCGGAGTGGGGCATGTGCCCGGTCAGCATCAACACCACCGGGCAGGTCGAGACGATGCTGGCCGGGATCGCCTGGACCAGCCGTCAGTTCCAGGCACACGAGCAGCACGTCAGCCAGTTGCCGCCGGATACCACGCTGCTGGCCAGTTCAGCCCAGTGCCGCGCCCAGGCGTTCAAGTGCGGGCTGCGCAGCTATGGCTTCCAGTATCACTTCGAGTGCGACCGGGCGACGATCGAGGCCTACGCGGCGAAGTACGCCGGGACGCTGGCGCGGGCGAAGCTGACGCCGGATGAGCTGAAGCGCCAGCTCGACGCCCACTATCCGCTGTTTGCGCGTACGGCCGACCGGCTGTGCGTGAACATCGCGACCTACGCCTTCCCGTTCGCGCGGCTGCTGTCGGCGTAGCGATGCTGCCACACCGGCGCAGAGAGCCCCCGGCAGGCGCCGAGGGCTCTGCTCACATGTGTGCTTTGCGCTCTTCGCTCTTCGCTTTCTCCTACGGGCAGCCGGTCGCGAACTCGTTCTGGAAGCAGAGGAAGTCGAAGAAATCCAGCGTTCCCGTTGCGTCGCAGTCGGCGTAGGGGTCGCCAGTGGCGAAGGCGTTCTGGAAGCACAGGAAGTCGAAGAAGTCGAGTACGCCGTTGCCATCACAGTCGGGATAGAACTCGCGCGCCAGGTTGTGCGAGACGCTCTCCCACTCGCTGACGCCGCGGGCCAGCAGCGTTCCATCGCCGAAGAAGACCCGCGTGACCGACCCGAACGTGCCGGGGCTCGTCGCCAGTCGTGCGGTGATCAGCGCGGCGCCATCCTGGAAGATGGTGTAGGAATCTCCCGGCGCCGTTCCATCGATGACGATGGTGTACTCGTGCACGGCGTCGCTGGTTGCCGCCGCGGCGCTGCCGGCCCGCTGGGCCGAGCCATCGACCACGAAAATCTCGCCCTCACCGACGAACAGCGCCATGCCGACATTCGGCTCGGTGGTGATCCCGATCACGGCGCTCGTCCGCAGCTCGGTGGCGGAGACGCCGGAGACGTATCGCATCCGCACCGTGACCTCGGACCGGGCCGGGACCTCGAGCGCCCGGCCCTGCATGATGTAGTACATCAGTTCCGGATCGTCGTCGTTGCTGATCGTCAGCAGTCCCGCGCCGAGCGACGGATCCTCTGGCTCGCTGGAGTCGACCAGCGTCATGCGGCAGTCGGCCGCATCCGGCAGCAGCCCGGATGCGGCGGCCCACAGGTAATCATCCGCCGCCGCCGGAGCGACCCCTGCCAGGGCCGCGCAAAGGCAGGCTGCTCGCCGGTGTCTCGATCCCCGCATGTGTCTCCTCCCGTTTTACAGCGCCGCAGGCGCCGACGGGCGCCGGCGCCGGCGCCAGTATGACGGCGCCCGGGGTCGCTGTCAAGCCATGCGAGAGCCCCGGGCACTCGCCCGGGGCTCTCCGGAATCTGCCATGGTTCGGCGTGCGCCTTCGTTCCTGGGCCTTTGCGCGCCTACGGGCACCCCGCCGCGAACTCGTTCTGGAAGCACAGGAAGTCGAAGAAGTCCAGCGTGCCGCTGCCGTCGCAGTCGGCGTACGGGTCCATCTGGGCAAAGGCGTTCTGGAAGCACAAAAAGTCGAAGAAGTCGAGCGTGCCGCTGCCGTCGCAGTCGGCGTAGCAGGCGTCGGCGGGCGTCCCCTGCACCTCCAGCCGGTTGCGGAACGTGCTCGGCGAGCCGTTGAAGATGTACCCGATGGTCGTCGCCGCCGGGCCGAAGGGGTCGGTCGAGGGCGATGAGCCGTCCCAGGTGTAGCTGTCGCCGGCGCCCGTCGTCACCGGGCTGACATACACCCAGTACGACTCGCCAGCCTCCAGCGTGAAGGTCGACGGCGGTGTGAAGCTGAAGTCTCCCTGGCCACTGAGCGGCGCCGGGTTATCCAGCGTGATCAACTTCACATCCGGCGAGGTCGCGCCGCTCCAGATCGACACCTCGATCAGCGGAGCCGTGGCGCTGCTGAAGTTCATGGACAGCACGACGGCGTCCAGCTCGTGGGCGGTATCGCCCATCAGGAACCCGTACGCCTTGTACATCGTCGTCGAGCCGCTGCCGAAGGCGGTCCCGACCCCGACGCCGGCGGAGAAGTTCGAGATCACCACGTCGGCCGAGGCCGCGCTGGCCACCACCAGAGCGATCGCTGCGCACGCAATCCGGTTCGAAGTCCGCATGATACATCTCCTCTTTGCAGGTACCGGGCTCCTCGCTGGCGCCCCGAGTCGGCATTGTGCCCGAAACCGCCTCGCGCGTCAAGGCGGCCCCGCGCGCCGCCCGGCGCCTCGCCGCCGTCGGGGTCGCCCCGCTGCTCGCCGCGAGCATGATCCGCGTGCCGCGTCGCCGCGAGGCCGCGAAAGCCCCGGGCAACTGCCCGGGGCTCTCCTGGATCTGCCCTCTCTGGATCTGCCCTGGCTCCAGGTGCGCTTTCGCGTCTCGTCCTTCGGATCCCTTACGGGCAGCCCGCGGCGAACTCGTTCTGGAAGCACAGGAAGTCGAAGAAGTCCAGCGCGCCCGAGCCGTCGCAGTCGGCGTAGTCGTCGCCGCCGGCAAAGGCGTTCTGGAAGCAGAGGAAGTCGAAGAAGTCGAGTTCGCCGCTGCCGTCGCAATCGGCGTAGCAGGCGTCACCCTGGATGAACATGAAGTGCGTCATGCCGCTGAGCACGGCTTCGGTGTAGTCGCCGATGAAGGCGCCGGTCGATCCGTCGTACTCCTTGAGGGCGTCGTTGAGCACCCCGCCCACGAACAGGCTGCCGCCCGGCCCGAACTGGGCCGAGACGGGGAAGCTGAGCCCGCCGGCGCCGCTGGTGACGAAATCGTCGATGTAGGCGCCGGTTGCCCCGTTATACCGCTTGACATCGTTGGTCCCGATGCTGGTGACGTACAGATTGTCATCGGGACCCCAGCACAGGCTGACGGGCTGGTCGAGCCCGCCGGCGCCCGCCGCGACGAATTCATCGATGAAGTCGAAGCTGACGCCGTCATAGCGGCGCACCGAATTCGTCCCCTCGCTGACGATGTAGAAGTTGTCATCCGGCCCGAAGGCGAAGCCGTTGGGCGTGAGGATCTCGGGGTCGAACACCAGGTCGCCGAGATAGTCGCCGCTGTCGGGATCCCAGCGCTCGATGGCGCTGGTGGCGTAGTTGCTCACCCACAGCTCCCCATCGCGATACTCGATGCGGTCCAGGGCGGGCGAGCCGATCACGCCCGTCAGCGAGCCCAGCGGCGCGCCCGCTGGATCGAACTTCCAGATGTTGCCGGTCTCGTCGGTGACATAGCCGTTGCCAGCGGGATCGAACGTGAACCCGTGCACGTTCACCATGCCGGGATCGACCAGCACATCCTCGATGTAGGCGCCGGTGGCGGCGTCGAAGCGGCGCACCATGGCGCCCCCGTAGTCGGTGATGAGCAGGTCGTCGGCCAGGGCGCTGCCGGCGCCGAGGCAGACGGCAACCGTCCCAATCTGCGTCAGTCGAGTCATGTGCGGTGTCTCCTTGCTGCGGTTCACGAATCGCCTGCGCAGCGATACCGCCCGCCCCGCGGCGGCGGAAAGTGCGCAATGCTGTTCGGGCGTGGTTCGTTGCCCGACTGGCGAGCCGGCACACACCGGCGCCGCCGAGAAGCGCATTGTGCCAGAGAAGCAGGGGCGCCGTCAAGTGGGTTGGTCGCGTTTGCGTGCCGGCGGCCCCGGCCCGCGATCAGCGGCACCCGGCCGCGAAGGCGTTCTGGAAGCAGAGGAAGTCGAAGACGTCCAGTCTGCCGCTGCCATCGCAGTCCGCATCGGGGTCGCCCGCGGCGAACAGATTCTGGAAGCAGAGGAAATCGAACAAGTCAAGCCCGCCGGACCCGTCGCAATCGGCGGAGCAGGCGTCCACCTGGAACTCGTGGGCCCCAATGTCCACCACCGCGCGCCCGCCCGGACCGCCCAGCCCCGTATCCGGCGTCGCCGGATCATCCACGAAGCGATCCAGGCCGGCAAAGTCCGTCACCACGCCGCTCAGCACGCGCTGTGAATTCCCCGCGTCGATACTCGGCGAGTCCGCGCTCAGCCGGTAGTCACCCGCGGCAGCATCCACGAACAGCGGGTCGACATCAATGTTCCCCTCGCCAGAGTGCCCACCCTCGACATTGTTGTACGTCACCTCAAGGACGGTGACGATGTGGTCCGTCCCGCCTCGCAGAATGCTGTTGTGTACCTCGACGAAGCCCCACACACTGTGCGCCGTGTCGCTGTCAGCGGTGTTGTCGATGAACGTGCAGTTGATCACGTCCGCCGCCCCGATGAACGCCGCGACCGCCCCGCCCGCCGTCGCCGCCGTGTTCTCCACGAACACACAATTCACGATGAGCGGGCGTGACAGATCGAACGCGAACACCGCCCCACCGTCCTGCCCCGTCCGGTTCTGCTCGAACACACACCCCTGTATCACCGAGTCCGACCCGTACATCGTGATCGCGCCCCCGCTGAACCCGGCGTAGAAGTTCCGCAGCGTCAGCCCTTCGAAGCCCGGCGACGCGAACAAGACATCGAACGCCGGCCCGTCCCCCAGCCCGTCCAGGATCGTCGCCGCGGCGCCCTCGCGCCCCCGCACCGTCAACTCCTTGCCGAGCTCGATCCTGATGTTGCCGGCCCCGCTGTAGACCCCCGGTCCCAGCAGCACCGTGTCCCCATCGGACGCGCCCGCGATCGCCGCCCCGATGGTCCGCTTCGGCCCGTCGGGCCCGGCGCACACATCGCTCAAGCCGCTCCACGCGTCGTCGCCGCACACCGGATCGACATGCCACGTCGATTGGGCGCTGGCCCCAGCGGTCACCGCACACACCGCCATCCCGAGCCAACCGGCCCCTCTCATCATCGCCCGCTCCTCATGCGACAGCCCGCCGGCCGCAGGAGCCGACGCCCGAGTATCCCGGATCGCCTGTCCCGCCGTCAAGTGAAATCACCGCCCCCGAGGGCGCCCTTCGCCGCATTTCCTGTACACTGGCCCGTCAGTTGCCGCTGCCATAGGAGGAAGTGATGCGAAATCGCCCGATCCCGATCGTCGTCGCCACCATCGTCGCCAGCGCTGCCGGCGTCGCCTCGGCCCAGTCCCTCGAACCGGCATTCACCTACCAGGGTGTGCTCCGCAGCGGCGGCCAGCCGGTGTCCGGGACCTATGACATCGCCTTCGAGCTGTTTGATGCCCAGATGGGCGGAGCGTCCCTCGGCACAGACTGCCACGACAACGTCTCGGTCACCGACGGCCTGGTCACCGCGGAGATCAACTTCGGCGAGGTCCTCGGCGATCGGCCCGCCTGGCTCGAGATCCGGGTGCGCCGCGACACCACCGCCGGGAACTGCGCTGCAACTGGCGGCTACACCACGCTCACGCCACGTCAGTCGCTGCGCCCTGCGCCATACGCCCTTGCGCTCCCTGCCATGCGGACCGAGATGATCGGATTCCTGCCGAACGTCATCGGCGGCGCGCAAGACAACGAGGTCGCGCCGCCCGGAAGGGCCGCCACGATATCCGGCGGGTATAACAACCTCGCCGCAGAAGAGGGCGCCACGATCGGAGGCGGAGGGAGCAACCGGGCGGAGGGGCGCTACAGCACGGTCGGTGGAGGCGCCGAGAACAATGCCGCAGGTCGATTCGCAACGGCGCCGGGAGGCTTTGTCAACACGGCGAGCGGCGCGTACGCCTTCGCTGCCGGCCATTCCGCCCGAGCCCAGGACGACAACACATTCGTCTGGAGCGACGGCAACAGCACGCCCACGACCGGCCCCTACCAGTTCCTCGTCTGGTCCCGCGGCGGCGCCGCCATCAACGCAACGCCGCGGGCGGCGAACCTGACCGTGGCCAGCTCCGACCGCTGGCGATGGGATGTCGGCAACGGCTGGGGCGACTTCTCGATCGGCAACGAGACCGTCGGCCTCGCCGTCGGCGTCGCCACCACCGGCGGCGGGGCGGGAACCGCGCGGATGTGGCCGAAGGGCGGCGCAGAGGGCCTCATCATCGGCACGCCCACCGCCGGCGATGTGATCGCCGTCAGCCGCGACGGGCGGACCCATATCGGCGCCGGGGGCGACGGGATCACCGTCACCTCAGATGGGCGCGTGGGCATCGGCGTGACGTCCCCCGCCGCGACGTTCCTGCTCTCCGTCAACGGCCAGGCCGGCAAGCCCGGCGGTGGATCATGGGCCGTCTTCAGCGATGAGCGACTCAAGCAGGACATCCAGCCGATGTCCGGCACGCTCGATCGCCTGCTGACACTCCGCGGCTACGAATTCGCCTACACCCAGGACGCCATCGAGCGCGGCCTCGGCGCAGAAGGCCCGCAGTTCGGCCTGCTCGCCGGCGAGGTCGAAGAGGTCTTCCCCGAATGGGTCGGCGAAGGCCCAGACGGGCTGAAGTACATCAGCGAGCGCGCCCACACCGCCCTGCTCGTCGAAGCCCTGCGCGACCTCCGGGCCGAGAAGGACGCACAAATCCAGCGCCAGCAGGAGCAGATCGAATCCCAGCAGCGTGAGCTGAGGCGCCGGCAGTCCGAACACGAAACCCAGCAGCGACAGATCGATGACCTTCGCAACGACCTTCACGCGCTTGCGAAGGCCTTCGAAGCAGAACGGGCCAGCGGAGACTCGAGGGTGAAGTCGGAGAAGTGAGGGCGTCTGCGGCACGCAGAATCGCTGACTGCAATCCGGGAGTGACGGAGGAGAGCGTGATGCGCAATATGTGCCTGGTCCCGTTCGTGACCGCGTTCGCCACCTGTGGCGCCCTGGCCCAACGGTTCGAGACGTCCTTCACCTATCAGGGCGTCCTGCAGGACGATGGGCAGCCGGCGTCCGGCGCCTATGACCTGGCGTTCGACCTGTTCGACGCACCGATGGCGGGTCTGCTCAGGGCAAGCGTGTGCCACGACAACGTGGCGGTCGTTGACGGCCTGTTCACCGTCGAACTCGACTTCGGCAGCGCGACCGATGGCAAGGCGCACTGGCTCGCGGTCAAGGTCCGCCCAGATACGACGGTCGGCAATTGCGACACCACGACCGGCTATGTCACGCTCAGTCCCCGTCAGCCGATCTCGCCGGCCCCGTACGCCCTTGCGCTCCCCGCCTTGCGCATCGAGAATGCCGAGTCCGACTTTGCCCCAAACATCATCGGAGGATGGCAGGGCAACACGATCACCCCTGGTGCGTTCGCGGCAACAATCGTCGGCGGTGGCGGCATGGGCTTCGAGCACACCGCCGAAGGCGGAGGGTTCATCGGCGGCGGCCTGAGCAATACCGCGGGCGAAGCTGGTGTCGTGGCCGGCGGCTCGGTGAATGTCGCCGGCGAGCTTGCCGTCGTCGCGGGCGGCAACCAGAACACCGCAAGCGGCCAGAACGCCGCGATCCCGGGCGGAAACGCGAACCGGGCGCTCGGCGCATACTCGCTGGCAGCCGGCAGGAACGCCGGCGCCCTGCACGACAACTCGTTCCTCTGGAGCGACGGTCTCACCATGGAGACGACGGCGGCGCGCCAGTTCGTCATCTCCGCTCGCAACGGCGCCGCCATCAACACGACGCCGCGCGCTGCCAACCTGACCGTCGCCACCTCCAACCAGTGGCGCTGGGACATCGGCAACGGCTGGGGCGATTTCGCGATCGGCGACGAAACACGCGGCCTCGCGATCGGCGTCGCCACCACTGGCGGCGGGGCGGGAACCGTCCGCATGTGGCCGAAGGGCGGCGCCGAAGGCCTGATCATCGGCACACCGACCGCCGGCGACGTGATCGCCGTCAGCCGTGACGGCCGTACGCACATCGGCGCGGGCGGCGACGGGATCACCGTCACCTCCGACGGTCGCGTCGGCATCGGCGTGACCTCCCCTGCCGCGACTTTCCTGCTGAGTGTCAACGGCCAGGCGGGCAAGCCCGGCGGCGGATCCTGGGCCGTGTTCAGTGACGAGCGCCTCAAGCAGGACATCCAGCCCATGTCCGGCACGCTCGACCGCCTGCTGACACTCCGCGGCTACGAATTCGCCTACACCCAGGACGCCATCGAGCGCGGCCTCGGCGCAGAAGGCCCGCAGTTCGGCCTGCTCGCAGGCGAGGTCGAGGAAGTCTTCCCCGACTGGGTCGGCAAAGGGCCGGACGGCATGAAGTACATCTCCGAACGCGCCCACACCGCCCTGCTCGTCGAAGCCCTCCGCGATCTCCGCGCTGAGAAGGACGATCAGATCCACCGCCACGAAGAGATGATCGAAAGGCAGCAACGCCAGATCGATGATCTCCGGCGCGAACTCCACCGTCTCGCTGATCTTGTCGGCGCGCACGGCTCGTAAGTGGCCGACGCACCATTGCGACGAAGTAGAAGACGTCCAGCGAGCCGGACGGGTCGCAGTGCGCGGGTTCGGATCCAGGATGATGGTCCATTCGGGAGTGACCGGGGCGCAGGCGTCGCAACGCCAGCAAAAAGGAAAGGCGGGGCCGACCCGGCCCCCC
>JBICIE010000054.1:0-5464 GCA_043101635.1 Phycisphaerales bacterium JB039 | reverse complement strand
CGGCGAGAAGGTGTGGGACATTAACTTCGAGCCGACCAGCAACGTCATCGACGTGTACATCTCTGCCCTGCGCAAGAAGATCGACCGCGGGTTCCAGCGGCCACTCATTCACACGATCAAGGGCGCCGGATACCGCTTCGGCGTCGTGGACCAGCCGGACAATGCCATCCCGTGAGCCCCGCCCGCGACTGGGGCGCATCTCGCTCCGCTTCCGCCTGACGATCTGGGTCATCGCGGTCGTGGTGCTGGTGCAGGGGGCGCTGACGGCTGTCGCGTTTCTCTATCACCGGCAGGCCGTGCGGCGCGATCTGGACAAGACCCTGCAGATGCGCGCCATCATCCACGCGCGCGACCTGACGACGCCGGTCGAGCCGATGCGCCTGCGCCAGCGCGCCAGCGACGAACTGGCGGCGCGCCGCTTCCACAGCTTCGCGATGGCCATCTTTGACGCCGCGGGGCGGCCGATCGCCCAGACCGAGCACCCGCCAGCCGCCGCGACGTCGCTGGCGCGGCGGGCCGCCGAGGCTGCAGCAGCCGCAAGGGCCGCAAAGGCAGAAGCCGCAAAGAAGGCAGAAGCCGCGAAGACGGCCACGACGGCCACGACGGCCACGGCGGCCACGGGCGGCGCGGGCGCGCAGACCGGCGACGACGACGCCGAGGCCGCCAGGGACGTCGAGCCGCTGCTCGACTGGTGGACCAGCGGCGGAGAGCGGGTGCGGGTCGTCGCGCTTCCGCTCGCCGCCGACGACAACCAGACGCTGCTGGCCTGGACCGACTCCAGCGCCATGAACGCCCAGCTCAGCGCCGTCGCCCAGGCCCTGCTGCTGGTCTCCCCGTTCGCCGCGGCCGGCGCCGCCGTCGCCGGCTGGTTCATCGCCGGGGTCGCCGTGGGTCCGATCGAGGAGGTCCGCGACATCGCCCGGCGTCTCACGCCCGAGTCGGTCGGCCGGAGCGTGCGCCTTGGCTCGGCCGCCGCGGAGGTCGCGCAGTTGCAGAGCAATCTCAACGACGCCCTGGAACGGCTCGACGCCGGCTACCAGGCGCAGGCCCGCTTCATCAGCAATGTCTCCCACGAACTCAAGACGCCGATCTCGACCTTGCTTGCCGAGGCGCAGGTGCTGGCCAGGCGCGGCGCCATCGACCCGGAGGGCATCCGTTTCGTGCGCAGCGTGGAGGAGGAGATGCGCCGGCTCGGGCGTCTCGTCGAGAGCTTCCTCCTCCTCACGCAGGTCCGGGAGGGCGCCCCCCCGCGCATGAACCGGACCCTGGTCAACGAACTGGTGATCGACTCGGTCGCTCATTGCAAGCCGGTCGCCGACCAGGCCGACGTGCAACTGCGACCGACGCTGCTCGAGGACGACGATGGCCTGGAACTGAGCGTCATCGGTGAAAGCGATCTCCTGCGCGTGATGCTCGAGAATCTGATCCGCAACGCCATCCGCTTCAGCCCGCGCGGCGCTGCCATCGACATCGAGGCTGCGCGAGACGGGACGCCGGCCGACGGCGCAGGCCAGGTGACCATCACCGTCCGCGACCGCGGCCCGGGCATTGCCCCGGGGATGCTCGGCAAGCTGTTCGACCGCTTCGCCCAGGCTCCCGAGGAGCGCTCCAACGGTCGCGGCAACGGCCTGGGGCTGGAGATCGCCAAGGGTGTCGCCGAGCTGCACGGGGGCGACATCACCGCCGAGAACTGCCGGGACGCCGGCGCCCGCTTCACGGTCCGTCTCCCGACAGCCGAGCCCGGCGGCCGCGCCGCGGCCGGCCAGAGCGCCCAGCTTCACCGCCAACGCGCAAAAAATTCCACCCGGCAGGAATGATGAGGCAAGTCTCACCGGGCGTTCAGGCTGCCTTCAGAATCGACGCCAATAACTCCGCATCATGCGCATTGTCTGGGCTTTGTTGTTTCTCGGGCTCGCCGTGCTGACCGGGTGGCTCACGTTCGTGGCGCCCGAGCCCAGCTTTCACCCGGTGATGGACCTGCTGTTTCTGATCTGCGTCGTCGGCTTCCTGGGCGCCGTCATCGCCGAAGCGGTGCAGCGACTGCACCGCACGATCTGATCGCCCTCACGGCGCCGGCGCCTCGATCCAGAACCAGCCCCGCAGGTCGCCCTCACCGAAGCCCGTCGCCTCGTCGTCGGGATAGCGCCGTTCCAGCGCGCCCGCCACGCCTGGCGCCAGTTGCTCGGCAGCGCCGTGGCATTGCAGGCACGCGCCCGCCAGGCGGATCGGCGTCAGCGCGCCCAGCCGCCCGGCACGATCCGCCATGAAGCGCGGCGTCTGGGGCCGTTCATCAACCAGCAGTTCCGCCCACACCGGCGGGCCGTTCTCCGGGTTGCGCAGCTTCCACGAGGTGCGCCCGATGCGGACACCGTGCGTGCGCGCCACCTCGGCGCCGATCGCCGGCGCGCGCACAGCGCACACGTCGATCGCTTCCGCCGGCCCGCCCTCGGACATCGCGGCGGTCAGTTCGCCCAGCAGGGCGCCGAACATGGCTTCGCGCGCGGCCAGCGCCTTGTCGCGCTGCGCCTGCTGCACGGCCGTCAACTGGTCGGGCGCAACCGGCGCCCAGCCGCTGCCGTGGCGCTCGAAGGCCGGCAGGTGGCGCTGCAGCGAGGCGTCGCGCAGGCGCACAAAGACCAGCCGCACGGCCTCGTCGTCGATTGTTTCGAGCAGTTCCTCATAGATCCGCCCGTTGCGGACTTCGGCGACCACCGAGAGATCGGCGCACTCGGCCAGCGTCTCCGGGACCGCGAACGTCGCATCGGCCCAGCGATCCCCCGGCGCCGTCAGACCGAGTCGCTGATACTGCGCCAGCAGCGCCGCTTCGTGGCGCCGCTCCGCCTCGACGATGTTTGCGAACGGCCGCACGCGCCCGTGCTGCTCCATCACCGCCTCGTAGAAGGCGATGGCCCGGCGCTCGTCATCAAGAGCCGTATCCAGCGCCGCCTGGAGATCCGGCTCCTGCCCGCCAGCGCCCCCAAGCGCCGCCAGCCCCGAAAGCAGCCCGACGAGTACCAGAGACAACCACACGCGCATCGCGCCCTCCTGTCTCCCACGGCCGGTGATTGTAGGGGTCGCGCCGCGCCTGCCCGAAAACGGCAAGCCGCCGACGATGCGCGGGCGCGAACACATTTGGAGGGCTCCTGACCCTCTGCTCTCTCCAGCGCCGCCGGGCTATTCTCTCCCGCCGCGCCGGTGTGGCGGAATTGGCAGACGCGGCGGATTCAAAATCCGCTGGGGTAAAACCCGTGGGGGTTCGAGTCCCCCCTCCGGCAGTCCGGCCCTTCGGCCGGGTCCGTCCATTCGTCCCAGTCATCGGAGCGTCCATGCCCCTCGACGACCACCGCCGCAGCCTGTCCCTCGCCTTCGCCATCCTCGCCGGCCTGCTCGGCGTCCTTTGTCTCGGCGCCTGCGGCGAGCAACAGCCGCAAGCCGACACGGCGCCGCGCGACGCCGACCGGTCCTCCAGCCCACCGCCCCCGCAGCAGCCCGACCCGACGCCCGGCGCCATCGCCAGCGCCAAGTCGCTGTACGAGCGCCACTGCGCCGCCTGCCACGGGGCCCAGGGGCGCGGCGACGGACCCATGGCCCGCCTGCTCTCGCCCCCGCCGCGCGGCTTCGTCAACGAGCCCTGGCGGTACTTCACCGGCGACACCCCAGAGCAGGCCCGCGCCGGCATCGCGAAGATCATCGCCGAGGGCATCCCCTCCACCGGCATGCCCGGCTTCGGCGAGCAGCTCAGCGACCTGGAGATCCAGGCCATCGTGGACCATGTGCTCAAGCTGCGCGGCGACGGCGCCGGCGGCTGATCGGCCGGCCCGTTACGGCTCCATGTACTGCGGCAGGTAGCGGTAGTAGACCTCCAGCGTCAGGGCGCAGATCGCCGTCTGGTAGATCCGCCCGCCGATGCGGCTCCAGCGGTCGCGCGGGTCCCAGCTTCCGGCCGCGTGCCCATCCTGGCGCTGGCGCTCCAGCAGTTCCGGCGCAAGCTGGGCGTTCCAGCGCTCCCAGGTCTCGCCGCCGTGCTGATACAGCGCCATCGTCGCGTAGTACCAGGCGTAGGTGGTCTGGTCGGACTCCCAGCGCGGCGGCTGGCGCGAGATGAACGCCGCCGACTCGATCATCCGGTCCGAGCCGGCGTCCTCGCCGAGAAGCTGGCGCGTGAACATGCCCTCCGCGGTCATCGACACCGTCGGCGCCATCCGCGCCTGGTAGGCGTACAGCCCCGGGCTGGAACGGCGGCTGGCCGAGTCCAGCCACGCCGACGCGCTGCCCAGTGCCTCATCGGAGACCTCCAACCCGGCCCGCTTGCCGCTGACCAGCGCCATCACCTGCCAGCCGAGCACGGAGGTATCGCCCGCCTGCTGCGGGTCGTAGCGCCAGCCGCCGCGCCGGCCCTGGGCGCCCTCGATGAACCGCAGGGCCTGCTGGGCCGGGTCGCGCAGGCGCGGATCCTGCGTCATGCCGTAGGCCTCGCACAGCGCGATGGCGGCGATGCCGTGGTTGTACATGGTCGAGCCGGTGCGCAGGTCGCCATCTGGCTCCTGGGCCTCGAGCAGCCAGTCGATGGCGCGCCGGACGTTGTCCTGATACGGCCCCGCCTGCGCGTGCGTGTGATCGGCGCCGAGGAAGCACAGCAGCGCCAGGCCGGTCAGCGCCGATTCGAAGTCGTACGTCGCCCGCCCGCCGACGCCGTGACGGTCGAACGTGCGCCCATTCCATGCGCCGGAATCTTCCTGATGGCGGGCCAACCAGTCCAGGGCCGCGGCGACCGCGGCCTCCGTCTGCTCGCTGCCGCCGCCCTGCTCGACCAGCGCCTCGCGGGCTCGCTCGTCGCGCTGTTCGTACAACGCGCCGGCGGGCGCGGCGGCTTCCGGCAGGCGCAGCTCGAGGGCCGCGGCGCCCGGCAGCGGCAACACGCCGATCGCCGCCGGCGGCCCGGCCCGATCGATGTCGGCGGCAAGCGCCGGCGCCGCCAGGGCCTGCTCGGTGGCGCCATGCTGCGCCGGCTCGGCCACGACGATCGTGGCGTCGGCTTGCGCTGGCGGCAGTGCCGGGGCGCCGGCGCGCAGGGCTTCGGTCGTTGCCGCGCTGACCTGATGCTGCGCCGCATCTTGCGCCTCTCCTGCGCGCGCAGGCGCGGCAGCCCCCGGCGTGCGCACGGCAAGGGCGGGGGCCAGCCGCGGCGCCTCAAGCGCCGGCGCTGATGCGCTGGCCCCGGCGGGCGCCGCATCCGGCGCGCCGGGTGACGCCAGCAGGGCGCGTTCGGCAAGTTGAATCTCCCGCCTCGGCGCAAGGGGCGCAGTGGACGCCTCGGCCGGGCTCGATGGGGCGGCGCGCCCGGCTGCGCCGGAGGTCGCGCCCCCCGGCGTCAGCGTTCGCGTGCCGGAGGCGGGCGAAGGGCGCCGGGCGCGCGAGACGGTCGCTGAGATCGCTGGCGCCGCGGCGCCGGCGCCCCGGGCCG
>JBICIE010000053.1:0-5964 GCA_043101635.1 Phycisphaerales bacterium JB039 | reverse complement strand
GGTGGGGCGCGTGCGCGCCGGCGGCGCGTGGCGCGCGGCGAGCGGGAGGGCGACGCTCACGGTCGTGGAGGCGGAGGCGCCGGCGTGGCTGCGGGCGGGTGAGCGGGTGCGCATCACGGCGTGGGCGTCGCGCACGGCGGGGCCGATGAACCCCGGCGCGGTCGGCGCGCCGGCGCGCCTGCCGGCGGTGTCGCTGCGGGCGCCGCGGAATGAACTCCTGCAGCGCATGGAGGCCGCCGGCGGGTTGCTGCCAGAGGCGCGCAGCGCGTGGCTGCGCTGGCGGGCTGATGCGCGCCGGTACCTGAGCGCGGCGCTCGGTACAGATGGCGCGCCGGATGGGCCGGGCGCGATGCTCGGCGCGATCGCGCTGGGGCAGCGCGAGTTCGGCTCGGAGACGGAGCAGGCGTTCCAGCGCGTGGGGCTGGCGCACCTGATGGCGATCAGCGGGCTGCACCTGGCGATCCTGATCGGGGGCGCCGCGATCGGGCTGCGCCTGCTGGGTGACCTGGGGCGGTGGGAGGCGATCATCGTGGCGCTGGTGACGATCACAGCGCTGCTGATCATTCCGGCGCGGGCGCCGATCGTGCGCGCGGCGATCATGGCGCTGGCGCTGCTGCTGGCGCGGGCGCTGGGGCGCCGGTGGGATCCGCTGGCGGTGCTGGCATGGACGGCGGCGCTGGTGCTGGTGTGGCGGCCATCGGAGCTGTGGTCGATGGGGTTTCAGCTCAGCTTCGGGATGGTGGCGGCGCTGATCCTGCTGGGGCCGGTGACGCAGCGGCGGCTGTTCGGGCAGAAGGTGATCGGCGGGCTGGAGCGGCCGCCATCGGGGTGGCGGTGGGGGGCGGGCGCGGCGTGGGTATGGAGCAAGGGGCTGGTGAGTGTCAGCGCGCTGTGCTGGCTGATCGGGCTGCCGGCGATCGTGTATCACACCGGGCTGGTGAGCCCGCTGGCGATCGCGGCGACGGTGATCACGCTGCCGCTGATTGCGCTGCTGCTGATCGCGTCGTATGCGCTGGCGCTGCTGGGGCTGATCGTGCCGCCGGCGGCGGCGCTTGCGGGCGGGGCGCTGCGAGGGCTTGCCGAGCTTGCGCACTGGGTGGTGATGACGATCGATCAGGCGCCGTGGGCGTCGATTGCGCTGCCGCAGGTGACGCTGGCGTGGACGATCGGGGCGACCGGCGTGGCTATGCACCTGATCCGGTCGGCGCACTGGCGCGATGGGCTGTCGTGGATGCTGGTGGGGGCGGTGTGCCTGTGGCTCGGGGTGGAGGTGCGGCAGGGGCAGCAGCTGCGCCCGGAGGTGGCGCTTCGGATCGACACGCTTTCGGTGGCCGATGGCACGTGCCACCTGGTGCGCAGCGGCGGCGAGGCGATGCTGTGGGACTGCGGGTCGATGCGGCCGGGGATCGGGCGCAGCGAGATCCAGCGGGCGGTGCGGGCGCTGGGGGCGTGGAAGGTTCCGGTGGTGGTGCTGACGCACGCGAATCTGGATCATTACAACGCGCTGGCGGATGTTGCGCCGGCGCTGGGGGTGCAGCGCGTGATCGTGGGGGAGGCGTTTGCGGGCGCTGCCGAGCGGGCGCCGCGGTCGGGGCCGGGTCGGCTGCTGGAGCGGCTGCGGGGGCGCGCAATCGAGATCGAGGTGGCGCGGGCGGGCGACTGGCTGCGGCTGGGCGAGTCGCGGCTGCGGTTTCTGTCGCCGGCGCCGGGGGCGCAGTTCCGGCACGCCAATGACACGTCGCTGGTGGGGCGCATCGAGTGCGCGGGGGGAAGCCTGCTGCTGACTGGGGACATTCAGCGGGAAGCGATCGCGGCGCTGCTGAGTTCGGGGGCGCCGCTGCGGGCGGAGGCGATGGAGGTTCCGCATCACGGCAGCCCGACGGACGCAGCGCTGGAACTGGTGGCGCAGGTGAGCCCGCGCGCCATCGTGCAGTCGAGCGGGCGGCGGCTGGCGGATGCGGCGCAGTGGGACGAGGTGCGCCGGCAGCGCACGTGGCTGCAGACGCCGGTGGACGGGGCGGTGTGGGTGGAACTGCTGCGGGATGGGCGGGTGCGGGCGGGGACGCTGCGCGGGCGGCGATGATCGCTCAGAGTAATCCACAGATGACACAGATGGAGGCACAGATTGGGAGGGCGCGGATGAATGCTGAATGATGAAGGAGCGCACAAGGCGGTGGGGATGAGCAGGCGCGGGCGCCTCGCGCCTGGCGCCTCGGCGCGTAGGATCATCCGCCGCGGCTGATCGGCCCCCCCACGCCCCACGAGCCCGAGTTGTGCCGCATCAGCCGGCGCCGGTAAGGACAGCGATGGCCCCTTTCTGGCTGGAGTTCGTCGGATCGAAGCTCTTCCTGGGCATCGTGCTGCTTGCGCTTGCCGCGGGCTGCTGGTTCGGCCTCGAGTGGTTCCTGACAGCGACGGGAATGGACTACCACTGGGTTGGGCTGATCAACATACTGGCGCGCATCCCAGGGACGCTGGTCCTGGGAATCTGGGGCGCCGTGTGCGCTGCTTCAGGGCTGTCTGACATGATCGGCTCAGGCGAGGCGTGAGCCGCGCGCTGGCGTCATGTGCACTGCCGCCATCTCGCCTTATCCGGACGCAGCGCTCACTGTCCGGAAAAACCGATGCCCAGGGCCCGCCATCGCCGCTCGCGCCGGCGTCAGGCCGCTGCGCGGCCACATCGAGCCATTATGACAGAGCAAAATACCGCTATGACAGAGCAAAATAGCGCCATGAGAGAGCAAAATGGCGCTATGAGAGAGCAAAATACCGCGCAGACAGAGCCTCGTGCCGCGCAGATGCTCCGTCATAGCGCGCAGACAGAGCAAATTGCCGCGCAGAGGAAACAAAATACCGTGCAGACAGAGCCTCGTACCGCGCAGATGGAAGCTCCTACCGCGCTTCGGCCCCCCCGGACGCTCGGGTCTAAGCCGCTGCGCGAGCCGCCGGCGCTCGGCCGTGGCCGCACTCGGGGCAGCCGGGCTGCGGCTGGCCGGCGAGGGAGAAGCCGCACTTCGGGCAGCGGCCCTTGGCGCGGCGGATGCGGCGGCGGATGGCGCCGGGGGCGAACAGGAGCAGCGCCCAGAGCAGTCCGTAGAAGATGGTGTTGAGCAACAGGCCGGGAAGCGGGCGCAGCGGCAGGCGGACGTTGTCCGGCATTCCCGTCAGCGCGTGCGGGCGGCGCCAGGGCAGCGTCAGGACGGCCGCGTGCGACTCTACAGGCGGGATTACGCCTTCCCTTCGGGTATAGTCGAGGCGCCGCGTGGATCCGACGCTCGTCAGCGGCCAGCCAAAGCTGTTATAGAGGACCGACACATCGTCGCCCCCCATGTTGACAATCGGCGGATCCTCGGCTGCGCGCTCATCGAGAGACCAGGGAGGTTCCGTGATTGTTGCGGCTTGCCGCAATGGGATGATCCGTTCCTCCAATGACCTTGCGATCTCACGCACCTCGTCGTGTTGCGGTCCGGGCGCTTTCGTGTCGATCAGCCTCCACAACTCGGTTCGCCAGCCCACGCCGCGCCGGACGGACAGATCGACGATGACCTCGTCCACCACCGCATAGCCCTGTGCGTGTGGCTCCTTGAAGAGCCGCGTCAGATCCCAGGGCACGCTCAGCCCCCACGCGACGGCCACCGAGGTGATCAGGCCGAGGATCGCACAGAGCAGGCAGCGGCGGAGGAGGCGCCAGCGCATGGTCGAGTGTACTGCGCTGCGCGGGCGGGCGCCCGGGATGCCTGCTCGCCCCTGAACGTGGGGGTGGCGGGATTGTATTGAAGCCGAGACGCCGCCATCACCCCACGAGCCCCACGATGGGCAAGCGGCCGCTGTGGCCCAGCCGCCCGATCCGAAGATCGCCGCGGCGTAGAATCTGGCGCCGCGGCTGATCGGCCCCCCCACGCCCCACGCCCCACGAGCCCGAGTTGCCGCATCAGCCGGCGCCGGAGACCTCCCTCATGGCGCACAGACCCCGCCCGATGAAGCGCTGGCGCCGCACGCTGGTAGATGTAACACCAACAACGGCCAGCGCCTTACTCCTTCACATGGAGGCGCCGATGACGCGATCACTCATCGTGCCCGTCCGGGCAATGCTCTCGGGGCTCTTCCCACTCGGTGTCATGCTGCCCGCCGGGTGCAGTATCGACCTGCAGAGCGTCACCTATACGGTCGGCGTGACGCCCGTCTTCGTCGGCGGCGAGGAAGTGGTCTCACCACAAGACGACGCCACGGGCCTGCAAGAGGCGGCGGCAAGGGTGCGCGCCGCCGTGGCATCCGCCGCAATCGACGAGCCACTCTCGCTGATCGGCATGGACGGCAAGGCGCTGCTCGTTTCTGAGGGAGCGAGAGAGGATGGGCCCATTCTGATCTGGCGTGATTGGACAGCGCAGGCTGCACCGGTTCGCCTTGATGAGGCCAAGAACCCGCGCTTCGTCTCTACGAGGCACTTCATCTACACGCGCAGCGGATCACTGCAACTGGCGGATGTGTGCGATCCGCATATTGCCGTGCCGGTCGCGGCAAGTATTGATGAAGGCTCCCTGCGGATCTTCCCCGGCTCGAAGCTCTGGACTGCGAACGCCCCCGACGGCGTTCTCGTCGGGCGCGTCGATGGTGCGGTCGACGCGGCAGGGGCACGGGCGGTTTCGCTCGATCACGCGCCCGGGCTCGTCGCGGCCCTTGAGGACGACAACCTCCTGCTCGTGGAAGCCGGCCCTGAGCGCATCGCCGTCATCGATGTCGAGGCCGCTGCGCGTGTGCCTGCGGATCTCCACGGCGTCATCGACTGGCCGTACCAGATGGCCGCATTGGATGGGCAGCACTACATTCCGATTCTGCAGGGCGCTTCGACCAAGAGCCTGGTATGGGCTGATTCCTCCGGCGGCATCCAGATCGTGCCGTTGATCAACCATCACACGGAGGTGTCTCCGCGATCCCTGCTGCTGACCGTGCCCATCTACGACAGAGTCGTGTTCCCGCCCTACGAGCCCGGCCCATGGGATCCTTTCATCGGCGCCGCCCTGCTCAGTTTGGAGCAATCGCAACAGGAACAACCGGAGCAGGAGCACGGCGCCACGATGCCGACGTCATACAAGGTCTGGCTCCCGTACAAAAAGGTCACCTCGGCGCAGTAGTCATAGGGTCTTGGATGCGCCGCCACTGTGGCCCAGCCGCCCGATCCGAAGATCGCTGCGGCGTAGAATCTGTTGCCGCGGCTGATCGGCCGATAAGGCCGCATCAGCCGGCGCCGGAGACCTCCCTCATGGCGCACAGACCCCGCCCGATGCGCTGCTGGCGTCGCCCCGCCATCGTGCTCTTGACCCTCGGCGCTCTGGGCGCGGGCGTAACAGCTTCTGTCGCGATCGTTTCACAACTTCTGGAACGATCGGCGCCGGCAGAGCAGCTGCCAAAGGAGTGGCCAGTTGACGTACCAGAAGCGTGGCCGGAGCAACCAGAGCTTGCAGGCCGATCGAGCACTTGGTTCGCCGATGTCGCTTTCTTTGGTGTTGACACAGACTACGGAACCGCAGCCGTCGCGATCCGGCAATACGGCTGGCCGCGGCGGGCGATTCGGTCGGTCTATGTCGCGGAGCAGGACGGGGGGCGGATTGACATCGTCCAACAAAGCGCGTCGATCGAGGTCGCGGGGCGTGGCTTGGTAGTTGAAGTCAAACCGTCTGGCTTCCTCCTCAACACCCTCTTCTACGCCGCGATCGTCGCGCTGCCGCTGAGCTTCTTCCCCCTGCGCCGCCGCCTCCGCGCCCGCCGCGGCCGCTGCCCGAAGTGCAACTACGACCTCGCCGGCCTCGACGGCCCCTGCCCCGAGTGCGGAGCCGCCCGATGAAGCGCTGGCGCCGCACGCTGCTGCTCGCCGCGCTTCATCGGGCGGCTCCGCACTCGGGGCAGGGGCCGTCGAGGCCGGCGAGGTCGTAGTTGCACTTCGGGCAGCGGCCGCGGCGGGCGCGG
>JBICIE010000052.1:0-23791 GCA_043101635.1 Phycisphaerales bacterium JB039 | reverse complement strand
TTGCAATCCTACAAGCTGTAGGAGTTTATGGCTACCGGGCCCGGGCGGGCTTGTAGGTGACGCGGCCGGCGCCGGCTTTGACACGGCCGATCTGCCAGACGCGCTCGCCCATCTTCTCGAGCTGGGCGGCGATGGAGTCGGCGAAGGCAGGGCGGACGATGAGGCAGTAGCCGACGCCCATGTTGAAGACGCGTTCCATCTCCTGGTCGGCGACGGCGCCGGCCTTCTGGAGGAAGCGGAACACGGGCGGGACCTCCCAGGCGCCGGGGTCGATGATGGCGTCGACCTTGTCGTTGAGACTGCGCTCGAGGTTGCCGGCAAGGCCGCCGCCGGTGATGTGGGCCATGCCCGAGACCACCTGCTTGACCTTGTAGGAGCGCAGGAGCCTGGCGATCTGGGCGGCGTAGATGCGCGTGGGCGTCAGCAGCACTTCGCCGAGGGGGCGCTGGTCTTCCAGTTCGGGGTAGACCTTGTCGAGCTTGAGGCTGGCGTGATCGACGATGCGGCGCACGAGGCTGTATCCGTTGCTGTGCACGCCGCTGGAGGCCAGGCCGAGGACGACATCGCCGGGCTCGACGCGCAGCGGGTTGATGGCGCGTTTGAGTTCGACAACGCCGACGGCGAAGCCGGCGAGGTCGTAGTCGCCGGGGGCGTAGACATCGGGCATCTCTGCGGTCTCGCCGCCGAGGAGGGCGCAGCCGGCGAGTTCGCAGCCGTCGGCGACGCCGCGGACGATCTGCTCGATGAGCTCGGGGGTGACCTTGTGGATGCCGATGTAGTCGAGAAACAGCAGGGGCTCGGCGCCCTGGACGACCATGTCGTTGACGTTCATGGCGACGCAGTCCTGGCCGATGGTGTCGTGCACGCCGAGCTGCGCGGCCAGCTTGACCTTGGTGCCGACGCCATCGGTGCAGGCGACGAGCACGGGATCGCGGTAGTTTCGCTTGAAGAGCTTTTCGTTGTAGTCCAGGCGCAGGAGTCCGGCGAATCCGCCGGGGTTGGCGATGACGCGCGGGCCGTGGGTGCGGCGCAGGTGGCCCAGGATCCGCTCGGCGGCCGCATCCCCGGCGTCGATGTCGACGCCGCTGGCGGCGTAGGTGAGGGATTCGGCCCTGGGCTGCGGCGTCCGGCGCGGGCGCGGCGCCGTCTTTTCGCTGGTGGGGTTGCTCGGCACGGCAAAGGATAGAGGCCCGGCGGCATCGGGCGTGTCAGTTGCCCCGGCGCCGGCCGGCTCTAGACTCTCCCGCGAGAAAAGGCCGGCCCCGCGTCGGCGTCGATCACACACCGAACACCAGCACAGGACGGGTCGAGCAATGCCGGATACCTACCTCTTTACCTCCGAATCGGTCTCCATGGGTCATCCCGACAAGGTCGCCGACCAGATCTCGGACGCCATCCTGGACGCGATGCTGGCGGACGATCCGCATTCCCGCGTGGCGTGCGAGACGATGGTGGCCACCGGCCTGGTCGTGGTCGCCGGGGAGATCACGACGAAAACCTACGTGGACATCCCGGATGTGGTCCGCGAGACGATCGAGGGCATCGGGTACAACGATGCGCACATGCGCTTCGACTCGGAGAGCTGCGCCGTGATGGTGGCGCTGAACAAGCAGTCGCCGGACATCGCGCGCGGCGTGGACACGGATGGCGCCGGCGATCAGGGGCTGATGTTCGGTTTCGCCTGCCGCGAGACGGACGCCCTGATGCCGCTGCCGATCCAGCTTGCCCACCGGCTGGTGGAGCAGCAGGCGCACGTGCGGCGCGATGATCTGATCCCCGGGCTTCGTCCGGACGCCAAGAGCCAGGTGACGGTGGAGTACGACGGGAACCGGCCGGTGCGCGTGGACACGCTGGTGATGAGCACGCAGCACGACAAGAGCTGGAACGACCGGCAGGACCAGCTCAAGCGCGACGTTGTCGAGCACATCTTCAAGCCGGTGCTGGGGGAATGGTGGAATCCCGGGATCACGATCCACGTGAACCCGACGGGGCGCTTCGAGGTGGGCGGGCCGCACGGCGACTGCGGGCTGACCGGGCGCAAGATCATCGTGGACACCTACGGCGGGCGCGGGCGTCACGGCGGGGGCGCCTTCAGCGGCAAGGACGCGACCAAGGTCGACCGCTCGGCGACGTACATGGCCCGCTACATCGCCAAGAACGTGGTGGCGGCGGAACTGGCGGACATCTGCGAGGTGCAGCTCTCCTATGCGATCGGTGTCGCCGAGCCGACGAGCGTGCACGTGGACTGCCAGGGCACGCACACGGTGAATCCGGCGAAGATCTCGGCGGCGATTCGCGAGGTCTTCCCGCTGACGCCGCGCGGCATCATCGAAGCGCTGGATCTGCGCAAGCCGATCTTCCGGCCGACGGCCCGCCACGGGCACTTCGGGCGCAAGCCCTTCGAGCGCGACGGGCTGCACTTCTTCACGTGGGAGAAGACGGACAAGGCCGATGCGCTGCGCAAGGCGGCCGGCGGCTGACCGGCGTGTGTCAGGGCGCTGCTGGCGGCGGCGGACTGGACGGCCCCCCACGGAGTGGGGTGGTACCCGGGTAGAGGCCCTGTTGTGCGATGTACGCGGCGACGGCGGGGGCGATCTCGTGGCCGTTGCCAGCGCGCACGTCGGTGGAGGCGGCCTTGAGCGTGCCGACATCGACGAAGCGGTCGGCCCAGGCGTCGAGTTCGGCGTCCGTCCAGAAGCCCGGCTGCGCCATCGCGCGGCGCAGGGCGGCGGCGGAGTCGATGGGGTCGCGCCCGATGACGGCGGCGTCGGCGATCTGGAGGATCGCGCGGGCCTCGCGCCAGCGGTGAAACTGGACGGCCTGGTCGGCGCCGATGAGGAAGCGCAGTTCGGGGCCGTCGCCGAGGGCAGCGCGGGCCCGGCGGACGGTGTTGATCCAGTAGCTCGGCTCGCCGGCGACGGCGCGGTCGATCTCGTCGGTCCAGATGGCGGCGCCGGCGCGCCCGTCGAGGGCCAGTTCCAGCATGCGGATGCGCTGCGGGCCGGTCGCCTGCGGGCCGCTGTGCTTGTGGGGCGAGCGTGCCGCGGGCACGTACACCAGCCAGAACCGGGCGCCTGCGCGGGCGTCGATGGCGTTGCGGGCGGCCAGCGCGAGTTTCACGTGGGCGATGTGGGGCGGATCGAAGCTGCCGCCGTAGAGCAGCACGCCCGCAGCGCTGTCAGGGACCGGCAGTGGGGTGATCGGCGGCACCGGCGAGTGTACACGGGGCGGGATCAGCGCCCGAGTGCGTCGCGATCGGGATCGACCATCATGATCTGCCGGGGGGCGTCGGCCTGGAGGGCCGCCGGCTCGACGCCCCAGCGCCGGGCGAGTTCGGCGGCGTCGATGCGCTGGGCGAGGACGCGGCCGCGCGGGTCGCGGACGGTGTAGCGGCGATCCTGGCCGCGGACGAGGATCTCGATGGTGTGCTGGCCGCTGGTCACGGCGCCGAGGCGGGCCCAGCCGGCGGCGTCGACGAGCGGGCGCGGGCGGACTGGCGCCTCTGCCGCGGCGCCGGGGCGCGGGGGGATGAAGACCGCCAGCGACAGCATGCCAGCGCAGATCGCGGCGGCGATGATGGTGGCGGCGAAGCGGCTATGGCGCTCGCCGACTTGCTGGGAGTGGCTCATGGGGGGCTTATCGAGCGGTTGAGGGGCCCTCCGCGAGCGAACGGGCGGCTTCTCGGACGGGCGGCGGTGGGCAGCGCGGTCTGGGGCGGTTAGAATCGGCCCCTCGGATCGATCTTGGGGCCCCGTCGTCTAGCCAGGTCCAGGACGCCAGGTTTTCATCCTGGTAACACGGGTTCGAATCCCGTCGGGGTCATTGTCGCGGCAGGCGGCACGGGTGGCACGGCGTCGCGAACGGCGACGACTCGGAGACTGCCCGGAGGCCACGGGAGGCCGATCCCCGAAGGCTCATCCCACCCGATCGTGTCTGGCGAGGCGATGGCGCTCGAGTGAAGGCGTCGGCGCCGCGGGGAACTGGCGCAGCGGGGCGCCGGGCAGCGGCAAGCTGATGCGCGATGAGATCTCGCTGTGCGCTTCGACGGTGTACCTGCGCGACGATTTTTCAGAGTGCTGCGGCCGCACAGCGCAGGCGCTCGCGCCCTGCGCCGGGGACCATCCATCGCTCCGGCGCCGACTGCGAAGGGGCGATCCGGAAGGGCGGGCTGCGGGCCGGCAGGACGTGTCTGCAGGTTCTGCGCGACGCCCTGCTCGACAGGCGGTTGTGAATGCTGTCAGGCAATGAAGTGTGCCCCGGGATCGGGCCCCTGCTGGCGCGGGGCACGTGTGCTCCCGAACAAAACCGGACAAACGCCGGTCTGCGAGATCCGCCGCGTTTTTCGGCGGATTTTGCCGTGTTCATCGGGCTGCTTACCCAGTTTACCGCGCGCGTCGTTTTGATGAATCTGCAGCGGAAACTCCGATGGATGGTGGCTGAGAGCGAGAGAAGTCGAGCCGCTGATCGCCTCGGCGCCCCGTCGAAGCCGATTCGCGCAGCGCTCGAGCAGTTGGAGCGGAGTGAGAGATGCACGAGATATTGAACGGGCGCAACCCGAAGGGTGATGCGCGTCTGCTCAAGGACCTCGGAATCGAGGACGAGGCGGCGCGGTTGCAGGCGCATGCGAATCCCGGGCCCACGATTCGGCAGCGATTGATCGCGGCGATCGTGGCGCCGGCGGGCGCGGCGGGTCCGGCGGCGACAGCGTCTCGCGCAGCGCGAGGCGCGGGCGGGGGCGTGGAGGGAGACGCCCTCACCCACGCCGCCGGGCCCGGGCGCGATCCGGCTGAGGTTCCGGGTCGGCGCTGGGGCGCGCGGGCGGATGGCGTCGATCAGTTTCCGCCGACGATGGAGGCGGCGCCGGCCAGGTCTTCCAGCAGCTTCATGGCGACGCGGCCGGAGATGCGGAAAGGATCGAGCCGGGCCTGTTCGGAGTAGCGCAGGATGAGTCCGGCGTTGACCTTGTCGAGATCGACGCGTCCCATGCGCCAGTCGGCGAAGCGGCGCTCGGTGATCTCGCCATACTCCAGCAGGATGACATCGGCGTGGCGCTGATCGCGCAGGACCTTGGCGTAGAGGTCATTGACCTGCTTGCGGCCACCCTCCAGCGCCTGCATGAAGACATCGCCGTGGCAGACGCAGAGCACGCCGGTCACGCCGGTCTCCACGTTGTTCCTGCGCGACTGGGTCAGGATGCTCGTGATGACATCCTCGGTGATCGGGCCGGAGGCCCGGCTTGCGTACAGCAGACGTACCAGCATGGCGTGTCCTTACGATGCGCCGCTGCCGTGCAGCAGCGACAGGAATTCGCGTCGGAGGTCGGGGTTCTTCAGGAAGCTCCCGCGCATGACGCTGTTGACCATCTTGGAATCCATGTCCTTGACGCCGCGCCACTGCATGCAGTAGTGGTCGGCCTTGAGGACGATGGCGAGGCCATCGGGGCGCATCTTGTCCTGCAGGAGGTCGGCGAGCTGAATGACCGCCTCCTCCTGGATCTGCGGGCGGGCCATCACCCACTCGACCAGCCGCGCGTACTTGGACAGGCCGATCAGGGCGGAGTGCTCGTTGGGCATGACGCCCACCCAGATCTGGCCGATGATGGGGCACAGATGGTGCGAGCAGGCGCTGCGCACGGTCACGGGCCCGACGATCATCAGTTCGTTGAGGCGCTCGATGTTGGGGAATTCGGTGACCGGCGGCATCGGGGTGTACCGGCCGCGAAAGACCTCGTTGATGAACATCTTCGCGACGCGCCGGGCGGTGTCCTGCGTGTTGTGGTCGCTGGCGGTGTCGATGACGAGGGCGTCGAGGACATCCTGCATGCGGGCCTGCACCTCGGCCTGAAGCTGGTCCAGTTCGCCCGGCTGGAGGAACTCGGCGACGCTGTCGTTGGCGTGAAAGCGTCGTCCGGCGTCGAGCAGCCGGCGGCGGATGCGGGCGGAGACCGAGGTTCCAGCGTCACCGACTGCGTGTTCGCCCACCGAAGCCTCCAGTTTCACCTGTGAACCGGCGCTGCGCGCGCGCCGGCCGACTCTAGGCGGTCTGCTCTGCAGGCCGCGGCGTGCGGCGCGGGGCAGAATCAGGGTGAAATCCCTGTGCGCAAGACTGGCCGATCGCAGCGCCGGGGGGCCGGGATCGGCTCGTCATAAACCCCGCCGGCGACGCCGGTTGCGAATCGGGTGGACGCGGCGTGCGCTGGCGATGGTCGCGGCGCGCCGCTTCTGTCCGTTGCGGGGCGACTGTCCCGATCATTGCGCATGGAACACGAAGGCGCAGCGCGATGGCGGAAACCATGCGGCGCAACTTGCGAAGAAGAAAGCGTGGGGAGAGGGAGTGAGCGCGCTCGTGCAGACTTCGGCTGGGATATACTGGATGCGTCTGCGGCGCGACTCGATCGTGGCGCAGGTTTCTGATCCAGTGTTGGCGGTTGTGTTTGGCCAAACTGGTCCCAAACGGCGCGCGAGGGGGAGCTTTATCCGGCTCATTCTGCAGGCGGAGGGGAGTGAGAGCATGCACGAGGTACTCAACGGGCTCAACCCGAAAGGTGATGCCCGGTTACTCAAAGATCTGGGACTCGATGTTGCGCCGGCGCTGCGTGCGCTGTCGGCGGCCGACGGCCACGGCAGGCCCGGCGCCGGGTCGCAGTTCCAGTTGCGGCTGGTACCCGCCCCGGTGGCCGCAGAGCCTTGCGAGGAGCAAGGACCCGGCGAGGGCGCCGAGGGAGACGCCCTCGCCCCGGCCACCGGGCTGGTTCTTGGCGCGCCGTGAGGGCGAGCCGGGATCGGGCCGGTCCGTGCGCTTGACATGAGCGCGCGGATGCGGCATGCTGCAGATGTCGGCCCGCGGCCGGCTCGGGGAGGCGTAGCGCCGACGCCGCGGGCGCAGCGATGGAAGGAGACCTCCCCATGCATTCGGTTCGCATTGCGTTCGCACTCGCGCTTGTGCCGGTGGCGCACAGCGCTGCGCAGCGGCAGTACGCCATTACCGACCTGACGGAGGCCGCGGCGCCGCTGGGGGTGCTGCAGTGCGAGGCCCGGGCCATCAACGAGACCGGGCAGATCGTCGGCTTCGAGCTTGTGGACGCCTTCCATGGGCGGGCCATCGCGTGGGAAGCGGATGGCGCCGCCCGCATTCTGGGCCTCCTGCCGGATGACAACAGCAGCTACGGCTACGGGATCACGGCGTCGGGGGCGCCGCTGGGTGTGTCGGAACTGGTGACGATCGAGATGGTCGGGCATCAGATCCGGATCACGCTGGACCAGAAGGCGGTGATTTGCGACTTCGGCGAGCCTGTGACGATCGCGTCGCTGGTGATGTCCGGGCCGGACATCGAGTTGCTGGTGGCGCAGGGGGCCAACGCGACCGGTCACATCGTCGGCGACGGGCGCATCGGCGCCGCGGCGCCGTTCGAGCCCAGGGGCTGGCTGCTGCGCGGCGGGGAGCTGATCGATCTCGGCGCCCTGCAGCGGCCGCGGGCCATCAACGACGCTGGCGTGATCGCCGGGCACACGGCCAGCAGCCAGTCGAAGGCGTATGTCTGGGACGCGGGTGTGCTGACCAACCTGCACGATCATCCATCCATCGGCGGTGTCAAGAGCGAGGCGTGGGACATCAACTCGCGCGGGCAGGTGGTGGGCCAGGCGCAGTTCGACATCTCGCACCCGGAGCAGGCGGCGCTGTGGGAGGATGGCGCTGTGACCGACCTGCTGCAGCCGCGGTTCGGGCGGCCGCAGTCCACGGCGCTGGCGATCAATGAGGCCGGCGACATCATTGGCTACGTGAACGACCTGGATGTGCTGGGCGATCAGACGCGGGCGTTTCTCCTGACGGCAGCGGGCGATTACTACGACCTGATCGATCTCGTGCCGGAGGCGCGCGCGCAGGGGTGGGATCAGCTCATCATCGGCTTCGACATGAACGAGCGGGGCCAGATCGTCGGCGGCGGCATGCGCTACGGCGAGCTTGGGCACGGCTTCCTGCTGACGCCGCTGTGCCGGGCTGATCTGACGGGCGACGGGGCGCTGGACTTGTTCGACTTCCTGGAATTTCAGAACCTGTTCGCCGCGGGCGACCTGCGGGCGGATTTCACGGGGGATGGGGCGCTGGATCTGTTCGACTTCCTGGCGTTTCAGAACGAGTTCGCGGCGGGCTGCCCGTAGCGTGGGCGATGTCCGATAATCGCGCGTTTTCGAGCGGGCTTCGCCAGGCGGGCGCGGGCGCAGGTTTGCAGAGGTTGGACGAGTTCGTTATCATGCCGAACTCGACCTGCGCGCAGGCGCGTGGAGGAGGATGGGATGCGAACAACTGGTGTTTCGTGTGCAGTGGCGCTGGCTGCCTCGGTGACGGCCGTCGCACAGACGGCTCCCGACCTTCGGATCCTCACACCTGACGACACGCGGGCATCTGCGTGCGGCTCTGACAGCTTCGCGCTGGTCACTGGCGGGGTGCTCCAGGGTATGCGCGAGGCGATTCTGGACCCGGCGGCGTTCGGCCCCGGGGCCATTGTCGAGCGCACGCCGCGACTGATCGAGACCGCCCGCTTCGATGAGATGTCGCTGGCGGGCGCCGATGTCGTGGTATTGTCGGCTGTCATCGGCGGGCTCGACGCCTGCGAGCGCTACTACCTGCGCCAGTTCGTCGACCAGGGCGGCGGCCTGTTCTTCTTCACCAACCGCGCGGGTGATCAGATGGCCCCGGTGCTGGATACCGGCCTCGCCGTGGGGTGCGGCGGCGGTGACATGGACTTCGCCAGCGGCTCGCACCCGGTGCTCGATGGCCCGTTCGGCGCTCTGATCGGCTCCTGGCGGTTTATCTACCGCTGCGAGTTCGAGTCTCTGCCCGCGGACGCGACACCGATCGTCGTGGATGGCGCCGCGATCATCGGGGCTGCGTTCGACGACGGCGCGGGGCGCGCGGTCGTGATCAATGAAGAGGAGTGGGCCATGTCCGCCGGCGGCTGTCCGTCTTCGCCGTTCTGGGGTCCGACCGGTCGCGTCTTTGCGCTCAACACGCTCGCTTTCATCGCGCCGGATCCGGGGTTCACGTTCGCGCCGATCCCCTTCGAGTGCCGGGCCGACCTGACGGGCGACTGCCAACTCGACATTTTCGACTTCTTCGAGTTCCAGAACCTGTTTGCGCTCGGCGACCCCATTGTCGACTTCACGGGCGACGGCGTGCTGGACTTCTTCGACTTCCTGGCCTTCCAGAACGAGTTCGCCGCGGGCTGCCCGTAGCGGTCCGCAGCGGCGATCGGAGCCCGTGAGAGCGGTTGCGGCGGGCGGCGGATTGGGGTAGGCTGGGCGCATGCTGGAATCCCTGGTGCTCGCCGCGCTGGCGCACGCTGAACCGGGCTCGATCGGCGGGCGCGTGCTGGATGGCGCCGGCGCGCCCGGGGCCGGCGCCGCGGTCATCGTCACCGACGCCGCAACGGGTGTGCCGGTGCGGCGGGCGACGTGGGCGCCGTTCACCGACGGTCCGGGCGACACCGAGGCGGCGATGGCGGACATCGCCTTTGCCGTCACGGGCG
This sequence comes from Phycisphaerales bacterium JB039, assembly GCA_043101635.1. GTDB lineage: Bacteria > Planctomycetota > Phycisphaerae > Phycisphaerales > UBA1924 > CAYMJK01. The sequence goes on along the minus strand of JBICIE010000052.1, from coordinate 14,265 downwards.
AAGACGGGTCATTCAGCTTCGGCGCGGTCGAGCCGGGGGAGTATCGGCTGCTGGCGCAGTCGTGGGTGGGCGAGCCCGATCCGCCGGGCGCCCTCGAAGTCAACGCGAAGGTCGTGCACGTGCGCGGCGCTGCGATGGTCGAACTCAAGCCCGGCGAGGTGGAGCGCATCGAGATGCGGCCGCTGGGCAGCGCGACGCTGGTGCTGGGCGATCACGCGGGCAACAACGAGACGCTGGTGGTGGTCAGCACAGCGCCGCTGCGGACGGATCCGATCCTCGGCTTCGGCGGGTGGGTCGGGCCGTTCCTGCAATCGATGGCCGGGTTCAACCGCATGCCGGATGGCGAGACGATCTTCCGCGGGTTGCCGGAGGGCGAGGCGCACGTCGCGGTCTTTTCGGCCGACAACATTGCCGGCTGCGGCGGCGCCACCGTCACGCTCGACGATGATCAGCCGATGTGGGTGAAGATGCCGTTCGTGGTGAGCTGGTCGGACGGGGTGCACTCGCCGCCGCCGCGGCTGGAAGAGCTGACGAAGGCGATCGCGGAGCTTCCGCCAGAGGAGCGGGCCGCGCTTCGGGAGCGTTATGCGCCCGAACTGCCGCCGGATTTGACCGCCGAGCGCCTGCTCGCGACGGCGTCGAAGTTCCGCAGCGAGCAGGTCGAGTTGCCGGGCGGGCAGCGGGCCGCGGCGATCGATGTCACGACAGCGATTGCGTACGCGGCCCTTCGCGGAAGGCTGGAGAAGGCTGGCCGGCCCTTGAATCCGTACCGTGCAGCAGAGGTCCGTCCGGCGAGGGCGGAGGAAGCTGATGCGCAGGTCGATGAAGGCGGCTGAGGGTCGCACAAGAAGGGAGGTCTCGATGCGCCTGAGGAGATGGGCTCTGGCTCCCTGCTGGATGCTGGTGGTCGGCGCCGCCAGCGGCCAGATCACCGGGATCACGGAGTTTCCCGGCGAGCTTGCCGAGAACTTCGAGGACAAGATGCGCGCCGGCGACTGCATTGCGCCGCGCATCTTCGAGGGCACGGCGGACCTGTGCTCCGGCGCGCCGCTGATCTCAAAGGGATGGGGAACGACCGCTTGCAGGTTCGTTGCCCATGAGGGGACGGTCTTCGTGGGATCGGCCACCGGAGCGCTGGAGTACAGCTTTGATCGGCCAGTGCGCCGCTTCGGCGGGTACTTCGGGCAGCTCTTTGCGGGCGACGATACCGTCGAGTTCTACGACGCCGGCGGCGCACTGCTCGGATCGGCGCCGCTCGGCCTCAGCACGCAGTGCACCTGGCACTGGCGCGGGTGGCAGAGCGATCAGCCGGTGACCAGCATCATCGTTCGCGGCAGCGGAACCGGCGAGTTCGTCATGATGGACGCCATGCGCATCGACCTGTTCGACACGATGTGCTACCCCGACTGTGATGTCTCGGGATCGCTCAACATCTTTGACTTCCTCTGCTTCCAGAACGCCTTCGCGGCCGGCGAGCCCTCGGCCGATTGCGACGGCTCGGGCGCGATCGACTTTGCGGATTTTCTGTGCTACCAGGCGGCGTTTGCGGCAGGGTGTCCGTAGGCGCGGGCCCGGCGATGGCCGCGCCGGTACGCTGATCGCGGGCGGGGCGCGGCGGCGGGCGGGCAGACGAGGAGGTCGGCATGGCACGGTGGCGGCGCAGCGGGATCCTCGGCGCCTGCTGGCTCGGGTCGATGGCCCTTGCGGCGGCGGGGCAGTGCGAGGCGGATGAGGTCGCCAAGCTGCTGGCGCCGGATGGGGCACAGGGTGATGTCCTTGGCCATCCGGTTGCGATCAGCGGGGACGCGCTGTTTGCCGGGGCGACCGGACAGGATGATCTGGGCGTTGATTCCGGCGCCGCGTATGTGTTTGAGCGCCGCGGCGGGGCATGGGAGTTCAGCGCGAAGCTGCTGGCCTCGGATGGCGCGCCGGGGGATCGCTTCGGCAACGCCGTCGCCGTGAGCGGCGAGATCGCGATCGTCGGTTGTGCGCGCTCGGACACCGCGGCCACCGACGCCGGCGCGGCGTATGTGTTCGAGCGGGTCGGGGGCGTGTGGACCGAGGTCGCCAAGCTGACCGCCTTCGACGGCGCCGAGGAGGACCGCTTCGGGATCGCGGCGTCGGTCAGCGGGGAGACGGCGGTCATCGGCGCCTACTGGGACGATCAGCACGCCGGCTCCGCGTACGTCTTCGAGCGGGTCGCGGGGGTGTGGCGCTTCGTGGCGAAGCTCATCGCGCCCGATCGCGAGGGGCACGACATCTTCGGGTTCTCGGTTTCGGTCAGCGGCGACGCGATCGTGTGCAGCGCCATGTCGGATGGCGAGAACGTCGGGGCCGCGTACGTGTTCGAGAAGATCGGCGGCGCCTGGACGCTGGTGGCCAAGATCGTCGCCTCCGACGGCTCGCCCAACGACCGCTTCGGGCACGCGGCGTCCATCAGCGGCGACCTGATCGTGATCGGCGCCGAGGGCGACCAGGACCGGGGCGTGGAGGCCGGCTCGGCGTACATCTTCCAGCGCATCGACGGGGCCTGGACCGAGGTCGCCAAGCTGCTGGCCTCCGACGGCGGGCCGAACGATCGCTTCGGCTGCAGCGCAGCGATCAGCGGGCAGACCGCGGTCGTCGGGTCGTACTCCGACGATGATCTTGGCGTCGACGCCGGCTCGGCGTTCGTGTACCGGCGCATTGGCGGCTCGTGGCGGCAGGTTGCCAAGCTGCTGGCCTCTGACGGCGCCGCGGAGGATCGCTTCGGCCACTGGGTGGCGATCGACGGGCAGCGCATCGTGGCCGGGGCCCGCACCGACGACGATCGGGCATCCAACGCGGGCGCCGTCTTCATCTTCGAACTCGACTGCGCCTGCTACGCCGACTGCGACGGCGACAGCGCCCTGACAGTGTTCGACTTCCTGTGCTTTCAGAACCAGTTCGCCGCCGGCGACCCCGCCGCCGACTGCGACGGTGACGGCTCGCTGACGTTCTTCGACTTCCTGTGCGTCCAGAACGCGTGTGCGGCGGGGTGTCCGTAGCGCACGATGCGGCGGCTGCTCGCGCGGCCGTCTCCCGGGCGACTAGGATCGGCCACAGGGGCGCCCATGAACCGGTATCGCGTCAGCGTCGCGGACAAGGCAACGGGGCAGGTCTCCCACACCATCGTGGAGGCGACGACCGAGGACGGCGCCCGCGAACGCGCCGCCGAGCAGGGCCAGGGCGAGTGGCTGGTCGGCGAGGTGAAGTTCGAATCGGTGGTGGCGCCGCAGCGCAGGGGAGGCAGGCCCGGGCGCCGCATTGGCGGGCGCCGCCGGCCTCGGCCGATTTCGATCGCCGCGGCGGTTGCCCTGGCGATCATCGCGATCGTGGTTGCCTTCGCGATCGCTGCGCAGCTTCTGTGAGACCGGGATCCACGATTGCATCGGCGGGTCCACATTGTCGTTTGCAGTCGAGTGGTCGGGCGACCGGCGATGTAGGCTTGTGCGGCAGACGGATGCGCTTATGTTCGGGCGCAGGAAGCGCGGGCCCCCCACGGAGTGGGGGTACCCAGAGCGGAAGGAGCCACGATGAGACGCCACGAGATTCCTGATCGCCTTCAGCCACTGCTCGCACTCGGTGATCCGCGGGAGGATCCACGCGGCCCCGCCGAGCGTCCGGAACTGTGGATGGATTACAGCACGCTGGGAATCGGTCCCGCCGACGCCGAGGCGCTGATCGCGCTGGCGACCGATCGCCGGCAGTACATGCTGGATTTGCCGGCGTGTTTTGGCCCGCTTCACGCATGGCGGGCGCTTGGGCAGTTGCGATGCGAGTCGGCGATCAGGCCGCTGCTGGAGCGGCTCGACTACGCAGCCCAGATCCACGACGACTGGGGGCTGGAAGAGATCCCGGAGGCGCTGGCGATGATCGGGCCGGCGGCGCTGGCGCAGCTCGCGCTGTTCGTGCCCGATCAGCGGCGGGGCCTGTTTGCCCGGACGGCTGCCGCGTATGCGATGCGGCGCATCGCGGCGAGCTTCTCCGAGTATCGCAGCACTGTGATCAGCAAGCTCGCCGAGCAACTGAAGCTGTCTCGCTACAACGACGAGACGCTCAACGGCCTGATCATCTCAGATCTGCTCGAGCTGCGCGCAGTCGAGGCCTCCGACGCCATCGAGCGGGCGTACCTTGCCGGCGACGTCGACGAGTCGGTCTGCGGCGATCTTGATGAGGTGCTCGCGGAGTTGAAGCCGCCTGCGGAAGCGGCGCAGGCGCCGGCCGACGCGAGCGTCTGAGACGGATTGCGCTCAGGTGGGAATGAGGCGCACGGCCCCCCCGCGGAGTGGGGGGGTACCCAAAAAGGCAGGCCCCCACGGAGTGGGGGGGTACCCAAAAAGGCAGGCCCCCACGGAGTGGGGGGGTACCCAAAGGCAAGGGACCGGGACTCAGCCGCCAGCGCGGTACAGGCCCGTCGCCTTGACCACCAGCGTCTGCGGGTTCGGGCGGGCGGCAACCGTGCCGACGACGATGACCTCATCCAGCGGCGAAAGGCCGTGCCTGGTCAGGTTGATCGCCAGCGGGGCGCCGTCGGCGCCGACGAGCTGCACCGTGGCGTTGTTGGCGGTGATCGATTCGGGCGTCTCGCAGCAGTAGTCCCACGGGGTCTTGCACTGGTCGCCTTCCTCATCGGCGCAGCTTGGGATGGCCGGATCCATCACGATGAACGTCGCCGAGTCGGCGCTCATCGGGTCCTTGCGCCCGCCGATGCGCCCGTGCAGCACGACGGCGTCGCCCTCGGCGGCGGAGGTCTTGAGGGCCGCCACGCCGGTTGCGCCCTCGGGCGCGGAAGTCAGCAGCCATGCGGGTGAGTCGCCGGAAGCCGTGTCCGCGGCGGTGAGGGTCGGGGACCCGGACTCGCCGCAGCCGCCGAGCATGAGCAGGCAGGCGGCCGCGGCGAACGAAATGGTGCGGTTGATCATCGGTGGAACTCCATTGCTGTGCGCCCAGGCGGCGCGGTGTGGCATCTTCAGAACGACTTGAGTGACTCCGCAATCGGCAGGCGCAGGCAGCGGATCGCGGGGGGGATCGCACCGACCAGCCCCACCAGCAGCCCGCCGACGATCCCCGTCAGCATGACCGGCCCGTCCAGCGTGATCGCAAAGGCGCCCATCGAGAACTTGATGGCCAGCCCGTCCAGGACCAGGCGCCCGATGATGGCGCCGATGATGGCGCCGCAGGCCGCGGCGAAGACCGACTCCTCGGTCAGGTTCAGCACGATGGCGCGGCGCGTGAAACCCAAGGCCTGCAGCATGCCCACCTCGCGCACGCGGGCCGCAAACGCCGCGTACATGGTGTTGAGCCCGCCGAGCACGCCGCCGGCGGCGATCAGGGCCGCGGTGACGATGATCATGATGCGGATCGGCCGGTAGAACGCGGCGATCGAGCTGTAGTAGTCATCCTCGCGCAGCGCCACCAGTTCGAGATCTAGCCGGCTCTTGGCGAACAGATCGACATCGGCGAAGGTCGCCGAGTCCAGCGAGAGCACCACGCACGACAGCGACGACTCGCGCTTGGTCGCCACCTGCAGGTCGTTGAGCGGCATCCAGATCTCGGCGTTCATGACGGTGTTGGGGGCGCTGAAGCGGCCGACGATGGTCCAGTCGCGGTTGTCGAACCAGAGGGTCCTGCCGAGCGCCAGCCGCGCCTCGGGCAGGCCCAGGCGCGTCGCCGCGAGGGCGCCGACCATGATCTCGTCGGCGCCCGAGACCGGCAGGCGGCCCTCGACGATCTCGATTTCCGAGTGCACCAGCAGCGCCACCGGGCGCACGCCGCGCAAGACTGCCTGCAACTCGGGGCCGCCGGCCTTCTCGCGCACCGACAGCGCCATGTGGATCTCCGGCGAGACGTACAGCACGCCCGTCGCCTCCTTCAGCCCGGGGACGCTTGCCGCGGCGATGCCGGCGCTGCCGGCGTCGATCTGCGAGCGCTCCAGGGCCTCCTCGCTGCCGGCGCCGAGCAGGATGACATTGTCATTGAGGCCGCTGTCCTGTGTCAGCGTGAGCTGCATGCCGCGCACGAAACCCGCCGCCGCCAGCGTCAGCAGCACGACCAGCGCTGCGCCGATCAGCGACGCCGCCAGGCGCACCCCGCTGCGCCCGAGGTTGCGAAATGCGTACTGGAAGGGGAGCTGTCGCATCGTCACACCGCCCGGAAGCACGCCGCGATCTGCCGGCGCGAGGCCTGAATCGCAGGAACCAGCCCCGCGCCGATCCCCAGCAGGGCGCACACGGCCAGCCCCGTGATCAGCAGGCGCGGGTCGGCGGTGATGGGGATCGACTGTCCCTCGACCGAGAGGGCAAACGACCCGATGCGGGCGATGACCAGCGCTGCGACGGCTCCGATGGCGCCTCCGATGACCGCCAGCGCGGCGCCCTCGGCGACGATCAGCCCGGCCACCAGGCGCGAGCTGTACCCGAGTGTTTGCAGCACCGCGTGCTCGGCGATGCGGCTCTGCACGCTGAGCACAATGGCGTTGGCGATCAGGGCCAGCACCGCGATCAGGCAGCCCACGCCCAGCCAGCGGGCAAAGCCGACCAGTTCGATGATGTCGGTGGCGATGCGGGCGGCAAACGCCTTCTCGCCGAAGGTCGCCGTCGGCTCCTGGGCGCTGCGGAACAGTTCGTCGATCTGCGCGGCCACCGGCTCGAGCAGATCGGGATCGGCGACCTTGACGTTGAACTGCGTCACGATGCCGAGGCGGTCCCGCCCCGCAAGCTGGACGAACTCCAGCGCGGTGTAGGCGACGTTCTGGTCCTGCGGGTCATCCGAGCGGATCACGCCGGCGACGTAGGTGGTGATGCCCGCGGCGTCGAAGGTCATGCCGGGGCGCAGCCCGCGCCGGCTCGCCAGCGTCTCGCCGATCAGGGAGGCGTCGGTGCGGCGGAGCCAGTCATCGACCGAGCCGCTGATGATCTCGATGTCGTCCTGACGCTCGGCCAGGAAGGCCTGCTTGGGCACGCCGCGGAAGGTGACGACATCCAGGCTGGTGCGGCAGTTGGAGACGACGACCTTGACCGGGATCGCGGCCTCGACGCCCTCGATGCGCTCGATGCGCGACTGGTAGTCCTGTGGCAGTTCGCTGGTGGCGGGGCAGAAGCGGTCCTTGCGGTAGACGACCAGCGTGGTGTCCTGGGCGCTGGCCTGGGTCACGACGGTGACGCCGCGCTGCATGGCCTGCACGCTGGTAAACAGGAACATCGCGATGGCGATACCGGAGATCGTCAGAACCGAGCGCACGCGGTGGCGCCAGATCTGCTTGAGCACGTAGGGGAGGAAGCGGAGCGGATTCATGCCACGGCCTCCTGCGCCTCGGGGGCGCTGCCGGGAGCGGTGACGCCGGATTCCACCAGCCGGCCCTTGTCCAGGTGCACGGTGCGCCGCGCGTATTCGGTGGTGTGCGGATCGTGCGTTACCATGATGATGGTGCGGTTCGTCTCTTCGTTGAGCTTCTGCAGCAGCGCCATGATGGCGTGCGCCGACGGCTTGTCGAGATCGCCGGTCGGTTCATCGGCCACGAGGATCGGGGGATCGGCCACGATCGCGCGGGCGATCGCCACACGCTGCTCCTGCCCGCCGGAGAGCTGGCGCGGGAAGTGGTCGGCCCGGTCGGCGATGCCGACGAGATCCAGCGCTTCCAGCGTCCGCTCGCGGCGCTGCTTGCGAGACATCGGGTGCAGCAGCAGCGGCAACTCGACGTTCTCGAAGGCCGTCAGCACCGGCACGAGGTTGTAGAGCTGAAAGATGTAGCCGACGTGCTCGGAGCGCCACGCCGCAAGCTTGCTGCGGCTCATCTGTGTGATGTCTGTCCCGCCGATGATCAGCGAGCCCGCTGTTGGCGAGTCGATGCCGGCGATCAGGTTCAGCAGCGTGGTCTTGCCGCTGCCGCTGGGCCCCATCAGGGCCAGGAAGTCGCCGCCAGGCACATCCAGATCCAGCCCGTCCAGCGGGCGGATCACGTTCTCGCCGCGCCGGTACTCGCGCTTCAGCCCGCGGCAGCGGATGAGGGGCTGGTGTGTCATGACGAGGCCTCCCGGTCCGGATCGCGCATGCGAACGCGCTGGCCTTCGGTCAGCCCGGCAGGCTCGAGCGCCAGCAGATCGCCGGGGCGCAGGTCGCCGCGGACGGTGGCCCAGCCCGCTTCCGCTGTGACCAATGTGACGGCGACGGGGCGCACCACGCCGGCGCCCGCCCGACGATCGCGCACGACCCAGACGCGGGCGCCGCCGGCAGCGCGATCAAGGCTCGCCTCCGGCACGCGCACGGGGGAGGCGTCGCCGACGGCATCGGATCCGGCGGCGGCGCCATCGGGCAGGAACTTCACTCGTGTGAGCATCTCGGGGCGCAGCAGCGGCGAGGGGTCGATCACCCGCACCTTCACCTGCAGCGTGTTCTTCTGGAGGTCGGCCTCGTGGGTGATGCGCGTCACCTCGCCCACGAATGTCGCATCCGGCAGCACTTCGACGACGACCTCGCACTGCTGGCCCGTGAACACGTGCGAGGCGTCCGCCAGCGGCACATCGACGCGCACCTGGATCTTCTGGGGGTCGTACAGGTGGACCAGGTGGGCCGAGTGCGGGTCATCCATGGCGAGCATGACCTTGTCGCCGGGGACCTTGAAGCGCGACTGCACGTACCCGGTGATCGGGGCGCGGATGGTCATGCGGTCGAGGCGCAGTTGGGCCTCGTCCCGGGCGGCTTCGGCCTGGCGCACCGCCGCCCGGGCGCTGGTCACAGCGGCCTTCGATGCGTCCAGTGCGCGGCGCTCCATGACGCGCAGGTCGGCGTTGCGCTCGGCGGCCGCCAGTTCGGCGGTGAGGCGATCGCGCTTGGCCCGCAGGATCGCCTCGCGCTTGCGCATGATGTCGACGGCCGCCGCCTGCGACTCGACAGTCTTCTCGTAGATGATCACCTCGAGTTCGGTGGCGGCGTCCCGCGCCAGCGCCTTGCGGGCCCGTTCCAGTTCCTCCTGGTCGCGCTCCAGGCGGGCCTGTTCGGCCGCGATCATCGCCGGAACCTGGGCCAGTTCGGCCTCGGTTTCCTCCAGCGCTGCGCGCGCCACCGCGACGGCTCGCTCGCGCTCGACCGGGTTGGCCCAGTCGACATCAGCCGCGGCAAGATCGGCCTCGGCCGCCTGGAGTTCGGCCTGGCGGGTTTCGAGTTCCGCCTCGGCCCGGGCCAGAGCCAGCCGGGCGTCATCGTCGACCAGGCGCGCGATCACCTGCCCCTGCTCGACGCGCTCGCCCTCCAGCACGAGCATCTCGCGCACGACGCCGTCGGCGAGGGCGGTGGCGGCGATGTAGAACGGATCGGCCTCGAGCCATCCGGCCGCCTGCACGGCGACGCCGCGTCTTTGCGTCCCCTGCGCTTCGGGCTCGGGCTGGCTTCGATCGAACACGACCGGGCGCACGGCGATGGGCATGGCCGGGCGCAGCGCCTCGGCCCCGGATTCCAGCAACAGCGCGCCGACCGCGAGCGCCACGGTCGCCGGCGCGACGATGTGCATCGGCGGGCGACGCCGGGGCGCGCGATGCGCCAGTTCCGACTGTCTGGTCATTGCAAAGGTCTCCTGAGATCGAACGAGGGCGCGCGGCAGCGTGCCGTGCGCGCGCAGCATCAGCGCATCGTCATCTCAGGATCTGGGGGGACGGATCAGGTCGAGGTGATACTCGGAACTCTCGGCCTCGGCCGCGGCGGTTTCGGCGGCGCCGGCGCAGAGGTCCGGGGCCGGGGCCCCCCAGTGGGCCCGCAGCGTCGCGACCTGGGCCGGAACGGCGCAGCAGGCCCGCGGGCAGTGGCAGTGGCCCGGCCCGTCGCGATCCTGCGTCGGCGCCGGATCGTCCGTCTGCTGCTCGGCCGGGGCGCAGCAGGCGTGTTCCGGCGCTGCGTCTGTCCGGGAGGTTCCGATGTCGATGGCAGCGTCCGGCGGGAGGCAGCAGTCGGCCTCCACCAGCGAGGGGGTCAGCAGCAGGCCGCTCAGCAGCCCCAGCATCGCCAGCCAGACTTGTACGCCGCGCCACAGCATTGGTGCTCAGTATAACGGCGCCTCGCCGTCGCGGGTTCAACCGGGGCCGTCGTCGGTTCATTCCCGGCGGCGAACGGCCGGGTTATCGCCCGTGATCGGGGCTCAGACGCCCGCAGGCAGGGTTTCGGCGATGTTGGTCACGATCCGGTCGGCCGTGATCCCCTCGGCCTCGGCCTCGAAGTTCAGGATGATGCGGTGGCGCAGGGCCGGGAGGGCGATGGCCCGGATGTCGTCCACGCTCACCGCGGCACGGCCATCGACCAGGGCCCGGCACTTGGCGCCCAGCATCAGGGCCTGGGCCGCGCGGGGCGAGGCGCCGACGCGGATGTACTGCTTGACCATCGGCGTGGCAAACGTCCCGTCTGAGCCGGAGATCTCGTCTGCCGGTCGCGTCGCCAGCACCATGCGGATGGCGTAATCCTGCACGTGGCTGGCCACCGCAACCCGCCGCACCAGGCGCTGGTGGGCGAGGATTCTCGGGGCGTCCAGCACCGGCTCGATCGCCGGGACCTCGGCGCCGGTGGTGCGGGCCAGGATCTCGGCCATGTCTTCGCGCGTGGAGTACTTCACCAGCAGCTTGAAGAAGAACCGGTCCAGCTGCGCTTCGGGCAGCGGGTACGTGCCCTCCTGCTCGATGGGGTTCTGCGTCGCCATCACCAGGAACGGCGCCGGCAGCTTGTGCGTCACGCCGCCGACGGTCGCCGCCCGCTCCTGCATCGCCTCCAGCAGCGCACTCTGCGTCTTGGGAGTGGCGCGGTTGATCTCGTCGGCCAGCAGGATCTGGCAGAACACCGGCCCCTGCTGGAAGCGGAACTCGCGGGTGATGCGTCCGTGCTCTTCTATTTCGATGGCCACCGTCGTGCCCGTGATGTCCGCGGGCATCAGGTCCGGCGTGAACTGCAGGCGCCCGAACTGCAGCGACAGAGCGCTGGCCAGCGAGCGCACCAGAAGCGTCTTGCCGATGCCGGGCACACCCTCCAGCAGGGCATGGCCGCTGGTGAACAGACAGGTCAGCACGCCGTCGATGATCTCGCCCTGGCCGACCATGGCCCGCTGGATCTGCGCGCGCACGGCGGTGTAGTCGGCCCGGAAGGCGTCTGCCGCGGCGGCGACTTCGGCTTCCGTCTGCGGATCGGGGCGGGGGTCGGGCGGTGGGGCGGGATCGGCCATCGGGGCTCCTCGGGGCGGGGATGCTATGGGGCGGGGCCGGCAGGGGATCCGGCGCCGGTACAGTCACCCATGGCGATGACCATCCTGGCCGGGCCGACCGGCACGCGGCTGATCCAACTCGGCTTCGACTGCGACGCCGACGAGCGCTGGAGCGCCCGCGCGGTGGATGAGGCGCCGGCGCTGGTTGCGCAGGTTCACCAGGAGTACGCCGCGGCCGGCGCGGATGTGCACCCGACCGTCACCTTCCGCACCACGCGCCGGAACATGCACGAGCGGTGGAGGGAGCTGACTGCACGCGCGGTGGACCTCTGCCGCGGGGCTATGGGGCCGGGCCAGCGCATCGCTGGGGCGCTGGCGCCGATTGAGGATTGCTATGCGCCGGACGCGGCGCCACCCTCGCGCAAGGCGCGGGCGGCCCACCGCGAGATGGCGGACCACCTGGTCTCGTGCGGCTGCGACCTGATCCTGTGCGAAACCTTCCCCGGCATCGAGGGCCTGTGGGCCGCGGAGGGCGCCCTGCAGGCGGGGGCAGGCGAGGTGTGGGCGTCCTTCACGCCGGGGCCGAAGGCGGATCTGCTGACGCCGGCGCAGGTGGCGCAGCTCGCCGATGCGGCGGTGGGAGCGGGCGCCGCGGCGGCGCTGGTCAACTGCGCGCCGGCGGGGCGCGCGGGGGAGTACGTTGCGGCGATTGCCGACGCTGTCGGCGGCCGGGCCCACATCGGGGTGTACGCGAATGTGTACGGCGCCAACGCGACGGCGCCCGAGGCGTACGCCGAACTGGCGGAGTCGTGGGTTGGCGCGGGCGCATCCATCGTCGGCGCGTGCTGCGGGGCGGGGCCGGAGCACATCCGAGCGCTGGTGCGGGTGAGGGGGTGAAACGTGCCACTGACGGTTTTCCGTCAGTGTCTTCATCCGGTCGTTGGCCGGCGCGATGAGGCTTGGCAGGCGGGGAAGCACCGACGGCGGCCGTCAGGAGCACGAAGACGAAAAGGGTCACTCGTCAGTGCCACCCTGCCGCAGCGAACGCGGCGCAGCGGTGGTCGGGTTGTCGAGCGCGGCGGGTGCGTGGGCGGATCAAGGGGGCCCGGGGGAGGGCGCCGGCGCGGTCGAGGAGGTTCGTGGCGCGCGGCTTACGCGGGGCGGTGATGCGGAGTTGGACTGGATGGACTTAATGGACGGGATGGACGATACGGCCCGCGCCCCTGACGATGTCGTGCTACTGGCCGCGGCGGCGCGACTGGCGGACTCTGTAGAGGCGCTCTGTGAAGCCGCCTTCGCGCTCGAAGGTGGCGGCCTGGGCGGCGAGTTGGCGATCGAGCAGGGCAATTGCCACGCCAATGAGCACGAGGGCCGCGTTGGCGGCGAGGGCAGCGCGGGCGGCGCCTGTGGGAGGCATGGACTTGATGGACGTTGAGTTCTGTCCATCGTGTCCATCAGGTCCATTGTGTCCATCGCCTTTGGCGATTGCCTCGCGGCGGTACACCTGCTGGACCCACCGGGCGACCTCGTCGGCGCTGGCGCAGCGGCGGGCGACGAGTTCGGCGCGGCGCGGATCCGCCCGGTCCCACAGCGGCAGACGCCGGTGACGGAGGAAGTCCTCGTAGTCGAGGCGCAGCTCCTCCAGGCTGGCGCGCGCGACGTTGGTCAGCTTCAGTTCCATCTTGCGGGATGTGGCGCTGGCCTTGCTGCCCTCGGCGATGTTCTGCACGCCGGAGCGGGCGGCCTGCACCATCTGATCGTGCGTGCGACTGCGCGTGTCGATGTAGCGATCGCAGAAGCGGACGGTGACGTCGTAGACAAGCTGCGCGAGTTGGAAGGTCTTGAGGTTTCGGTAGCCACCGTGGACGGGGATGAGCGGCTCGGGCGCGGGTTTGTCAGGTTGGTTGTGTGCCATGGTCGACGCCGAGGGATGGACTGTATGGACACAATGGACACTATGGACGTGATCCGGAGTCCATCTGGTCCATGTGGTCCATAGTGTCCATCAGATCGGGGCAAAAAACAACCGCCCCGCTTTTGCGGGGCGGTTGCGGGTGGGCGTTGGATCAATAGTCCATGTCATCCATTCCCGCGCCGGCGCCGGCGGGGGTCTTCTTTTCCTTGATCTCGACCACTGCCGCCTCGGTGGTCAGCAGGAGGCTGGCGACGCTGGCGGCGTTCTGGAGGGCGACGCGCTCGACCTTGGTGGGGACGATGACGCCCTGCTCGATGAGGTTGCCGTACTCATGCGTCACGGCGTTGAAGCCGAAGGCCTCGTGCTCGCCGCGCTCGATGGCCTCGAGCACCTTGTTGGCGACCAGCGAGCCCTCGAGGCCGCAGTTGGCGGCGATCTGCTTGATGGGCGCGCTGACTGCGCGACCGACGATGTCGACGCCGACGCCCTCATCGCCCTTGAGCTTCTTGCGCAGGGCGGTGAGCTTGGTGGCGGCCCGCAGCACGGCGACGCCGCCGCCGGGGAGGATGCCCTCTTCGACGGCCGCGCGGCAGGCGTGCAGGGCGTCTTCGACGCGGGCCTTCTTCTCCTTCATCTCGACCTCGGTGGCGGCGCCGACGTTGATCTGGGCGACACCGCCGGCGAGCTTGGCGAGGCGCTCTTCGAGCTTCTCGCGGTCGTAATCGCTGGTGGTGACTTCGACCTGGTGGCGGATCTGGTCGATGCGGCCCTTGATGGCGCTGCTGGCCCCGGCGCCCTCGATGATGGTGGTGTTGTCCTTGTCGACGACGACCTTCTTGGCGCGGCCGAGGTCCTTGATGTCGAGCTTCTCGAGATCGATGCCAAGCTCTTCCATGACGGCGGTGCCGCCGGTGAGGATGGCGATGTCCTCCATCATGGCCTTGCGGCGGTCACCGAAGCCGGGGGCCTTGACAGCGCAGACCTTGAGCACGCCGCGGAGCTTGTTGACCACGAGGATGTCGAGAGCGAGGCCCTCGCCACCCTCGTGGTCAACAAGCTCCGCGGCGTGCTCAAGGTCTGCGCTGTCAAGGCCCCCGGCTTCGGTGACCGCCGCAAGGCCATGATGGAGGACATCGCCATCCTCACCGGCGGCACC
>JBICIE010000051.1:0-15924 GCA_043101635.1 Phycisphaerales bacterium JB039 | reverse complement strand
ATCGTGGTACGGGCCCCACCAGCGTCGCCGGAACTCGGGCGTGCGGATGGCGTCGTGGTACAGCGGCCACAGCGTTCGGTTGCTGAAGCCGGAGTAGAACGCGTCCAGTTCGGAGCGGGAGATGGGCACCGGACAGAGGCCGATGCCCTGGTGCTCGAAGGGATCCAGCCGAACATCGGCGACGCCGGGCCAGCCGACCCAAGCGCCCTTGCCGCGCATCAGGATGGGCGTCATCGCGGTGACCAGCCCGCCGGGGCTGATCTCCCACTCGCCGGAACGGGAACGGTTGACGGGCAGACGATTGGCGACGATGACGAGACCTGATCGCTCGCTGTGACGCCGCTCGGATTTCATGGGCTTGGCCTCGACGCTGACGGTCGCCTCCCGCAAAGCGGCGTTCGGCGCCTGCGCGGGATTTTCCGGATCCGATGACATCGCGACAGCAATCGAGGGTATGCACGACATCATCGGCACGGCGGCAGCGCCGCTGGAGGCCGAATCGACCGATACCATCAGGCAGATGGCTTCCACCACCCCGGTCCCGGAGCGTGCCGAGCGCATCGACGCCACGCTGTACCTGCACCCGCAGACGCTGGCGCGTCTGGGCTCGTTCGAGCTTCGGGCCAAGATGATCGTCGAGGGCGTGATGAGCGGCGCCCACCGCTCTCCGTACCAGGGCTTCAGCGTGGAGTTCGCCCAGCACCGGCCCTATGTCGCCGGGGACGACCTGCGCCACCTGGACTGGAAGGTCTTCGGCCGATCCGACAAGCTCTACCTCAAGCAGTACCAGCAGGAGACCAACCTCGACCTGGTCCTGCTGGTGGACGCCTCCGGCTCGATGAACTACGGCTCCCGGTCGTTCGCCGACGCCTCCGGCGCGGGCCGGGCGACCAGCCCGGGCGGCCGCTCCAACTGGACCAAGTTCGACCACGCCACCGCGCTGGGGGCGGCGCTGGCGTACATCACGCTCCGCCAGGGGGACCGGGTCGGGCTGGTGACGTTCGCCGACGAGATCACGGGCATGGTGAATCGCTCCAGCGCCCAGGGCGCCTGGCGCCAGATCATCGAGGCGCTGGCCACCAGCCCGGTGGACCGGCCGACCGAACTCGGGCGCGTGGTGGACCAGACCCTGGGCAAGATCACCAACCGCTGCCTGATCGCGCTGATCAGCGACTGCTTCGCCGATCTGGAGACGATCCGCGCCGCTCTGGCGCGGATCAAGCACCGTCGCCACGACATGATCGTGTTCCAGACCCTGGATCGGACGGAGGAGACCTTCGATTTCCGGGATGCGGCCCCCTTCGTCGGGCTGGAAGGGGAGCCGCGCCTGCGGGTCGATCCGCGGGCCATCCGGCCGGCGTACCTTGCGGCGCTGCAGCGACACCTGGAGCGCGTCGAGAAGACGGTACGCAGCTTCGGCTTCGACTACCAGCGCGTCAGCACGCACGACTGGCTGGGGCCGCCGCTGGCGGCCTTCGTGGCGCGGCGCAACGCGCAGTTGAAGAGGATCAAACAGGGATGACACGCGGCGCAATGAACCGGATCCCGGCACGGAGATGGCTGGCCGCGTCGCTCGCGCGGGCGCGACCGTGCGCACTGGGCGTCAGCGCTGCTGCGCTGGTCTGCCTGGGCTGGGGCTGCTGCACCAAACCCGAGGACACGTTCGAGAAGTACGGCCCGCCCGACATCGTCTACGAACTGCGGGGCGGTGTCGGCCGGTGGTACTGGCACAGCAGCCCGCCCCCGCCGGCGCCGACCAAGCCCACCGAGGTCGGCTACCTCTGGCTCGATCTCGATCATCAGGCGGTGTTCACCGACGACTGCCAGTCCTACGACGGCCCGATCAAGAGCGACGACTGGCGGCGCTTCGAGCTGGCCCGGACCCGCGAGGTGGGCGCAGTTCCGTGAGCTTCCTGCACCCCATGCTGGCGGGCGCGGGCGCGGCGGCGGTCGCGATCCCGATCCTGATTCACCTGCTCATGCGCCGGCGCCGGCGGCCCATCGACTTCGGGGCCATGCGTTTCCTGCTGGAGGCGATGCGCCAGCAGCGTCGGCGCCTGCGCCTGGAGCAGCTCCTGCTGCTGCTGACGCGCTGCGCGGTCGTCGCGCTGATCGCGCTCGGGCTGGCCCAGCCGCTGCTGGGCAGCGCCCCGCTGCTCGGCGCCGGCGCCAGCGTGACGGTCTACCTGCTGGTCGACAACAGCCTGACCAGCCAGGCGACCGGCGACGGTGAGAGCGATCTGGCGCGCTCGCAGCGCATCGCCGGCGCGCTGCTCGACACCCTCTCGGGACGCGATGCGCGGGCGGGGCTGATCACGCTCGCCAACCCGGCGGAGGCCGTCGTGGCCCCCGCCTCCAGCGACATCGGCGCTGTCCGGCAACTGGTCGGCCAGCTTGCGCCGACCGACGCCGCCGCCGATCTGCCCGGCGCGCTGGCGGCTCTGACCGACGCTATCGAGGGCGAAGATGGCGAGGTTGTCGTCGCCCTGCTCAGCGGCATGCGGGCCGGCTCGGTCGACCTCGACCGCTCGCCGCCGCAGCTTGGTGGGCAGTTGACGTTCCTGGCCTCGCTGCCCGCCACCGAGCCGGTCACCAACCTGGCGGTGACCGGGATCGAGCCGCTGCGCGCCGCGCTGATCGCCGGCGAGGGCCCGGCCCAGCAGCCGGGGGTGCGCATCGAGGTCGCCCGCTCCGGCGCCGATGCGCCGGCGTCGGCCTCGGTGCGCCTGCGGGCCCTGGCGGGGCCATCGGGGCCCGTCGCGGAAGGGACCATCCGCTTCGATCGGGGCCAGCTCCGCTCCAGCGTGATCGTGCGACCCGCCACGCCGCAGGATCTGTCGGGCTGGCTCACGCTGCGGGCCGAACTGGACGCCGACGCCATCGCCGGGGACAACACCGCGCGCCGGCCGATCCCGGTGCGTGCGGGTCTGCGCATCGGCCTGATCACGGCCCGCCGCTTCGGCGCCGAGCGCGGGCTGGACACCGACGACCCCGCCTCCTGGGTTCGCCTGGCGCTGCGTCCCGGCGCGCCGCTGCTGGAGCCGGGCGACGAGGACTTCGGCGACCTGGCGCTGGCGACGATCGACCCGGAGGCGATCGACGCGGCCCGCCTGGCTTCGCTTGATGGCGCCATCGTGCTGCGCCCGGACCAGCTCAGCGAGTTGGCGTGGCAGCGGCTGCGCAGCTTTGCCGACGGCGGCGGCCTGGTCGTCATCTTCCCGCCGGCGACGGGCGCTTCGACCTGGGCGGACCAGATGCTCGGCGCCATGGAGGCGCCGCTGACGATCTCCCGTGAGGGGCGCAGCCTCGAGCCCGCCCTCGGCGTGGCGACGCAGCCCGGCGCCGACGACATGGGCCTGCTGACGCTGCTGGCCGGCGAACTCGAGGAGCTGGCGCCGCCCGTCACGGTGAGCCGGGCCCTGGAGATCACCATCGACGAGCCCGGGCCGCAGGCGCCGCTGACGCTGACTGACGGTTCGCCGCTGCTGGTCGGCTTCCGGCCGGGGGCCGGGGACGAGGCGGGGCGCGGGCTGGTGGTCGTGATGGCCGTGGCGCTGGCCGCCGACTGGACCGATCTGCCCGCGCGCCCGCTGATCGTGCCGCTGCTGCAGGAGATCGTGCGACAGGGCGTCGGGCGGGCTGCGGGCGCCGGCGCGTGGCCGGCCGGGGCGCGACCACCGGTCCCGGCTCGCACCATCTCGCTTCGGCGCGCCGGCGAGGAGGGACCGGACATCCCCGTCGATGAGACGGGCCGCCCGGCGGTCCCGCTCCGACGTGCCGGGCTGCTGGAAGCGATCGACGATCGCGGCCGGATCGGCGCCCTGGTGGCCATCAACGCCGACACTGCGGGATCCGATGTCCAGGCGCAGCCGGCCCGGGCCGTCGGCGCCTGGCTTTCCGGCGGCGACATCGAGCCGGTCTGGATCGGCGCCGACGAGGGTGAGATCGAGGGCGTCCCCGGGGCCCAGGCCGCCGGGGCCGTGCTGTCGCCCGATGAGGAGAGCTCCTCGATCGCGCTGCCTCTGCTGATCGGCGCGGCGGCGCTGGCGGTGCTCGAGATGCTGCTGGCGCGGCTGTTCAGCCACGCCTCGGCCCAGCGCGGGCCGGGCGTGCTGGGTCGCCTGAGGGGAAGAATGGCGCCGGCGTCATGAACGAACTGCTCAACAGCCTGCTGGGCCTGCGCGATGTCGCCTTCGGCGCCGGGGATGTCGCCATCCAGTTCGCCCGCCCGCTGCCGGCGTGGCTCTGGGTCGGGCTGGCGGGGGCGACGGTGACGCTGGCGCTGGTCAGCTACCGGCGGCTGCCGGGCAGTCGCGCGGGGCGCATCGGTCTCGGGCTGCTGCGCGCCGCCACCGTGCTGCTGCTGGCGCTGATCATCAGCGGGCCGCAGCTTGTGCGCCCCAATGAGCGCATCGAGCGCGACTGGCTGCTGGCGCTGGTCGATCGCTCGGCCTCGATGACCGTCGCCGATGTCGCCGGGCCCGACGGGGGACGCGTGGCCCGGGAAGCCCAACTCCAGCGCGCCATCGGCGACCGCTGGGAGCTGTGGCGCATGCTCGCGGCCGACAAGGAGGTCGTGTGGCTCGGCTTCGACGCCGGGGCCTTCGACCTGCGCACCGTCGAAGCCGATGGCGATCTTGCGGGGGTCGACCTCGGGGCGCCGCGCGGGTTGCGCACCAACCTCGGGGCGGCGCTGGATGAGGCGCTGCGCCGCGCGGCGGCCCGGCCGCTGTCGGCCGTGGTGATCTTCAGCGACGGGCGGTCGCTCGATGAGCCCAGCCGCGCGGCCCTGCGCCGGCTGGAGGCGGAGCACGCGCCCGTCTTCGTCGTGCCGCTCGGCAGCGCCGACCCGGTGGCGGATGTCGCCATCGGGCAGATCACAGCGCCGGCGCAGGCGTTTGCCGGCGACATCGTGCCGGTCACCGTCGAACTGGAGCGCATCGGCGAAGGGCGCATCACCGGGCTGGTGCGCCTGGTCGATACCGCCACCGGGCTGACGCTGACCACCGAAGAGCTCACCGCCGAGGACTGGGACGAAGGTGGCGTGGCGCGGATCACGCTGGTGACCACGCCCGATGAGCCCGGGGCCCGGCGCTGGCAGGTCGTCGTCGAGCCCGACCAGCCGGATCTCATCGCGGACAACAACACCGGCGAGGCGCTGGTCGACGCGCTCGACCGGCCGCTGCGGGTCGTGTACTTCGACGGCTATCCGCGCTGGGAGCGGCGCTACGTGACGTGGCTGCTGGACCGCGAAGCGCTCATCGACACCAGCAGCCTGATGCTCGCCCCGGCACGGCGCTACATCGAGGAGGGCGACACCACCATCGGCGCCCCGCCGCGGACCAGCGAGGGCTGGGAGCCGTTCGATGTCGTGATCCTCGGCGATCTGCGGGCCGACCTGTTCAGCACCGAGCAGCTTGCCCAGCTTCGCGAGCACATCGCCAGCCGCGGCGCCGGGCTGGTCTGGATCGCCGGCCCCGGCGCCACGCCGCAGAGCTGGCGCGGCACGCCGATGGAGGACCTGCTGCCGTTCACCATGGAGGGCGGCCCGCCGGAGCCGTACCGCGAGCCGGTGACGATGCGCCCCACGCCGCTGGCCGAGCGCAGCGGGCTGCTGCAACTCGGCGCCGATGGCGGCTGGCCAGCGGAACTGAGCGATCCGGCCACCGGGTGGAGCGCGCTGCGCTGGGCCCAGCGCATCGACAGCGATCAGCTCAAGCCCGCGGCCGAGGCGCTGGCGCTGGCGACGCCGATCTCGGAGGGCGGCTCGCTCTCGCCGGAGACGCTGACGGGGGATCCGATCGTCATCTCCATGCAGTACGGCGCCGGGCGCATCTTCTATATCGCGACCGACGAAATCTGGCGGTGGCGCTACGCCCGCGGCGAGGCGCTGCCGGAGAAGTTCTGGCTGCCGCTGGTGCGCCTGCAGGGACGCCAGCGGCTGGCCCGCTCGGCCCATCCGGCCATGCTGGAAGTGCGCCCGCGCCGGGCAGTGACCGACCAGCCGGTACGCATCAGCGTGCGCCTGCATGAGCAGAGCCTGGTGGACCTGCGACTGGGTTCGATCAGCGCGCGCATCCGGCGCTTCGGCGAGACGGCCGGGGGCGAGTCGGTGGCGCTGGCGCCGGAGGACGCCGGGGCGCTGCGCGGGGTGTCGCAGGAATACGCCGCGAGCTGGGTCCCGACCGAGCCGGGCGAGTGGGAGATCGTCATCGACGAGCCGGCCCTGGCGATGATGGACCTGCGCCAGCGCATCGAGGTGCGCCTGCCCGATGATGAGCTGCGCCGGCCGGAGGCCGACCACGCGCTGCTGACATCGCTGGCCGAGGCCACCGGCGGTCGCGCCTTTACGGCCGCCGAGCTTGGCGAGCTTCCGCCGCTCTTGCCCAGCCGCGATGTGATCATCAGCGGGGCGCCGGATGTCGAGACGCTTTGGGACAAGCCGGCCGTGCTTGCGCTGCTGCTGATGCTGCTGACGGCCGAGTGGGTCGGGCGGCGCCTGCTGCGGCTGGTGTGAACATCTTCATGCATCGGGGGGTCGGACGGCGAGCCGTTCGTGTACCATGTCTGCGGAGGCTGTCAGGAGGATCTGCATGCTTCGAACATTGCTCTGCACCGTAGCCGCGACCATTGCGCTCGCTGGCCCCGCCCGCGCCATCGACGAGGCCCACCGCCAGAAGGCCGCGGAGATGGCGCAGAAGGCCATTGACTACCTCCGCTCCCAGCAGGATGCGGGCACTGGCGCGTGGGCGTTCAATCCGGGCGGGCCGAACCTGCCGGCGGTCGACTCACTGGCGCTGACGGGCATGCTGATGCAGCCGGGGCTGGACGCGACCGACCCGGCGATTGCCAGGGGCATCGACTACGTGCTCGGCTATCAGCAGGCAGATGGCGGGATCTACGACCGCATCCTCGCCAGCTACAACACATCGATTGCGGTGTCCATGCTTGCGCGCGCAGACACGGCGCAGGCCCGCGCTGCGATCGGCCCGGCGACCGACTTCCTGCGCACGCTGCAGTACGGCGAGGCGGCGCTGACGGAGGGGCCCGCAGCGGGCGAAACCAGGCGCGTTGACAAGAGCCATCCCTTCTACGGCGGCGTCGGCTATGGCAGCCACGGCCGGCCGGACAACAGCAACCTGAACTTCATGCTCCAGGCGCTGCATGACGCCGGCGCCGGGCCGGAGGATCCGGCCATCCAGCGGGCGCTCGTCTTCCTGCAGCGCACGCAGATGCACGAGCAGGTCAATGACATGCCGTATGCCGCGGGCTCGACGCAGGGCGGGTTCATCTACGCGACCGGCCCGGAGGAAGATCAGGCGGGCGAAGGCGAGAGCAAGGCCGGCATGATCGAGGAACTGGCGCCGGACGGGACCAACGTGAGCCGCCTGCGGGCCTACGGCAGCATGACCTACGCCGGGTTCAAGAGCTACGCCTACGCCCAGTTGCCGCGGGATGATGCGCGGGTGCGTCTGGCGCGGGAGTGGATCCAGAACAACTACACGCTGGAAGAGAACCCCGCCATGGGCAACGAGGGGCTGTACTACTACTACCTCGTGTTCGGGCGGGCCATGGACGCGTGGGGCGACGAGACGATCACGGTGACCACTGCTGATGGCGAGCAGGAGCGCGACTGGGCGAACGATCTGATCGACAAGCTTGCGACGCTGCAGAACGCCGACGGGTCATTCAAGTCGGTCGATGATCGGTGGATGGAGGACAATCCCGTGCTGATCACGTCGTACGCGTTGATCGCGCTGCAGCACGCGCGCGGCGCCGGCGACTGAGCATTGGGCTCAGACGAGTTCCGGATCGGTCATGACTTCGACGGTTGCCGGGCCGGGATAGGCGAGGGCCCGCTCGATGGCGTCATCGAGTTTGCCCGGGTCGGTCACGCGGATCCCGAGCCCGCCGCAGGATGACACGTACTCGGCGATGTTCGGGTTGGTCAGGCCGGTCTGCCAGACCGCCCAGGCGCCGGCCCGCTGCTCCTTGCTGATCTTGCCGAGCTCGTTGTTATTGAGCAGGATGTGCGTGAGGTTCATGCCGTGACGCACGGCGGTGTTGACTTCCCACGCGTACTGACCGAAGCCGCCATCGCCGGTCACGCAGACCACCGGCCGGTCGCGGAATCGCTCCATGCGATGCGCCACGCGTCCGCGATGGCTGGCCGGATCGGCGCCCTCCAGCAGCGCCGCCGCCCGCGTCGCCGCCCAGGCCCCCATCGCCGCGGGATACCCGAAGCCGATCGAGCCGAGATACCCGCTCATGAGCACGGCCTGATCGCCGGAGGCCTCGAAGTATCGGCCGAAGCTGTAGGTGTTGTTGCCGACATCGACGGCGAGGATGGCGTCCTCCGGCACGAGCCGGTTCATCGCGTCGAAGACCGCGATGGAACTGAGCCCCTTGTCTGATGTGTCACGCAGCCGGCTTGCCTTCTCCTGGCGCCAGATGGCCCAGCGCTCGGCGACCTCCGCGGTGTGATCACGGGAGTTGTGCGTTCCCCTCAGCGCGTTGCGAAGGAGGTTCGCCGTCAGGCCGAGTTCGCCCCACACCGGGACTTCGACGGCGTGGAACTTGCCCAGTTGCATGCGGTCGAAGTCGACCTGGATGGTCGGCTTCTTCGGCGTGATGCCGGTGTGGTTGCTGAAGCTGGCGCCGAAGACCAGCAGCACATCGCTCTCGTTCATGAACCATGAGGCGATCGGCGTGCCGGAGCGCCCGAGCACGCCGCAGCCGAGCGGGTGTCGTGGATGATCGGCGATGAGCCCCTTGCCCTTGAACGTGGTCAGCACCGGGCACTTCAGTTCCTGGGCCAGGGCGCAGATGGCGTCCATCTCGAAGCGGGCCCCGTGCCCGACGATGATCACCGGCCGCTCGGCGCTTCGCAGCATCGCAACGGCCTGCTCGATTGCCCGGGCCGGGGGCGTGATCTCGATCGCGCCCAGGCGCCCGTCGGCGCTGCCCGGCGCCGCGCCTTCCTTCGCCGGCTGGGTCTGCACATCATCGGGGAAGATGATGTGGGACACCTCGCGCTCGACGATGGCGTGCTTCAGGGCGAGGTTGGTCAATTCCGCGTGGTTCGAGCCCGAAAGGCAGAGGTGGCTGAACCCGGCCACCGCGCTGAACGCCTCCTTCAGCGGCAACTCCTGAAACGCGCCCGGCCCGAACACCTGCTGATTGACCTGACCGGTGAGCGCCAGCAGGGGCGCCCGGTCGACCCTGGCGTCCCAGCAGCCCGTCAGCAGGTTGGTGGCGCCGGGCCCGGCGATGGCAAGGCAGGCGGCGGGCAGTCCGGTCAACTTGCCAAAGGCGCTGGCGGCGAACGCCGCGGCGCCCTCGTGGCGGATGCCGATGTACTCCATCTCGCCCGCCTCGGTGCGCCGGCGGATGGCGTCGGCCAGTCCGAGATTGGAGTGCCCGACCATGCCGAAGATGTGCGTGACGCCCCAGGCGACCATGGTCTCGGCCATGATGTCGGTGACGGTGCGCTGATGCTCGGGCTCGGCCCGGAGCCCGATGTACACGCCATCGTCGCGCGCCTCGACCGGATAGGTCGCCACGCCATCGTCGTATCCGCCCGGCGGCTTTCCGGTGATGGGATCGAAGTCCCAGCCGTGCCATGGGCAGCGGAGGCAGCCGTTCTCGATCGAGCCTTCGCCCAGCGGTCCGCCCTGATGCGGGCAGGCGTTGTCAAGCGCCCCGTACCTGCCGTTGTGGCGCGTCAGGCAGATCTGTTTGACTGTCGAGCCAAGCTGCACGCTGACGGTGCGCACGCGGCCCTCCGGCAGATCATCGGGTCCGGCGACTTTGTGCCAGGTCAGGCGTGTCGGCGCGTCACTCATGATCCAGGGCCTCCAGGGACGCGTTGGCTGCTGTCGCGAGGAAGTCCGCAACGCGCTGCTGCTGCTCGCCGGGCTCGGCGATCGACTCCGGGTCGCCCGCGACCGCTGTCACGGCGCTGATCGGCAGGACCGCCATCGGCAACGAGCCCGTTCGCTCGATCCACCGCCCATGGGCCAGCGCCGGCATCCGCGTGGCGCCGGGGCGCAGCGGCGTGGCCGACCAGCCGGAGACATACCAGTACCCATCGTCGATCAGCCCGTCCGGCGGCGTCAGGCCCAGCCCCAGCGTCCGGCGCGGCGAGCCGTCGTCGCTGCGATCGAGCGTCAGCAGCGTCGCGATGTCAAAGTGGTGCGGCCAGATGCGCACGGGATCGGAGATCTCCGCCGCGATGGCGCTGATGCGCTCAAGCACGTGGCTGGCGTTGGCGTACAGCCGGATCAACTCAACTTGGGCGAGCTGCGCCGTTGCGGCGAACTTCGCGCCCTTCGCCAGGGGATGTTCAGGCAGGTCCGGCGCCGGGACCGCCTCGTGCGCCGCTGGCCCGGCGTGGGTCTCTGCCGCGGCACGGATCCAGCCGATGGCGTCGGGCAGGGTTCTTCCCGCCAGCGCCGTCTGCTCCAGCGGGGCGCCGGCGGGGCTGAGCAGCAGCAGGCGCAGGTCGCTCATGCGCATCGCCGACCGCACCGGGTTCTCCCCGGCGCTGGCAACCTGGCCGAGCATGGCGCCTTGCAGCAGGCCGGCGCCATCGAGCCAGGACAGGCTGGTATGACTGTCGTCCGCGGCGGGTTCGCCCCAGCTCTTGCCGATCTCGGCTGCCGCCTGGGCCGCGTAGTGCGTTTGGCGCCACGCCTGGCGCAGGGAAGCCTGATCGTGCCCGGCGAGTTCCCACCAGCGCACGCCACGGATCAATTGCTCAACTCGAAACTGCATGCTTGCTCCAGACGATGCGGCTGGCGCCGCACTTCGCGACAAGTGAGTGGTGATCTCGCTTCTGCGGCCTAAGAGAGCCCATGCCCTCGACCTCAATCCTCCGGTCTCGACGTTGAGGGTGAAGTGAAGCTTGGAAGAGCGGAGGCTATTCCCGCCGTCGCAGCCGGGAATGATCTGCCCAGGGGCCCGGTTCAAGCAGCGTCCGAGGGAGCAGCATGCAGTTGATCCTGACCATCGCCGCCATCTACCTGGTCATCGGCCTCATCTTTGCTGCCGGCTTCGTGACGATCGGTGTCGGGCGACTCGATTCGGCGGCCCGTGCGGCGCCGGCTCTGTTCCGCGTGATCATCCTGCCCGGCGCGGCTGCGCTATGGCCGGTGCTCATGCTCAGGCTGGTGCGGGGAGGACGATCCGGTGACTGAGTCGCAGCGCAGGGTCCACCTGATCATGTGGCTGCTGGTGGGACCGCTGGCCATCGGGCTGCTTGCGCTGACGATCGCCATGCGCCCGGCTTCGCCATCGAATAGCCCCGGCGCCAGCGCGGGGATGGCCCCATGAGCGCCCGGTACACGTGGGTCCAGTGGAATCGCCACAAGCGGATCTACGACGCCGTCGCCGCGGCCGGCGTGGCGCTGTACCTGCTGGTGTTCATCGGCGCCGGTTCGGCGCTCTACTCGGGGGATCACGCCCTCAGCGCGCCGATCCTGCTGATGCGGGCCCTGGGCACCTGCGCGATCATCCTGCTGCACATCGTGCTGGCAATCGGGCCGCTGCACCGGCTGGATGACCGCTTCGCGCCGCTGCTGTACAACCGGCGGCATCTCGGCGTGATGACGTTCTGCGTTGCCCTCGCCCACGGCGGGCTGGCGGTCCTCTTCTACGGCGCCTTCGGCAGAGCCAATCCCCTGCTGGCCGTGCTGGGCGGATACGACTTCACCGGGCCCATCTGGAGCTGGCCATTTGAGATCTTCGGATTCGGGGCGCTGGTCATCCTCTTCCTGATGGCGGCGACGAGCCACGACTTCTGGCTGAAGAACCTGTCGCCGCGCTGGTGGAAGTGGCTGCACATGAGTGTCTACATCGCCTATGGGCTGCTGGTGATCCATGTCTCGCTCGGCGCCCTGCAGAGCGAGCGGAGCCTGCTCTATCCGCTGCTCATGCTCGCCGGCGCTGTCATGCTCATGGCGTTGCACATCGGCGCGGGCCTGAAAGAAGCGCGCCGTGACGCCGGCGCGCTCGATCTGAACAACGAATGGATCGACGCGTGCGCCATCGACGACATTCCCGAGGACCGCGCCGCGGTCATCTGCCTCAAGGGCCGCCAGCGGGTCGCCATCTTCCGGCACAACGGGGCCATCAGCGCCATCTCCAACGTGTGCGCCCACCAGGGCGGCCCGCTGGGCGAGGGCAAGATCATCGATGGCTGCGTCACCTGCCCGTGGCACGGGTACCAGTACCTGCCGCACAACGGGCAGTCGCCGCCGCCGTACACCGAGAAGATCCCGACCTATGAGGTTCGCCTTCGGGGCCGGCGCATCCTGCTGAACCCGGAGCCGCGCGCCCCGGGAACCCCTGTCGAGCCAGCCCGCTTCGCGCCGCCCGCAGCGCAGAGCGGCCGTCGCGACGCCGAGCCCGACAAGGAGCCGCCAGATGGCTGAGCGCGACGACTTCTACGTCGGTTATCTGCCGGCGCCGCGGGCGCACAGGCGGCTGCTGCGCATCGCCATCCCGGGCCTGCTCTGGCTCGGCGCAATCCTGTCCGTCATCGTCGTCTGGCAGATGCGCGATCCCGGCGGCGCGGTCTGGGAGGACGCCCGGGCCCGAACATGGGAAGGCGCCATCCGTCTGATCCCGTATCCGGCGCTGGAAGTCGTCGAAGATGGCGCCACGACCACCTATCTGCTCGTCGAGATGGGCAAGTTCGGCGCCGAGCGCGCCGGGGCGTTCGAGAACAAGCGCGTCCGCATCGACGGCTACCTCCTGCGCCGCGACGGGCGGCGCATCATCGAACTCGACCCGGCCGATACTGCCATCACGGCGCTCGGCGATGCGCCCGGCGCGGCGGCGCCGCGCGAACTCGGCGCGGTCACGATCCGCGGCGAGATCGTCGATACCAAGTGCTTCCTCGGCGCGATGAAGCCGGGGGACGGCAAAGCCCACAAGGCCTGCGCCGAACTCTGCGTCGCCGGCGGCATTCCGCCGACGCTCATCTCCATCGCGCCCGACGGCTCGCGCCGGTATCACCTGCTGATTGGCCCGGATGGCGGGCCTGCCGGCGAACTCGTGGCCGGGCTGCTGGCGGACCCGGTCGAAGTCCGCGGCATGGAGATGGACCGCGCGGGTCTGCGCCTGCTCCGCCTCGACGGGCCCGGCGCCATCCGGCGGTGAGGGCGTTCACCTATAATCGTCCGTGGCCGAAGCGCGCGCTGTGTATCTCGATAACGCTTCGACAAGCTGGCCCAAGCCCCCTTCCGTCGGGCGGGCCATGGTCGAGTTTCTCCAGAACATCGGAGCGACGCCCGGGCGCGGCGGCTATCGCGCCGCCAGCGAGTCCGGCGCCATGGTGGATCGTCTGCGCCGGCGCATCGGCGAACTGACCGGCGCGTCGCCGCAGCGCGTGCTGCTGAGTTCGGGCTGCACCGCGGCTCTGAACATCGCCATCGGGGGCCTCTTCTGCGCGCGCAGGGGACGTCCTCTCAGGATCGTGACGACCAACCTGGAGCACAACGCCGTCCGGCGCACCCTCGCCGGCTGGGCCACCATCACCGGCGCTGAGGCGGAGATCATCGTGTGCCGCTGCAACGGACGCGGCTTCGTGAGCGTTGACGAAGTCATCGACCGGGCGCAGGACGCCGACGCGCTCGCGATCACTGGCGCCAGCAACGTCATCGGCGCGATCCAGCCGGTGGGCGAGATCGGCAGGGCCCTCAAGGCCGAGGGCTCGCGGGCGATGGTCATCGTCGACGCCGCACAGACGGCCGGGCTCGTGGAGATCGACATCGACCGCGACGGGATCGACGCCCTGGCCTTCGCCGGGCACAAGGCTCTGCTCGGGCCGCCGGGAACCGGCGCTCTGTGTCTTTCCGAGCGCGCCGCCGGCGAACTGCCGCCGGTCAGTTTCGGCGGCACCGGCGCCCTCTCCGCCTCACTGGGCATGCCCGAGGACCTGCCCGACCGCCTCGAACCGGGCACGCCCAACACCCCCGGCGCCGCCGGTCTGCTTGCGGCGCTGGAGGACGGCGCTCTGCCGACCGGACGTGCGCGGCTCGAGGCGGAGCGGGCTCACATGGGCCGGCTGCTGGCCACCCTCGCCGAGTTGCCCGTGCGCGTGCTGGCCCACTGCGAGCCCGCATCCGGCGCCCTGGATGGCTTCACGCCGGTGATCAGCTTCGCCGCCGACGGGGCCGACGCCATGGAGCTTGCCGCGGCGCTCGACGCCTCCTTCGGCGTTGCGGCCCGCGCCGGGCTCCACTGCGCCCCGGACGCCCACCGGGCCTTTGGCACATATGAGGGCGGCGCCGTCCGCCTCAGCCCCGGCCTGTTCACGACAGCGGATGACATCGAGATCTGCTGCGACGCGCTGCGCCGCCTGCTTTCCTGAAGGCGCACGGCCGGCCGCCGGGAGCGCGGGCGAGCGCTGCGGCATGGAGGTCGGCGCAAAGCGCGGCCCTACCCTGCGGCATGGATCGCGCCACCCGGGTCGCCATCGAGCAGGCTCGCACCGCCCAACTCCTCGGCGCCGACTTTGTGCCCGTCTACCGCCCCGGCGCCAGCGCGCCGCCGCCGGCGGTGGCCAGCGCCGTCGAGCCCAAGCCGCCGAGCGGGCCGCCGGCCGCCGGGCCCAGGGGCCGGTCCGAGGACCGCGGCGCGGCTCTGGCGGCGCTGGAGCAGCGCTACCGCGAGGAGGCGCCGCACAAGGTCTTCGGCACACCCCACACCAACGTCGTCTTCGGCGAGGGCATCCCGCAGGCCCGGCTGATGTTCATCGGCGAGGCGCCCGGGGCCGAGGAGGACCGCCAGGGGCGGCCCTTCTGCGGCCCATCCGGCCAGATGCTGGACAAGTGGATCGGCGCCATGGGGCTGTCGCGCCCGGAGGTGTACATCGCCAACGTGCTGAAGGTGCGCCCACCCAACAACGCCACCCCCACGACCGAGGAGGCCCGGGCCAGCGCCCCGTATCTGTTCGAGCAGATCCGGATCATCGGGCCGGAAGCGATCGTCACGCTCGGGCTGCCGGCAAGCCGCCTGCTGCTGGAGACGACCCGGTCCATGGGCGAGCTTCGCGGCCACTGGTGGATCTTCACCGACCCCGCCGGGCGCGAAGTTCCGGTCATGCCGACGTACCACCCGGCGTTCCTGCTGCGGGCCCAGACGCGGGAGAACCGGGCCAAGGTCTGGAGCGACCTGCAGCAAGTCATGGAACGACTGGGACTTCAGCGCCCCGCCGATCGCGGATAGCCCGCGCCGGTCGCGCGGTACCGAACCGAACCCTGCCAGAAAAAATCTCGCATGAGCGGAAGCGCACGGCGGAACCGCTCGTTGTGCGCCCCGAAAAGGTCTGTGAGCCCCGCGGCTCCCAACAACGCCCCCACGAGACCCGGCGCTGGACCTCGAGTCGAGCGCTGGGTTTTTTTTTGCGCGAGTTCAATCCGGCGGG
This sequence comes from Phycisphaerales bacterium JB039, assembly GCA_043101635.1. Classification (GTDB taxonomy): domain Bacteria; phylum Planctomycetota; class Phycisphaerae; order Phycisphaerales; family UBA1924; genus CAYMJK01. The sequence continues at coordinate 491 of JBICIE010000051.1, read as the reverse complement.
GTGAAGTCGAGTTCCGTCTCGGCCGGGAGTTCCTCGATCGCCGTCACCTGGAACAGCGGCGAGCCATCCCAGTCAACGTCGAAGGTGAACTCCACCTTGGCGCCGATGGCCAGGGAGCTGAGATCCAGCCCCGGCGCCGGCGTGAATGGCATGGCCATCGGCTTCATGCCCGACTTTTCCCCGAATCGGTTGATGAAATCGGGGATGTTCTCGTGCTGGATCTGCAGGGCCTTGGCTGGATTCTCGGGATCCGGAAGCTGGACGATCTGCCCGCGCACGGTGTAGATCTGGTCCGGCTGGCGTCCGGTTGCGGCGGGGATGTCCGGCGCGGCCTGCTCGGGCGTCTCGGCGCCGGGACCACAGGCGCACAGCCCGGCGGCCAGCGCACAAACAAGCCCGGCGGTCAGACGCCGGGCTGCGCACGTTGTTCTCAACATTGGAAAGGGCCTTGCAACGGCCGCTCAGGCGGCCTCGACTTTGAGAAACGGCTC
>JBICIE010000050.1:0-5490 GCA_043101635.1 Phycisphaerales bacterium JB039 | reverse complement strand
GCCTTCGGAGACGATCGCCTCCTCGTTGGCGGCGGCGCGGGGTTGATCTCCGCCGCGCCCGTCGCTGGGAGCAGTGCGTGGACACTGGAAGCGAGGATCGACGGCCCGGGGCCGTACTTCGCGGCGCGAGTGGCGATGACGACTGGCGGCGATGGCGCCGAGCGCGCGTTCATCATCGCGCCGAACGACACGCCCGGGTCCGTCATCATCATGCGCCGCGAGCCCGGCGGCTGGGTCGAAGAGGCGCGGATCTCGGGGTACGCCGAGCCGTTCGCCCAGAACGTCGCGGCCGATGGCGACACTGTGGCCGTCATCGGTGACGCCAGCTTCGCCGGTGGTGGGACCGCCTACATCTTCGAGCGCGAGGGCGCCGAATGGGTCCTTACATCCGAACTGAGCGAACAGCTCTTCCTTCTCTCGCCCTACGGCGTGGCGATGGACCTGCGCGGCGATGTGCTCGCCATCAGCGTCAGCCGGACAGCCACGGATCCACTGCCGGAGGATCCGCATGGGCGGGTCTTCGTGTACCGGCGAGAGGGCGGTCGGTGGGCGCGTGAGGCCGTGATCAATGAGGATGGTTCGCGGGGTGACTGGTACTTTGCCCAGTCGCTCTCCTTCGCCGGCGAGTGGCTCGCGGTGGAATCGACTGGAGAGATCCAGATGTATATGCCGCGCGACGGCGACTGGGAGTACGTGGGACGCTTCTGGGCTCCAGTGCCGTACGGGGGGACATCGGTCGCTGGGGCGCGCGATGCGCCGGCGCGCATCGTTGTGGGCGAGCCGTACACCAGCCGCAGAACCGGCGCCGCGTACGTGTTCTCTCTGGCAGCGTGCTTCTGCCGTGCCGACCTCTCCGGCGACGGCAAACTCGACATCTTCGATGTCCTGATGTTCCTGTCGCTGTTTGACGCCGGAGATCTCCGGGCGGACTTCGACGAGAGCGGCGCACTCGACATCTTTGACTTCCTGGCGTTTCAGAACGCCTTCGCGGCCGGCTGCCCCTGAGTTCCGGATACTCCCAGTAAGGCCGAGCGCCGCGTCCTCTGCCTTGAGACCATCGCCGAGCGGCTCGCCGAGCCGGACTGGGCGCGCGAGCCGAACTCGGGCGGTTATCGTCGCGACCTGGTGGTCCGCGCGAGCTTGTGCTCGCGGGCTCTCTACGGAGTCTCGATCGGGCGCGGGCCGTGTCCGCTTTCAGTAGCGTGGCGTGGTGGCCGGCGTGTCTCGGGTGCCTCGACCGCGCGAGCTTGCGCTCGCGGGCTCCCTCTGCGTGGCGCTGGGACGGGGGGCGGGCTGAGACCCTTGGCGCATGAGCGTGGGCAAGGGCGCCAGGCGCGGGGGCGAGTGGGTTCGAGCAGAGGATGGGGCTCCGGGCCGGCGGTTTGCGATCGGCGCAGCGCTGATGATCGGGGCGGTGGCAGCGCTGCCCGCGGGGGCGATGCTCATAGCGTGGCTGCTGCGCCTGTAGGCTGGTCGGCCATGCGTGGCCGGCGGGGGCCTGCGATGGCCGATCGGCGGCGTCCTGAGCGATAGAGCGGCCGCTGCGCGCGCGGCACGGATCTTGCCACAGCGCCGGGCACATCCCTTCAGAGAAAGGCGAGACGATGCGAACCGCAGACCTCCCCCGCGGCCGAGTCGCAGGCGCCATGATGCTGGTGATTGCCTTCACGGCGAGCGCACAGAGCGGCGACTACACCGTGCAGAACCTCGGGATACCGGATGGGGCCAACAGCGCCATCGGCGTGCGCATGAACAACCTCGGGCAGGTGGCGGGGTGGTCATCGTTCGACGGGCTGCCGCGGCTGCGCGGGTGGGTGTGGACGCCGGGCGAGGGCTTCACGGTGCTGCCGGCGCTGCCGAGCGCTCCGACGGCGGCGTTCCGCGCGATGGACATCAGCGACACCGGCATTGTCGGCGGCGATGGCGGGTTCGACAGCGGGCTTGCGTTCCGCTACGAGGGCGGCGTATACACGCAGACCGGTGGCGTCGATGGGCTGCCGATCGCGTATCTCGGCGGGATCAACGACAACGGGGATCTGGCGGGCACGGCGAAGGACGCATCCATCGTGACCGATGATCGTGCATGGCTGGACATCAACGGCGGGCCGCTGATCAACCTGACACCATCGATGCACGGCCGGGCGGTGGATGTGAACAACGCCGGGCAGGTGGCCGGGTACGCCGGCGCGTTCGAGGCGTTCCGGTGGGATGAGCCAGGCGGGATCCAGTTGCTGGGGACGCTCGGGCTGGCGCGCAGCTTTGCTTCGCAGATCAACGACGCCGGACAGGTCGTCGGGTCGGCCGAGAGCGCCAGCGGGAACACATCCAAGGCGTGGATCTATACGGATGGCGCGGGGATGGTGGAGATTCCTGCGCCCATCTCCGAGAGCACGGGCGCGCGGGCGCTGAATAACCATGGCGAGGTGGTCGGCACGAGCGGGCGCAGCGGGCCGGACCTGGCGTGGCTGTGGACCGGCGGCGGCTCGGTGATCGACACCGCGACGCTGTTCGATGCCGCGGGCGAGCAGGTGAACGTGCTGAGCGCCGTGGACATCAACGACAGCGGGCAGATCCTGCTGGAGACGTTCGACAACAAGGTCGCCGACTTCCGGTACATCATCATCACGCCGCCGGGCGCGTGCCGGGCGGACCTGGATGGCGATGGGGCGCTGACCTTCTTCGACTTCCTGACGTTCCAGAACCTGTTCGGCGCCGGGGACCTGCGGGCGGATTTCGACGGGGATGGAGAACTGACGTTCTTCGACTTCCTGGCGTTTCAGAACGAGTTTGCGGCGGGCTGCGCCTGACTACTCGCGGCTGCCGAGGGCGCTGTCGACGGCGTCGCGCCACTGCTCGGAGCCGGCGCGGCCCATGAGGCCGAAGGTGGCCTTCTTGCCGGTCTCGACGGCGGGCTGGTCGTAGGCGTTGACGCCGAGCATCAGGCCGGCGTAGGCGGTGGCCATCTGCCAGAGCCACATGAACTCGCCGACGTGCTGTTCGTCGATGCGGGGGAAGCGGAGGGTGAAGTTGGGGCGTCCGCTGTCGATGAGGGCGTACTCGGTGGCCCGCTTCTCGGCGGCCAGCAGCCTGCCGAGCGAGGCGCCTTCGAGGTACTCGAGGCTGTCGACGCCGAGGCCGGCGGGGATCGCGACATCGGCGCCGAAATCCTCGACCTCGAGGAAGCCGATGACCTTGTCGTTGGGGCCCTCGCGGTAGAGCTGGATCTGCGAGTGCTGATCGGTTGCGCCGAGCGCCTTGATCGGCGTGAAGCCCTGGCCGACGAGTCCGACGACGGTCTGCACCAGCTTGCCGAGCGACTCGGCCCAGAGCTGGCGGAACCAGTCGGCCAGCAGGTAGAGGGAGTTGGCGTAGGGCATCATCACGTGGCAGCTCTTGCCCTTCTCGGCGCCGAGGGCGACGAGGATGGCGGCAAGGCGGGCGGCGGGGTTTTGGGCGAGGTCGGCTGATGCGCAGCGCTTGTCCATCGCGGCGGCGCCGTCGAGCAGCTTTGCGATATCGATGCCGACCATGGCGCTGCTGAACAGACCGACCGGGCTGAGGGCGCTGAAGCGGCCGCCGACGCCATCGGGCACGGGGAGGGTGTCGTAGCCGGCCTCGTCGCAGATCCTGCGCATGGTGCCCTGGGCAGGGTCGGTGATGGCGACGATGCGCTCGGCAGCGCGGTCCTTGCGGGCTTTGGCGAGCATGTCGCGCACGATCATGAACTGGGCGGCGGTCTCGGCGGTCTCGCCGCTCTTGCTGATGACGTTGAACAGCGTGCGGTCGAAGCCCGGGTCTTCTGCGCTGACGAGATCGAGGGTTGCCTTGACCAGGGCGGGGTCCACGTTGTCGAGCACGAAGAGGCGCGGGCCGCGGCGCTTGGCCGCCGGCAGCAGGTTGTGGGTGGGGGGGTTCAGGGCGCTGTGAAGGGCGATGTTGCCCAGGGCGCTGCCGCCGATGCCGAGGACGACGAGCGTGTCGGTGGCGCCCTTGTGCTTGTCGACCAGCGCGCCGATGGCGTCGAGATGCTCGCTTCGCATCGGGTCGTGGGGGAGCAGGCGCCAGCGCTGCATTCCTGTGCCGCGGGATTCGGCCAGTCGGGCCGTCAGGGCCCGGCAACTGGCGTCTGCGGGGGAGCCGGGGGCGAGTTCATCGGGGTCGAGGCCGTGGGGGCCGACCCGGTCCTGAAAGCAGCCGGCGCAGTCGAGCGTGAGCATGGCAGAAGGTAGGGGTGGCCGCGGCTGGAGGCCGCGCCCGGTCCCTGGCGCTTGTCGGGGGCGGGATCGGCAAAAAACTCGGGAAAGCGCGTCGGAGGAGCGAGGCTTTCTGCGCTGAATCAGGCATGACGTCGCTGGCGCTTGGCATCCTGACGCTGACCGGGGCCCGGCAGGGCGCATCGGGCCCGCTGCCGGGGGAGCGGATCGCGAGCTGCGCCATCCGCGATCCCGCTACCGGGCGGATCGTGGAGGGGGCCTGCCACGGGGAGGCGATCGAGCGGGCCGGGATCCGCTGGGAGGACATCACGCCCGAGCTGGCCGACTGGATCGCCGCCAACGAGGGGTTCACGACGACGGCGGGGCGGTTCGTGGACCGCGAGCTTGGCGCGGCGATCGCCCGGGCCGAGGGGCGGCGGGTGGCGGGGCGGGTGTTGACGAGCGAGGCGCTTGCCGGGGTGTGAGCCGGACAGGCTGTAGACTGAGGGCGTGGAGCGTGCAGACGCGAGCCTGACCAGCTTTCTCGCAGCCAACGACGCGTCCTGTCCATCGTGCGGCCACGGGCTGCGCGGAGTAACGCTGTCGCGCTGCCGGGAGTGCGGCATGCCGCTGGACTTGGAGTTGGTCCGCGAGGGCCCGGAGAGGGCGCAACGCCGCGCAAGCGAGATGGAACCGGTGTATCCGGATCCTGGCGTGCTCGGCTTCGGGATCGGTGTGCTTGCGATGATCCTGGCGCTGATCGGCGCACTGACGGCCCTTATTGGCTGGCTGTCCTGAGCCGGGAGAGGCACGATCGCTCAGTACTGGTCGTATCCAGGCGGACCTTGCCGCGGCGGCGCCGCTCGCCGAGACCTGCGGCTCGCCGCGGGCGTATAATCACTGTCCGGGGCCGATCTGGTATCGACCGGGCAGGACAGGTTTGGCGTGGCGCGTCGAGGGGCGTGACCCTCGTTAAAAGCACGCACACTCAATAACTGCCGAACCGCAGTACGCTCTCGCGGCCTAACAACCGCGACGCCTGAGGCCTGACGTCCGATAAGGCTGACTGGCGCCGATCATCGGGCTGGCTCGACCGGGGTGTTCCCGGCCGGTCGGGCGAGGAGGTTCCCGGGGACTGGGGCGACAGGAAGGCTGTCGGCGGCCGTCCCGAGCCCGAGAGCAAATCGCCGACTACACGCGTAGAAGCGCCTCTCCGGCTGTCTCGGCACGGGGGTTCGATTCCCCCCGGCTCCATTGTTTTGGTCCAAATCAAGAAGCAGTTAGTCTTTGAACTAAA
>JBICIE010000049.1:0-4890 GCA_043101635.1 Phycisphaerales bacterium JB039 | reverse complement strand
GCCGCCTGCAACCTCAAGCGATGCCTGAGCCTGGCCGGGATCTGACGCGAGCCCGGCGCCCGCCGAGCGCGCCGGTCGCGGCCCACGCCGCACAAACCGGACACGCCGCACGCCGCCGCGCCCCCTCTCCAATCGATCTCGCGCGATTCCGGCCCGAATACACCGGCAAATCCAGCGCCCGCGGTCAATGATCAGGGCATTCAATTCTCTACTCTCTACTCTCTGCTCCCCCTCAGGCCGCCAGACTCAGCCCGCCCTCAGCGCTCTCGCCGTTGCCGGGCACACCCAGCAGCAGCATGATCGGCTGCGTCGGGTCCGAACTCCATCGGGCGACAATCCCTAGCAGGGCTTCCTGCCGCATTCTGGGCAGACGAATGGGTCGATCTCTGCCGGGCACAGCCCCGCAAGGTCGTATCCGCAATGCGGACACTGGCCGCGCCTGCGCCTTCGTAGTAGGCGCGGCCAGTGGCTCGTCTGCAACGCGGCGGCGCAGATGGAGATGGCAACGCCGGCTGCCACAACCCAGGCGGCCCTTGTGCTCTCGCCGGCGGCGGTGGGCTTTCTCTGATAGAAGAGCTCGTTCTGCACCCCGTCGATCACAAGCCACCAGGCCCCGGTGATAACCAACAGCAGGGCCAGGGCCAGCAGCAGTTTGCTCGCAATCTCCCGCATTCCCAACTATACGGAGCCCCGGAATGGCGTTCAAAACCACCTGGGCACACTCAACCGGGCTCGCCACAGCGACCGGGTGGGCCATCCCGAACGCGAACGGCCCCTCGTACTGCACCAATGATCCGACGCCGAAGCGCTGCGACTACATCGACTCTCGCACCGCGGACTTCTGTGACGAGTTTTTTGCGAACTTGGAAAAAGCCGTTGAAGATGCGCATGAATGCTGCGCCATCGACCAGTCTGCGCCGCACTCTGGGCAGCGATGATCCGGCAGCCCGTCCTTTGGATATCCGCAGCGATGGCATGAATGCCGTCGCTTGCGGCTGCGGTAGTTGCCCACGACGACGCAGGCCACAAACAACGGGATCGCCACCGCCAAGAACACGATCGCGTTTATCACATCTGGCCTCAGCACGCGCTACCCCCTGATCGGCCGGTACGGTAGCTTGCCGCACTCTGGGCAACGGTACGGATGCACGCCGGCGAGGTCGTAGCCGCATCTCCGGCAACGCCTCGCCGGCGGTCGCGTGACGGGGACTCGTCTGGGGCCTCTCCGAAGCGGAATCGACGCCGTAGCGGCTGCGCCAGCAGCGACGACAAGCCACGCCCCGCGGCTCGACGGCTCCTCCATGGCATACTCGTAGTTTGCATTGGCTATCCAGGCGTCAATGCCGAGCCAGACGAGGCTTGCCCCCAAGAGCAGTATTGCCAAGACCAGTAGTAGTTCGCCCGTCGCCCTTCGCATTCCCAACTATACAGAGCCCGAGGGACTGCCGACCGACCCCGGATCCCCGATCGCTGATCGCAGATCCCCTGTCTGCGCCGGGCGCCGACCGACCCACGCAAAAGGGGCCCTCTTCGAACGGGGGCCCCTTCGCCGCACGGAGCGCGTGGGCTCCGCACTTGACCTCTCAGCTCTCCATCTCCACTCTCCGATCCAGCCTCAAGGTCCGAGCGAGAATCGAACTGCTCCAAGATAGCTCAGGGGCGAGGCCCGAGCAACGGGGAAATCACCCCTAATCTGGCTGCCCCGGCGGCCGCGGCCGGCGGGTCAGGGGCAGCCCATGGCGAAGGCGTTCTGGAAGCACAGGAAGTCGAAGAAATCGAGCGTTCCCGTGGCGTCGCAGTCGGCGTAGGGGTCGCCGGTGGCGAAGGCGTTCTGGAAGCAGAGGAAGTCGAAGAAGTCGAGGGCGCCGGAGCCGTCGCAGTCGGCGTAGCAGGCGGTTTCGAGGCCGTAGCGGGCGATCCAGGCGTCCGCCTCCCCGGAGAGCAGCGCGGCCAGTTCACTGCCGGTGGCGCCGGCCGCGAGCAGCCCGCCAGCGCCATCCGGCGCCAGACCGCGGGCGCTGTCGTCGCCCTCGCCGCCGAACTGGGCGCTCCAGAGCTGGCGGCCGTCGCTGCTGTAGCGGGCCAGCCAGATGTCGGCGCCGCCCTCGGCGTGGCCGACGCTGAGGGCGCCCTCGGTCGAGCCGCCGATGTACACGCCGCCGGCGTCGTCCGGGGTCAGGGCCGAAGCGATGTCGATGCGGCTGGTTCCGGTCTGGGCGATCCACTGCTGAACGCCAGCGCTGTCGTAGCGGGCGATCCAGATGTCCTCGCGGCCGCGGGGCCAGCCGCTGAGCACGCCGGTGGTGCTGCCGGCGATGAAGGCGCCGCCAGCGCCATCGGGCGCCAGGGCCAGGGCGCGGTCATCCTCCGGGGCGCCGGCCTGGATCAGCCACTGGCGGGCGCCGGAGCTGTCGTAGCGGGCGATCCAGTAATCCACGCCGCCGGCCGAGCCGGCGCCGCTGAGATCGCCCCCGGTGAAGCCGGCCATGATGACGCCGCCGGCGCCATCGGGCGCCAGGGCCGCTGCGCTGTCCGCCGCGCCGGAGCCGAACTGGATGAGCCAGAGTTGGTCGCCATCGGCGTCGTAGCGGGCCAGCCAGGCGTCGGTTGCGCCGGCGCCCGGGCCGCCGAGGTCGCCGGAGGTGTCGCCCGCGACAAAGACGCCGCCAGCGCCATCGGCCGCCCGCGCGCTGGCGATGTCGAGCGCGCCGCTGGCGCCGGAGGCGACCCAAAGCTCGGCGCCGGCGCTGCTGTAGCGGGCAAGCTGGAAGCCCGCAAAGCCGCCCGTCGCGCCCGGTACGGCGAGGAACGCGCCGCCAGCGCCATCGGGCGCGACGGCAGCGGCGACGCCGGCGGCTGCGCCGGCGAATGAGCTCTGCCACTGCTGCGCGCCAGCGCTGCTGAACCGGGCGATCCAGGCGTCAGTGGTGGCGCCGGTGGCGTCAGTTGCGCCGCCGGCGGCGAAGGCGCCTCCAGCGCCATCGGGGGTCAGGGCGCTGATTCCATCGCGCTGGGCGCTGCCGAACTGCTGAATCCAGAGTTGGTCCTGCGCACTGGCGCCGGTCGACAGCGCCATCGCGGCGACCGCCGCGCTCACTGAGGCTGCAGATGTCTTCATGGCTTCCGCCCTTCTCCAAGGACCCGGGCCCCCGCCAGGCGGAACAGAGGCCTGTCAGCGGGCGACCGGCCGATCTCAGTGTAGCGTGCGGAGCAGCGCAGAAACAAGGGGCCATCGGGGGCCCCTTGAGCGCGACGAGGATCGGCCGAGCCGGCTGTGGGCACTACGGGCAGCCGGCGTCGAAGAGGTTCTGGAAGCAGAGGAAGTCGAAGAAGTCGAGGCTGCCGGAGCCATCGCAGTCGGCGTAGGGGGCTGCGGCTGCGAAGGCGTTCTGGAAGCACAGGAAGTCGAAGAACGTGAGTTCGCCATCGCCATCGCAGTCGGCGTAGCAGTCTTCGGCGCAAGAGACCAGCATGGCGGCGCCATTGGCCGAGGCCGCCGGATCCCCGACGGCCGTGAAGTTGCCGCCGACGAGCAGCGCATTGTGGTATCTGCCAAGCGCAAATACCGACGGGAACGAACTCGGCGGGATCGCGCCGCCGGTGATGCCGCCCCACGCGACCTCCCACTCGCCGCCGACGAGCTTGGCGAGGTAGTTGACGCCGGGCGTCGCGGTGCCGCCGAGGTACAACTGCTCGCCGGCGCCGGAGCCGTCGTCGAATACCTGCAGCGATGTGATGCGCCCGCCGAGATCGGCGCCGATGGTCTTCCACTCGGCGCCATCCCACCTGGCGACGCTGGCGCTGGGCTCGCCGACCGGCGCAAAGTCGGCGCCGGCAACGTAGAGGGCCGGGCCGGTTCCATCATCGAAGACGGTCATGGCTTCGACACCGAACAGGGGACTGAGCGAGATGAGGCCATCGCCGACCTCGCTCCACTCGACGCCGTCCCACTTGGCGACGTAGGTTGCCGGCACACCATCGACGAAGTCGAAGCGGCCGCCGATGAATACGGCCGGACCGGAGCCGTCGTCGAACACCTCGATGTCGAAGACGTTGGGGCTGAACGAACCGCCGATACCGATGCCATCGCCAAGCTGCTCCCACGCAGTCCCATCCCAGGCGGCGATCCCGCCCGCGGAGACAGCGCCGGCTGTGGGGAACGAGCCGCCGACGAACAGCCGCTCGCCGGCGCCGATGTCGCCTGTGGCGAGGGCCCAGACCGAGACCACGCCGCCGACGCCTTCCCACTGCGGCTCGAGGCTGGACCAGGCGCTGCCATCCCACGCGGCGATGGAGCGGGTATCCGGCACGCGATCGGCGTTGTTCCAGAAGCCGCCGACGATGAGCTTCTCGCCGGTGGGCGTCATGAAGCCGGTGATCGAGGTGACGAAGCCGTTGGTCGAGCCGCGGTCGAGGCCGCTGCGCATCGCCTTCCACTCCCCGGCGATCGGGTCGTACTCGGCGACGAGCCGCTTGCGCGTGCCGCCGATGACATCGAAGGACCCGCCGGCGTAGATGGCCTCGCCGGAGCCGTCATCCCAGGTGGCAAAGGCGCCCAGGTATCCATCACCCACACCGGGGGAGCCAATCTCACCATCCCAGGTGGGCTCGCACTGTCCGAAGGCGGCGCCCGAGGCGAGCAGCAGGGCGATCGCCGGCCGATAATCCACGCAGCGGTTCATGGGGAACTCCTCTCTCGTTGATCGCAATTGTACAGCGCCGCCCGCCCGCGGCGGCGCTTTTTCTGGGGGGCTGTGGCACTCAGCGAGCCGTTACGGGCAATACGGTTCACTTTAGAGGAGGACGATCGCTTCGGCGAAGGGTTTGAGGGGTTGGGGCGGTCGGAGGTGCTCGGTGCGTTTGGCGCGGTAGTGGGACATTTTGCGTTTG
>JBICIE010000048.1:0-7054 GCA_043101635.1 Phycisphaerales bacterium JB039 | reverse complement strand
CCAGCGGGCCGGGCACACGCCCGTGGTCGTCATGGGCGGCGGCACCGGGCTGATCGGCGATCCCTCCGGCAAGACGGCCGAGCGGCAACTCCTCGATGAACCTGCCGTCGCCCGCAACGTCGAAGCTCAGCGCCCCATCTTCCAGGCGCTGCTCGATCTGGATCCCGCCAAACCCAACGCGGCGCTGCTGCGCAACAATCTCGACTGGCTCGGCCAGCTCAGCTACATCGAGGCCCTGCGCGACATCGGCAAGCACTTCAGCGTCAACATGATGATCCAGAAGGACTCGGTCCGCGAACGCCTGCACGCCCGTGAGCACGGCATCAGCTACACCGAGTTCAGCTACATGATCCTGCAGTCGTACGACTTCCTGCACCTGTTCGAGCACGATGGCGTGACCATCCAGTGCGGCGGCAGCGACCAGTGGGGCAACATCGTCGCCGGCGCCGATCTCATCCGGCGCCGGACGATCGTCGAGGGCGCAGAGCATGTCCATGGGCTCGCGATGCAGGAGCACCTCGAGCTTGAAGCGGGAAAATGGACACGCTTGACTGGGGAAAAGACCCGAGCAGCCGCAGAGGAACTCGTGGGGCCGCGCGTCTTCGCATTCACCGCGCCGCTGGTGACGAAGTCCGACGGCGGCAAGTTCGGCAAGACCGAGTCCGGCGCCATCTGGCTCACCGCCCACCGCACCAGCCCGTACGCCTACTACCAGTTCTGGCTCAACGCCGCGGACGCCGATGTCGGGCGCTACCTCCGCATCTTCACGTTCCTGCGCCGCGACGAGATCGAGTCACTCGAGCAGGCCCACGCCGCCAACCCCGGCGCACGCGAAGCCCAGCGCACCCTCGCGCGCGAGGCCACGACGCTGCTGCACGGCAAGCCCGCCACCGAGCACGCCGAATCCGCCGCCAGGGCCCTCTTCAGCGGCGATGTGGCGCATCTCGACGAGGCCACCCTGCGCGACGTCTTCGCCGAGGTTCCCTCCAGCGATCACGACGCCGGCGCCCGCGCCGGCGAGGGCCGCGATTTGGTCACGGTCCTGCGCGACAGCGGCGTGGCCACCAGCAATCGCGAGGCCCGCGAACTGCTCGCCAGCGGCTCCATCAGCGTCAACGGACGCAAGGTCGGCCCTGAAGATCGCCTCACCGCGGCCGATCTGCTCCACGGCTCGCTGATCGCCATCCGGCGCGGCAAGAAGACCTGGCGCCTGACCCGCTGGAACTGAACGCCAGCTTTCCCACACGCCGCACGGGCGGGTTTTGCCCTTGTCCGGCCGCACCATTTCGGCGACAATACCCCCGGCGGGGGCCGCGGCGGCCCCGGCCCCACAGCATGAGGAGAACGCCGTGCACACCGTCGCCGACCTGCTCAAGAGCAAGCCCGCCGGTCTCGTCTCGGTCGAAGCGGGCGTCTCCGTGCGCTCCGCCGCCGCCCTGATGAACGAGAAGCGCATCGGCGCAGTGGTCGTCACCGACGGCGGGGCCGTCCGCGGCATTCTCACCGAGCGCGACATTCTCACCCGCATCGTCGCGCCGTCGCGCGATCCCGATCGCACCGCCGTGCTCGATGTCATGACCCCCGATCCGCTGACCTGCCGCCCCGAGACGCGACTCTCCGAGGCCCGTCAGGTCATGCGCGACAAGCGCATCCGCCACCTGCCGGTGGTCGAACAGGGCCGAGCTGTCGGCATGATCTCCATCGGCGACCTGAACCTCGCCGAGCATGACGCCCTCGAGGCGACCATCCTCAGCATGCAGGCGTACATCGCCGGCGACACCATGTGACCCTCACTGCAGTGGGCTGACATCGCCCGGACGCGTGATCCGGTAGATCGTCGGCAGGATGTAGTTGCGCCGCCGGTACTGCGTCACCATCCCGCTGACTTCGAACGTCTGGTTTTCGCCCAGATCCGCCGCCAGCCGCTCCATCCGCTCGAGGTTCAGGCACGGCAGCACGACCATCATCGTCGTCGGCGGTGTCGGGCCATCCGGGTCGTTGTCAATGGCCAGCCGCCACGCGCCCGCCAGACGGATCAGCCGGGCCCGCCGGCGCACCAGCAGTTCGCCATCGGGGCGCGGCTCGGCGCCGCCGGGGGTGGCCCCCTGCGCCGGGTCGCCCGCCTCGCCGAGCAGCGAGGCCTCGCCCAGGGCCCGCTCGCCCGGCCGCTCGGCTTCGATCCGGCGCACCAGGGCCTCGACGGCGTCATCAAGCGGGCTGCGGTCGCCGGTCTCGACCGGCGGCTCGGCGCCGGCCTGTGCATCATCAGCCCCCCCGACATGCTCGCCGGTCTCCTCGGGCTCGGGTGGCGCGGGCGGAGGAGCCACAGAGAAGGCGGTCGGCAGCAGGTAGTTGGCGCCGTTGTAGACGAAGACCTGGCCGGTGAGGATGAACTCCGGGCGCTGCTGGCGCCGCTGCGTCACCTCCTCCATCCGCTCCAACGTGGCGCTGGGCAGCAGCGTCATCGGTGACTCTGCATCGCCGCGGGCGTCGGGATAGAACACGTAGACCCACTCGCCCGAGCCGGAACGAACCATGACGCCGCGCCGCTTGGGCAGAAACGAGCCCTCCGGCAGCAGTGGGGGCCGGCGGACGCGAAAGTCCAGGGCCCGATCCGCGGCCTCCGGCGCCGCGCCCGGGATGGCGGCGTCCGCCGGGCGGATGTCGCGCCAGGACGGATCGGTCAGCTGCGGGTCTGTCTCCGGCTGCGCGACGGTCGCCGGCGCCCACACAAGGAGGTTCAGTGCCGCAAGCAGCGCGTGGCGTCTCATGAGACCTCTGATCGGCAGGAAGGGCGCCGGGCCGGCAAGTCTCCGGCGGGCTCAGGGCCCGATCACGCGCCGGGCCGCCTCCTCCGCCTCGGGGGTGCGAAGCCCGGCCGTCTTACCCGCGGCGATCGCCTTCTCGGTCGCCACACCCTTCTCGCGGGCGAGATACGCCGCCCACAGGGCCCCGACCCGGTTGGAGGAAGAGCAGTGCAGCAGCACCGGCCCCTCCGTCTGCTGCGCCAACTCCGCAAACCGCTCGACATCCGCGGCGCTGAACGTCTCCGGCGAGACCGGCAGATGGACGTACTGCATGCCAAGGCTCGTCACGATCCCCTGCTCGTCGAACTCGGGACCGTCGCTCCCCTCGTGCGTGCGAGTGTCGATCACCATGGCGCCACCCTCGGCGGCGAACCTCTCCAACGCGGCCTCGTTCGGCTGGCCCGCGAAGGTGAAACGGCCGCTCCGCGACACGCTCCGAACGTCGTCCCAGCCGCTGACCGGCTCGGCGCGCATCGCGCCGGGCGACCCGCCGTCCGAGGCGCAGCCGGCGGCGGCCAAGGCAACGGCCGCTACCGCCGCGGCCAGCCCCCAGCGACACAATCTGCCTGTCCACATGATCCAAAGCTCCAGTTCGGCTGTCGGCGGCTCTCGCTGACGCGCGCACTTTAGGCCCGTTCCCGGCGGTGTCCGGGAGCCCAACGCCCGCCCGGCGCCGCCGTGGGCGGGTATCATCCCGGCCCACGGGCGTGTGCCAGAGTGGACCAATGGGACGGATTGCAAATCCGTTGGGAGAAATCCCGTCGTGGGTTCGAATCCCACCGCGCCCTTTCGCCTGCCGCCGGGTTCGCCGGCCGCGTCCGTGCTCCGGCCCGCGAACAATGCCCGGATGGGAGAGGGCCAGATCGCACACCTCAGCGGATCTCCGGATGACCCCCGTGACGCGCTGCAGATCGGCGGCGCCGGGCCCGCCGCCGCCGATCCGGTCCGCCTGGCGGCCATCGACGTCGGCACCAACAGCATCAGGCTGATCATCGCCGAGCCCGATGGCGCCGGCGGCTACCGCGTCCTGGATGATGAGAAGATCACCGCTCGTCTCGGGCGGGGCCTCGCGGGCACCGGCCGCATCGACGAAGCCGTGCTCGCCGACGCCGCCGACACGATCCACCGCATGGCGACGATCGCGCGCGGCTACGGCGCCTTCGAGATCCGCGCCATTGGCACCTCCGCCATGCGCGACGCCGCCAACGCCGGCGATCTGATCGATCGCGTGCGGCGCGACAGCGGGCTGGAGATCAGCGTCATCGGCCCGGAGGAGGAGGGGCGGCTGGCGCACATGAGCGTCGCCCGCGCCTTCGAACTCGGCTCGGAACCGTACCTGGTCGCCGACATCGGCGGGGGCAGCACCGAGATCGTGCTCGGGCGGGCCGGGCAGATCGAGCGCATCGAGTCGCTGCGGATCGGCGCCGTGCGGATGACCGACCGCTTCGGCGGGCCGGTCGCCGCCGCGGGCGACCGCTACGAGGAGATGCGCGCCTTCATCGGCGGCGCCATCGAAGCCCGCATCGGCGACGCCCCGGGCCGCCAGCAGTCGATGTTCGGCGCCGGCGGCACCTTCAACGCGCTGGCGACCATGCATCTGGCCGCGGCCGGGGCCCGGCCGGATGCCCTCGTCTCCGGCTCGATCCAGGGCCACGAGGTCGATCTGGCCCAGGTCCGGCGCACGCTCGAGACCCTCCGGGCCACGCGCGACCGCGCTGCCATCCCCGGGCTGAGCCCGGAGCGGGCCGACATCATCGTCGCCGGGGTGACCATCATCGAGCGGCTCATGACCATCGTCGGCGTCGGACGCGTGCGCGTGCACGACCGCGGCATCCGCGACGGGCTGCTGCTGGAGATGTTCCGCGAGCTTGCGCCGGACTCGCTGGAGGCCCCGGCCGGGCGCATGGCGGTCGTGCGCCGCTTTGCCCGGCGCTGCCGCTATGAGCAGTCCCACGTCGAGCACGTGACGCGGCTTGCCCTGTCCATCTTCGATCAGCTCGTCGAGCTGTTCGGCCCCGTCGGCTTCGACGAGGAGGCCCGTCAGGTGCTGGAGGCGGCGGCCCTGCTGCACGACATCGGCTACCTGGTCAACTACAAGAGCCACCACCGCCACAGTCTGTACCTGATCGCCCACAGCGGCGAACTGGACGGTTGGACCCCGCGCGAAGTGGAACTCATCGCCAACGTCGCCCGCTACCACCGACGCTCCGAGCCCAAGGCCGCCCACGAGCGGTACCAGAGTCTCTCCAAGCGCGATCGCGACCTGGTGCGCGGGCTCGGCGGCGTGCTGCGCATCGCCGACGGGCTCGACCGCACCCACACCCAGCGCGTGCGGGATGTGCGGATCGGGATCGGTGATGGGGCGATCATCTTCACGCTCCAGGGTGATGGAGACATACTCACCGACGCCTGGGGCGCCGAGCGAAAGAGCGGCCTGTTCGAGAAGTACTTCCAGCGCCCGCCGGTCTTCCGGCTGGCCGATGATGATGGTGATTCGAGCGCGTAATTAATGCGCACTGGAGTGAACATGAGCGTCAGACTGTTGACCGCACTGCTGGGCGCCTGCGTTGTGACGACTGTTGTTGGCGCGATGGCGCTGGTCGGGCCGCAAGCCGGCCAGCCCGAGACCACCGACAAGGCCAGCCAGCCCTGGCGCATCCTCGTGTTCAGCAAAACCGCCGGCTTCCGCCACGGCTCGATCCCGGCGGGGATCGAGTCCGTCAAGGGCATTGGCGCCCGCGGCGGCTTCGGCGTCGACGCCACCGAGGACTCGGCGGCGTTTACGGACACGAACCTGTCGCAATACAAGGCCGTGGTCTTTCTGAACACCACCGGCGATGTGCTCGATGACGCCCAGCAGGCCGCATTTGAGCGGTACATCCGCGCCGGGGGCGGCTACGTCGGCATCCACAGCGCGGCTGACACAGAGTACGACTGGCCGTGGTACGGCAAACTCGTCGGCGCGTACTTCAAAGGCCACCCGCCGGTGCAGGAGGCGACGATCCACGTCGAGGATCGCACGCATCCGTCGACCCAGCACCTCTCCGAGCAGTGGGTCCGCACCGATGAGTGGTACGACTACCGGGCCGTTCCGGCGCCCCAGGTCGGCATTCTGCTGCGCCTGGATGAGTCCACCTATGAGCGCGGCGGCATGGGCCAGAACCACCCGATCGGCTGGTACCACGAGTTCGATGGTGGACGGGCGTTCTATACGGGCGGAGGGCACACGGATGAGGCCTTCGCCGAGCCCGACTTCGTGCAGCACCTGACAGGCGCAATCCTGTGGGCGGCGCAGAAGGCGGAGATCGCCAGCGAGGCAGGTCGCTGACGACCGAGCGGCGGGCGAACCACTGCTACCCTCTGACAGTCATGCTCGGGCGATCGTGCTGCTTCCTGCTCGTGTTGCTGCTTGCGGCGCTGGCGACGTCAGGGTGCGCCTCGACATCCAGCGGCGACACGACCTACCGGGTCAACGCGCCCGACCAGGCGACCGACAAGCTGGTCCGGCGTGAACTGTGGCGCGTGAGCCGGGCCATCGAGGATGTGCGCGTCAGCTACGGTCTGCGCGACATCGATGTCGAGGTGATCGTGACCGACCTCGATGGCCTCGGAGCCGCCACGCCGCAGCTTACGCCGCGGGCCGAGGTTCGCGGCGCGCGGCTTGTCCTCAACTACCGGCTGTTCACCGACGATCACCCGGAACTCGATCTGGTGCTGCACGGGCTGGCGGCCCACGAACTCGCCCACGCCCTGCACTACGCCAACATGTCGACGGCGGATCTGGCCGAACTCGGCCTGCGGTATGACAAAGCGATGCGCAAGGCGCCGGACGCCGATCGCCCGTGGGTGCGCGCCTACGAACAGCTCACGGACATGACCGCCATCGCGCTCGGCTACGGCGACCAACTCATCTGGCAGAAGCGCGCCTCGGCGGAGAACCTCGCCCGCAATGACCCGCCCTTCGTCTGGGACTTCTACCTCACCGAAGAGGAGATCCGGTCGCTGAACAGCAATCGCGATCTGCTCACCGACCAGGTCACCGCAGCGCTCGACACGCTCAAGCTCCCCAGCCTGCGCCGGCTCCGCGAGCGCATTGCCCTGGATGAGGAGGGCGATGTCATCATCCGCCGGTAAGGCGACGCTACTGTTGCCCGTGATCCTCCTGATCGACAACTACGACTCCTTCACCTGGAACCTCGTGCAGCGGCTGGGCGAACTCGACCCGTCGCTGGAGCCGGGCCGGGACC
>JBICIE010000047.1:0-15384 GCA_043101635.1 Phycisphaerales bacterium JB039 | reverse complement strand
GTGCTCTTCCGATCTGGCCGGGCAGGACGTACTTGTCGCGCAGGTCGATGACCTCCGCGCCGTCCTCCGGGTCGGTGAACCCGTCGGTGACGCTGACGATCGCCCCCTCTCGCACCGTCACCGTCACATCCCGGCGCGCCGGCTGCCCCGGGCGGTCCAGCAGCCAGCCGCAGTGCAGGAGCGTCGTCGGGGCGGAGGCGGGCTCCTCCTGGGCCGGTGCCGGCGAGGCCAGGGCGCCGAGGAGGCAGAACAGGGCGAAGGCGATTCGGTACATCCGGGGTCTCTCCAGTCCTGGGAGCCGCCAGTCTAGCGGCTCGGGCCGGTCGTCCCGGCTACCACCGGCCGGCAGCGGAGTTGCCGCATGTCCAGTCCTGCGAGACATTATAATGGACAAAATTTCAGACAAAATGACAGACAGAAATGCCGACATTACAATGACAGACTCCTAGGAGGGCTGTCCCGTCGCCCGGCGAAGATACCAATCCACCCACCCCTGGCTCACCTTCCAGCTTCATCTGGAGCAGGCGCCCCCCCGCCTGTTGACCCTGCTCGGCGAGTGCCGCTCGAAGTGCTACCACCTGCGCCGGACCCCGCTGCGCCCCGAAACCTCACAGCAGCTCAACCGGGTGTACCTCGCCAAGGGCGTGCAGGCCACCGCCGCCATCGAGGGCAACACCCTCACCCAGGAGCAGGTGGAACAGGCCATCGAAGGCACGCTGGAGGTGGCGCCCTCGCGCGATTACCAGAAGCGTGAGATCGAGAACATCCTCGCGATCTGGCGCGAGCTTGCCCGGCGCGTCCTGGAGGACGATGACGCGGCCCTGAGCGTGGAGCGCATCGGCTGGATGCACCGGCGCCTCTTTCAGGGGATCGACACCGACGACCACAACCCGCTCGGCGAGATCCCCACCGTCGATATCGGCGTCGGCCGCTACCGCGGGGCGCCGCGTGAGGACTGCGCCTTCCTGCTCGAGCAACTCGTACAGTGGATCGCGCAGGAGTGGTCACGAACGCGCCAAGGTGGCGATCGCTGGATCGATTCGCTGTGCGCCGCCATCATCAAGGCGATCGTCGCCCACCTGTACTTCGTCTGGATTCACCCCTTCGGCGATGGCAACGGGCGCACGGCCCGCCTGATCGAGTCGCTGATACTGCTGCGGGCCGGCGTGCCGCTGCCGGCCACCCAGCTTCTGAGCAATCACTACAACCTCACCCGCGACCGGTACTACCGCGAGCTTCGCCGCTCCAGCGAGTCCGGCGGCGACATCGTGCCGTTTCTCATGTACGCCGTCGAGGGCCTGCGCGACGGGCTTGAAGAGCAGATCGCCTTCATCACCGAGCAGCAGCATCGGATCTTCTGGACGGACTACATCTACCGCTCCTTTCGAGACCAGGAGGGCAAGGTCGCGCGCCGCCAGCGCAACCTGGCGCTGGAGCTTGCCCAGCGCGATGGGCCGGTCGATCGCGCAGATGTCCGCCGGCTGAGCCCGCAGCAGGTCGAGGACTACTTCGAACTCGACGAGAAGACAGTGCAGCGCGACCTCGATGCCCTGGAACGCGGCAGACTCATCCGGCGACTCGATGGCGGGCGGATCGTTGCCAACCGCGATCTCCTGCTGCCGTTCATGCCGCCCAGCGTGCCCGAAGACCGCTGAATCATCCCGCCGCGCGCCGGCGCATCTGGAAGAATCGCTCCCGGCGCTGGCGCACCGCCTCCGGGTCGTACAGCCGACCCGCCAGGTCGACCAGTCCCTGCTGAAGCTCGGCGGCGGTCATCCCGCGCGGCTCGAAGTTCACATCGAATAGCGTGCACTTGTGCCAGGCGCCCGGCTCGAGGATCCGCCCCTCGGCCAGCAGGCGCTCGTACAGCGGCGTGCCCGGGAACGGCGTCAGCACCGTGATCTGCACATCGTACAGCCCGCAGCGCCGGGCGAAGTCGTGCACGGCCCCGAACGTCGCCGGCGTGTGGCCATCGAGCCCGAGGATGAAGCAGCCGTTCACGGTGATCCCGCGCGACTGAATCGCGTGGATTGCGGCTTCGTATTTCGGGAACTGGCGGAGCTTCCAGTTGGCGCGCAGTTCGAGCGTGTCGAGGCCCTCGGGCTGCGGGCTCTCGAGGCCGATGAGGACCTGGCGGCAGCCGGCGCGAGCCATGAGGTCGAGCAGTTCCCCGTCGCGGGCGATCGAGATATCGACCTCCGTGAACCACTGGACGCCTTCCTTCGCGAGTTCGCGCAGCAGTTCCTTCGCATGTCCGCGGCAGGCGAAGCTGTTGTCGTCGGCGAGTTCGATGAACGGCTGGGGCCACAGCCGCTTGATGAAGCGGATCTCGGCCATGATCCGCTCGACGGGCTTGGGCTTGTAGCGACTCGTGAGCGTGATGGAACTGGCGCAGAACTCGCAGTTGTGCGGGCAGCCGCGGGCGGTCTGCACGGGCAGGCGGTTGTACTTGTCGATGTCCAGCAGGTCATAGCGCGGGATCGGCGCCTGCAACATGTCGAACGCGCCCCACGGATCGGCCTTGTAGATGCCGCCGAGCCTGCCGCGCCGGGCGTCCTCGACCACCTGGGCCCACACGGGCTCGGCCTCGCCCACGACGACGGCAGTGCAGTGCGCGAGCGCCTCCTCCGGCATGGCCGTGACGTGCAGCCCTCCCATCACGACCTGGACCCCGCGCGAGCGGTAGCGATCTGCGACGGTGTAGGCGTCGAACACCTGGGCGGACATCGTGGAGATCGCGACCAGGTCGAAGCCCTCCGGCAGCGGGCCCGCCTTGCGCAGGTCGGCGATCTCGTGGTACGCGATCTCGACATCCGGCGGCGTCAGGCCGGCCAGCGTCAGCAGGCCGAGGCTGGGCATCGAGGCGATCACGCGCCCGCGCTCCACGACGCCGGGCATGGTCAGCCCCGCGGCGTTCAGCTCCTCGCTCCATGCGCGCACGCCGCTCATGGCGATCAGGCACAGCCGGAAGGGCTTCATGACAGGCCGCCCATGGCCAGGCCGAGCGCCGTGAGGGCGCCGGCGCCGATCAGGCTGGTGACCGGCACGGCGAAGAGGGCGGTTGCCCGCTTGCGTGCCGCGGCAAGGGCGCATGTCAGCGGCATGGCCACAGCGCCGATCAGTAGAGCGGCCCCGGCGACCACCGGCCATGGCTCGGCCAGGGCCAGTCGGCCCGCCGAGTGCGTCCACAGCACGCACAGCACGCCGAGGGCGACCATCGCGATGTGGCCGAGGCGGAGCAACCGCCGGGGGCGGCTGGCGTATCCGCCCAGGAAGTCCTCGCGGATGACGGCGGGGGAGAGGGCCACGCCCGCGGCCATGCCGAGCGTGATCCAGATCCACCCAAACGCTTCAAGACCAACGAGTTGCATGACGGGGCTCCAAGCTAGTAAATACTAGCTTATTCGGCTCCGGGCGGGCTCTGTTTCACATTCCGGTCAAAAAGAGCGGCTCGGCGGCCGGGACCGCTTGACTACTTGTTGAAACAATGAAATACTTGTGTCAACGACTAAGTTTGATCTCCCTGACTCCCCCTGACTCCCCCTGACTCCCGCCCCGATCCCGAGCCACCCATGCCCACCACCCTCCAGCACCGCATCGGCAAGAAGCAGCCCTTCGAGCTCCCCGAGGAAGAGGCCTACCTCAACCTCATCCGCACCGCCGCGCTGCTGGAGTGCGACTTCCACCGCTTGTTCGCGGCTCACGGCCTCAGCGAGGCCACCTACAACACGCTGCGCATCCTGCGCGGCGCCGGCGCCGCGGGACGCACCGGGGCCCAGATCCGCGACCACCTGGTGGCGCCGGCCTCCGATGTCACGCGACTCGTCGAGCGCCTCGAGCAGATGCAACTCGTCGAACGCGCCCGCAGCGCAGAAGACGGTCGCGTCATCGTCAACCGCATCACGCCCAAGGGCCGGCGCGTGCTGGCGAAGCTCGACCAGCCCGTCAAGGAACTGCACGCATCGCAGCTTGGCCACATGTCGAAGACCGAACTGGAACAGATGAGCCGCCTGCTGGAGCGGGCGCGGGAGAAGCGAGAGAGCGAGAGAAGCGAATGAGCGATTGAGCGAATGAGCGACACAAAGGCAGTCTCTCTCCCACTCGCTCATTCGCTGATTCGCTAATCGCTCAAACACCAAGGAGAACCCCAATGACCATCGAACAGCGCGTCCACGACCTCGTGGAGAACATCAAGGCCGGCAACATCCTCGACGCCTTCGAGAAGCACTACGCCCCCAACTGCGTCATGCAGGAGAACCGCAACCCGCCCTTCGTCGGCAAGGATGTCAACCGCGACCGCGAGAAGCAGTTCCTGGCCTCCGTCAAGGAGTGGAAGAGCACCAACGTCCGCGCTGTCGCCGTCGATGACGACGGCCGCGCTGGCGACAGCGGTACGAGCATGATCGAGATCGACTTCGAGTTCATCAACACCGATGGCAAGCCCGTCCGCTACGAGCAGGTCGCCCGCCAGCAGTGGGCCAACGGCCAGATCGTCCACGAGCGCTTCTACTACGACACCGGCGCCTGAGGCGCCACCGTCGTGCCACCGATGTCGGCCCTGCGACATCGGTGTTCCAGATCGTCCCCCGCGCGCCGAGCCGGGGAAACCCGTCCGGCGCGTTTCAAAAGTCGGCCCGTCGGCCGACGCGGGCGCCAAGCCGGCGCCCCTGAGGACCTTTCGCGGGCCTTGCCCGCAGGAGGACTGCCATGATCCGCATCCGCAAAGCAGCAGACCGCGGCCGCACCCGCCTCGCCTGGCTCGATGGCCGCCACACCTTCAGCTTCGGCCACGCCTACGACCCCGAGTGGATCCGCTTCGGCCCCCTGCGCGTCATCAACGACGACCGCATCGCCCCCGGCGGCGGCTTCGGCGAGCATCCGCACAACGACATGGAGATCATCACGCTGATGCTGGAGGGCCAACTCCGCCACAAGGACAGCTCCGGCGGCGGCGGCGTCATCCGCCCCGGCGGCGCCCAGCGCATGACCGCCGGCAGCGGCGTCACCCACTCAGAGTTCAACGCCTCAGATAGCCAGCCCGTCCACCTGCTCCAGATCTGGATCATCCCGGACGCCAAGGGCTACGACCCCGAGTACGAAGAGCGCACGCCCGACCAGCTAGATCTGGAGGGGCGGCTGGCGCTGGTGGCCTCGCCGGACGGCGCCGACGGCTCCATGAAGATCCACCAGGACGCCCGCATGTGGTGGGGGCGGCTGCGCGAAGGCGCGGCCGAGACGGTCACCGTCGCCTCCGGCCGGCGGATCTGGCTCCAGGTGGCCCGCGGCGACGCGACGGCCTCCGGCGCCGGCGAGACCGTCTCGCTCCAGGAGGGCGACGGCCTCGGGCTCGAGGAGGCCACCGAGCTGCGCATCGCCCCCGGTTCCGGCGGCGTCGAGGTCGTGGCGTTCGATCTGCCTTGAGCCCGGCAGGGCCGGCAGGGGCGCGGGTGGGCTTGACGGAAGACCCCGCTTTCGGGTATCACATGCGTGTGGGGCTCGTGGGGAGTTGCAGTCTTGCGCCTCGTTGGCGCGAGCACGAAGCCCCGGGTTGCTCGTGAGCGGGGGAGGCGGGCGCCTGCCCCGGACCCGGTCTGCGCTCTCTTGGAAACTCGACCAGGCCCGGAGTGTCGCTGCGCCTCCATCGCTCGATGGAGGGTTTCGTCATGCGTCTGTCTCGTCTGTCTCGTCTGCTCGCTCTTGCCGGCGCCTGCGGCATCGCCGCCGGCGCCCAGGCCCAGTACGCCACCGACTTCGAGGCCGTCACCGCCTCGGCCACCGGCGAGGTCCAGACCGGCCAGGATGGCTACTACATCCCCGCTGGCACCACCAGCGTGGACTACCTCGCCTACACCTACGCCGGCAATCCCTACAGCTTCCCGGCCAACCCCGATGGTGGCGCCAATTTCATCGCCGGCGAGGGGCCCGCCGGCGGCGCCTTTGCCCGGGCCCAGCGCGACATCACCTGGCCGAGTGGCACGGTGAAGGTCACCTTCGATGTGGCCGGCGCCTACGTCGGCGGCGCGACGCCCGCCAACAACCTCGGCAGCTTTTCCATGCAGCCGAGCACCGGCGCCGCCGCGGTGATCTTCCTCATGGCGTGGAGCGATACCGCCGCCCAGACCTGGCGCCTGGGCTACAACGCCTTTGACGCCGCGGGAACGGCCATCCCGGCCCCCGGTGTCGTTCCCGGGCCGGAATGGGAGAATCTCCCGCTGCTGAGCTGGTACCGCTTTACGACCACGATCGACTTCGGCGCCAACGCCATCACCGAGGCCTCCGTGACCGACCTCGCCACCGGCGTGACCACAACGGTCCCTCTGACCGACGCCTACCTCGCCGGTGGCGCCGCCGGCGGCCTGCCGGCGCCCACCGCCTTCCGCTTCTTCGGCGGCGGCAGCGCTGCGGGCAACGTGACCGCGTGGGACAACCTCACGATCGAGCAGATCGACGCCGGCTGCTACGCCGACTGCGACGGCAACGGCATCCTCGATTTCTTCGACTTCCTGTGCTTCCAGAACGCCTTCGCCACCGGCGACCCGTACGCCGACTGCGACGGCAACAGCATCCTCGATTTCTTCGATTTCCTGTGCTTCCAGAACGAATTTGCGGTGGGCTGTCCGTAAGCGCCTGCAAACCTGAGACTTGCATTGAGCCGAGCTCGCCATCGCGGGCTCGGTTCTTCTTGACGGCCGACGCCGTTTGTGGTATACCACGCGCATCGTGTGGTTTCGTTCGTGGGGGATTCCGGCGCAGCCGGTCCCCAGACATCTGTGTACTGCTTCCGGCGCCGGGCGCGCTTCCGCGCGGCAGGCGCACGGGCCGGGGGCGAGCGAGGGAGGATCCTGAAATGAAGACTCGTGTGTGTTTCATCGCAGCGCTCGCCGGCTTTGCCGCCGCGGCGCAAGGGCAGTACTCGTCTGATTTTGAGGCGCTCACCGCCTCGGCAACCGGCGAAGTACTGACCGGCCAGGACGCCTATTACATCCCCGCCGGGACCGTCAGCGTCGATTTCCTGGCGTACACCTACGCCGGCAATCCGTACTCGATCCCTGCCAATCCCGAAGGCGGCGACCAGTTCGTCGCAGGGGAAGGGCCCGCTGGCGGCGCCTTCGCCCGCGCGCAGCGCGACATGACATGGCCGGAAGGCATCGTCACCGTGAGCTACGACATCTGCGCCGCCTACAACGATCCCGGCGGCGTTGTCCCGGGCAACAACGTCGGCAGCTTCTCCATCCAGCCATACCCCGGCAGCGCCAGCGCCATCGTGCTGTTCTCGTGGACCGATACCGCCGCGCGCACCTGGCAGATCGGCTTTCTCGGATACACCGCCGCCGGCGCCACCGCGGCACAGCCGGGCGTCATCCCTGGCCCCGAGTGGCAGGGCCTCTCCCTGTTGAACTGGTATCGCGTGTCGCAGACGATCGACTTCGACGCCAATCAGATTGTCTGTGCGACCATCACGGACCTGTCAACTGGCGCGAGCGCTTCCTACGACCTCGTGGACGTCTACCTCGAGAGCGGGTCGGCCGGCACCGCCGTCCATCCCACCGGGTTCCGCCTCTTTGGAGGCGGCGGAGTCGCCGGCAACGTGACCGCCTGGGACAACCTCAGCATCGATGTCGGTGATCCGTGCCCAGCCCCCTGCTACGCCGACTGCGATGGCAACGGCATCCTCGACTTCTTCGACTTCCTCTGCTTCCAGAACGCCTTCGCCACCGGCGACCCCTACGCCGACTGCGATGGCAACACCATCCTCGACTTCTTCGACTTCCTCTGCTTCCAGAACGAGTTCGCCGTGGGCTGCCCGTAATCCCCGCAGGCTGATTCCAACCCTCTTCGAGCGGGCGCCGTCCGGGGGACGGGCGCCCGCTCGGCTTTTTGGCCCCGCGCGCTGCGGCGGCGGCGCCATCACGTCGATAATCCGTCCGTGACAGGCGCAGGGCCAATCTGCCTCCTCGGCGCCGGCGGCCACGGCGCCGTCGTGCTCGACGCCGCCCGCGCAGCCGGCCTCGATATCGCCGCGGCCTTCGATGATGACCCGCTCGCTGCGCTGCCTGGTGTCCCCCGCGCCGGCGCCATCGCCGATTTCCTCGCCGCTCCGGCCCCGTGGCTGCTGGCCATCGGCGACATCGCCCGCCGCCAAATCCTGCTGCAGCGCCTCCAGCGCTGCGGCGCCCCCGCCGTGATCATCATCCACCCGTGCGCCATCGTGAGCAGCGCCGCCGACATCGCCCCCGGCGTCTTCATCAGCGCCGGCGCCATCGTCAACCCGCGCGCTGTCATCGGCCCCCACGCCATCATCAACACCGGCGCCATCGTCGAGCACGACTGCCGCATCGGCGCCAATGCGCACATTGCCCCCGGCGCCGTCCTCGGCGGTGAGGTCACCGTCTTGCCCGGCGCCCTCGTCGGCCTCGGCGCCCGCGTGCTCCCGGGCCGCACCGTCGGCGCCGGCGCGGTGGTCGGCGCCGGCGCCGTTGTGATCGACGATGTGCCCCCCGGCGCAACCGTCGTCGGCGTGCCGGCTCGCTCCACCTGAGCCCGCACGCCGATTCCCATACAATCCGCCCGGGGGCGTCCATGATCCGCGTCGAGCACGCCTGGGTGATCTACCAGACCGGCGAGGTCGAGACGGTTGCGCTGCGCGACGCCACCGTCGACTTCCAGCCCGGCAAGGTCGCCGTCATCCTTGGGCCCTCGGGCTCGGGCAAGAGCACGCTGCTCAACCTCATCGGCGGCATCGACCGCCCCACGCGCGGTCGGGTGCTCGTCGATGAGCAGGATCTCGGCGCACTTTCCGATGACCAACTCACCCGCTTCCGCCGCCACCGCGTCAGCTTCGTCTTCCAGTTCTACAACCTCGCGCCCACTCTCACCGCCCAGGAGAACGTCGCGCTCGCGGCGGAACTGGTCGATGATCCCATGGCCCCGGCCGAAGCGCTCGCCATGGTCGGCCTCGCCGGGCACGCCAGCCGCTTCCCGGCGCAGCTCTCCGGCGGCGAGCAGCAGCGCGTCGGCGTCGCCTGCGCCATCGTCAAGCGCCCCGCCATGCTGCTGTGCGATGAGCCCACCGGCGCCCTCGACCTCGAGACCGGCCGGCGCGTCCTCGAGATCCTCGCCGATGTCGCTCGCAACCTCAGCGCCACCGTCCTCATCGTGACCCACAACAGCGCCATCGCCGCCATGGCCGACCGCGTCATACACATCGGCAGCGGACGCATCGAGAAGATCACCGATAACCCGCACCCGGCGCCGGCGTCGGAGGTCACATGGTGACTCCGGGTACCCCCCCACTCCGTGGGGGGCTTCTGACTCCGGGTACCTCCTCGCTCCGTGGGGAGTTCTCGCCTCTTGAACGCCACTGGTTCGCCTCCGAGTCCGGTGCGCGCCCCCGAGCGCCACGGTCGCAAAGGGCCGGCGCATGAGCGTCCTGTCGCGCAAGCTCTTCCGCGACCTCGCCCAGTGGCGCAGCGCGCTCTGGGCCGTCGGCCTCGTCATCGTCATCGGCGTCAGCAGCTTCGTCGGCATGTTCAGCGCCCATCAGGACCTGCGCGACGCCGTCGACGAGTACTACGACGCCTGCCGCATGGCCGACTTCTGGATCGACCTCGAGCGCGCCCCGACGATTGAGGCCCGCAGCGTCGCCGACCTGCCAAACGTCCGCGAGATCCACACACGCCTTCAGACCCGGGCCCAGCTTCTGCTCGCCGGTGTCGACGAGCCCATGACCGCCACGGTCCTCTCGATCGACCCAGCCGCCTCGGCGCCCATCAACGACATCGTGCTCCGCCGCGGCAGGCTGCCACGCGCCGACGACGAAGCCATCATCAGCGCGGCCTTCGCCGACGCCCGCACCCTCGCCCCCGGCGATGCCATCGCACTGATCCTCGAAGGCGCCCGGCGCGAACTGCGCATCGTCGGCGTGGCGATCTCCAGTGAGTTCGCCTACCTGATGGGCCCCGGCGGCCTGCTGCCCGATCCGGCCAACCACAGCCTCGTCTGGGTCACGCGCCGTTTCGCCGAAGATGCCATGGACATGGTCGGCGCCTGCAACCAGGTCGTCGGCCTGCTGACACCTGCCGCCCGGCAGCGCCCCGAGCCTGCGCTGCAGGCCATCGAACGCGCTCTGGCGCCCTACGGCGTGCTCGCGGCGACGCCGCGCCGCCTGCAGGCCTCGCACCAGGTCCTCACCGACGAACTCGCCCAGCTTCGCGCCACCGCGGTGATCCTGCCGGCGATCTTCCTGCTAGTCGCCGCGCTCGTGCTCAACATCGTGCTCTCCCGCTCCGTCGAGCAGCAGCGCACGATCATCGGCATGCTCAAGGCGCTCGGATACTCCAACCGGCGCCTCGCGCTGCACTACATCAGCGCCGGCGCCGTCGTCGGTCTCGCCGGCGGCCTCGTCGGCGCCTTCGCCGGCGCGTGGATGGCCCGCGGCTTCATGGCCATGTACCGCTTCTACTTCGAGATTCCCAACCTCCAGTCCACCGCCGCCCCGGTGATCTGGGGCGCTGGCGTCGCCGTCAGCATCGTCGCCGCGGCGCTCGGCGCCGCCCGCGGCGTGCGCGCTGTCGTGCGCCTCCGCCCCGCCCAGGCCATGCGCCCCGCCGGCGGAACCGAGGCGTGGGCCCCCGCCCGTGTCGGCGCTCTTGCCCGGCGCCTCCCGCTGCCGTGGCGCATGGCGCTGCGGTCCATGGGAAGGCGCAAGGGCAAGGTGGCCACCGGCATCCTCGCCGCCGCGCTCGGGGCATCGCTGATGTTCACGACGTTCTACTTCATGGACGCCATGAACTACCTGGTCGACTTCCAGTTCCGCCTCGCCTCCCGCAGCCACTACGACATCACCCTCGTCGGTACCTCGGACGACCGCACGGTGCGCGACATCGCCGCCATGCCCGGCGTCATGCGCGCCGAAGGCCTGCTCGAACTCCCGTGTAAACTCCGCAGCGGGCACATCGAGCGGCTCTCCTCAGTCACCGGCATCGCCCCCGGCGCCATGCTCACCGTCCCGCGCACCGCCGCCGGCGCGCCCGTCCCCATCCCCCGCGCCGGCCTGCTCATGAGCCGGCGCCTCGCCGACATACTCGATGTGGGCGCCGGCGAGACCATCTCCCTCACCCCCATCCGCGGCGACCCGCGCCCGCGCCCTGTCCTCGTCGCAGGCGTCGTCGACGGCTTCCTCGGCATGGCCACCTATGCGAACCGCGACTGGCTCGCCGGCGCCATCGGCGAACCCGGCGCGATCACCGCCGTGCAGACCGTCGTCGCCCCCGACCCGGCCGTGCGCAGCGCCTTCCGCCGCCAGCTTGCCGGGCTCGGCGCCGTCGAAGCCGTCACCGACTACGCCGAGGTCGAACGCCAGCTCCGTCAACTCCTGCTCGACTCGCTCTGGTACTCCGTGCTCACGCTGGTCATCATGGCCGGCGCCCTCTTCTTCGGCAGCGTCCTCGGCGCCACGCTCACCTCCATCTCGCAGCAGCGCCGCGAGATCGCCACCCACCGCGCACTCGGCATGCGAGCCGAAGAGGTCGGGCGTATTTTCCTGTGCGAATCGATCATCATCAACGGCCTCGGCGCCCTGCTCGGCCTGCCGCTCGGCCTCGGCCTCAGCCTCTGGCTCATCGAAGCCCATAGCCGCGACGCCTATCGCCTGCCGATGGTCGCCAGTCCGCGCAGCTATGCCCTCACGCTCATCCTCGCCGCACTGTTCACCGTCCTCGCCCACACCCTCGCCCGGCGCGCCATCAGCCGCCACGACTGGCGGGCCGACCTGCGCACCCGGGAATGATGGAGCTTCGTCATGTGGAAGTGGATCCTCGGCCTCGTCATCCTCCTCGGCGCAGTCATCGGCGCCTTCCAGTTGCTCGGCGCGCGCATGCCCGTCGCCACCGCCGAGGCCCGCGCCGGCGCCATCGAGGCCTACGTCGACGAGCGCGCCACCACCCGCGTTCCCGATGTCCTCATCGTCGCCCCGCCGATGGCAGGACGCGTCGGCCCCGCGCTCGTGCGCGAGGGCGATTTCGTCGAGGCCGGGCAGGTCGTCGCCCATATGGCCACCGACGATCTTCAGCGCACCCTCGACGCCGCGGCAGCCCGCCTTGCCGAGGCCGAGGCCCGCATCGTCGAGCACGATGACAACCGCATCGAAGAGCTGCTGCTCGAACAGGCCGAGACCTTCACCGAGGTCATGGATCGCGTCCGCGACGCTTCCGAGCAGCAGACCCGAGCCAGCGCCGCCGCACTCGAACTCGCCACCGAGGAGCGCCAGCGCATCGCGCAGGCCATGGAGGCCGGCAGCAGCACCGAGTTCGAACTGCTCCGCGCCCGCACCGCCGAGGTCCAGAGCGAGGCCGCAGCGCGCGAGGATGAGATCATCCTCCGCGCCAGCGAGGCCATGCTCGTTGCCGCCCGGATCGGCCCGCAGGTCGTCCGGCGCTACATCGATCGCAAGACGCTGACCCGCGTCACGCTGGTCGAGCAGCGCGACGCCGCCGCAGCAGAACTCGCCCAGGCGCAGGCCGATCTCGACCGCGCCGCCTTGCGCGCGCCCGTCGATGGCGTCGTGCTCCGGGCCGATCACGTCTCCGAGCGCTACGTGGCGCCCGGCACGCCGATCGTCGAGATCGGGCGACTCGCCGACCTCGAGGTCGAGGCGGAGATCCTCACCGAACAGGCCAGCGCCATCGAGGTCGGTCAGTTCGCCGCGCTGTACGGCGGGGCGCTCGGCGACGTGCGCATCGGCGGCCTCGTGACGCGCATCTACCCGCAGGGCTTCGAGGAGCGGTCAGCCCTCGGCGTCCAGCAGCAGCGCGTGCTGGTGATCGCGCGCCCCGCGCCGGATCTCGCCGCCGATGCGCGCCAGGCGTGGGACCGGCTCGGGGCCGGGTATCGCGTGCGCGTGCGCATCAGGACGGCGCGCACGGACGAGGCGATCATCGTGCCGCGGGCCGCGGTGTTTCCACTGGCCGACGGTGGCTCGGCCGTCTTCCGCATCGAGGGCGGGCGAGCCCGCCAGATCGCCGTCGAGACCGGCCTGAGCAATGACGAGCAGGCGGAGATCACCGCCGGGCTCGCCGCGGGCGACACCGTCATCGTCGCCCCGCCCGCCGACCTGCGCGATGGCGCCCGCGTGCGCCCTGCGCTGTGATCAGCTTCCCTTGGCCCACCCGATCAGGATGTCGGCGACCTCGGGCCGCGAGAACTCCATCGGCGGGCGCTCGCCCTTGCCGAGCATGTCGCGCACCTTGGTGCCGCTGAGGAAGATCTTGTGCTCCGGGCCGTGCGGGCAGGTCTTGCCGCTGGTCATGCCCTCGCACGTCTTGCACCAGGCGCTGTGCTCGAACTTCAGCGGCTCGATCGCCAGGCTCGCCATGTCCAGCCCGTCGAAGATATTCTGGGCGTCATAGCTGCCGTAGTAGTTGCCCACGCCGGCGTGATCGCGCCCCACGATGAAGTGCGAGCAGCCGTAGTTCTTGCGCACGATGGCGTGCAGGATCGCCTCCCGCGGCCCGGCGTAGCGCATCGCCGCGGGCATCACGCTCAGCATGGTGCGGTCGGCGACGAAGTACTTGCTGATCAGCGACTGGTAACACGCCATGCGCGTGTCGGCGGGGATGTCGCCCGGCTTGGTCTCGCCGACAAGCGGGTGGATCAGGAGCCCGTCGCAGATCTCCTGGGCGCACTTGCACAGGTACTCGTGGGCCCGGTGGATCGGGTTGCGCGTCTGGAAGGCGCAGATGGTCTTCCACCCGCGCTTGTCGAACTCGGCCCGTACCTGCGCCGGCGTCAGCCGGTGATCCAGGAACGCCTCCGGCCCCTTCGGATCGACGCACATGACCACGGCCTCGACCGGCCCGGCCAGGCAGACCGGCCCTTCCTTCTTGACCGCCTCGGCGCCGGGGTGCTGACCGTCGTCGTCGGCGGCCTTGTTGAAGAAGATGGTGGCTTCCAGCTCGCGGTCGTGCGGGTAGACCTCCTCGACCGTCATCACGCCCTGGAGCGTCCCGTTCGGGGCGTACAGGGCGACGCGGTCGCCGGCCTTGGCCTTGTCCTCGCCGGTGGCCAGCGTGATCGGGATGGGCCAGGTCTCGCCCGAGGCCAGCTTCATGCTCTTGCAGACGCTGGCGAAGTCCTTGGCGCCCATGAAGCCCGTAAGCGGGCTGAAGGCGCCGATGGCGATCATCTCCAGGTCGCAGGACTGCTTGGCGGAAAGGTCGATCCGCGGCAGTCCCGCGGCCTCCTTTATCAGCTCGGCCGCGCGGGCGCCGGTTGCGAGTCGGTTCACAAGCGTCCCGCCGTGCGGGGCGATCAAGCCGGACATGTGCTCTTCTCCCTGGGCTGTGGCCCTGTCAGATGGGCTGCGATAGTAGGCGGACGGGGCTGCGGGGAGCGCCCGAGGGCGCCGCCGGCGCATGGGATGTCCGCCGATCGAGCAATCGGGTGCTGGAACTGGACTGTGCTGCGAGGCGTCGGGACCGGACACTGCGGGGGAGCGCGGGCCTCCGGGGCGTGCGCTGGTCGGGCGGGTGGCACAGGCGTCTCGCCTGTGCGGGGAGAGGCGGTGGCATGGTCGATGGTCGCGCTTTCCACGGGCTGCGCTCGCGTTGCGAGCGCGCCGATGGCTACGGGCGCGTGGCGCTTTGGACCGGGGGGATGCGGAGCGGTGCTGCGCGCGGGCTCGGGCGCGGGGCGCATGGTGATTCGTGTGATGGGCGGTTCGACGAGCCCTTCGGGGTCGAGATGAGGAACGGGCGCCGTGTTCCGGGCCTGTCGCTCGCTGCGCTTCGCTCCAGACCCGGCTACTTTCGATGAGCCCTTCGGGCTCTCATTCAGAGAGGCTTCGGGGGAAGCGGTCGGCTTGGTGAAGTCGATCGCTTGTTGCACATGCGAGGCCTGGTAGGGGGAGGAGCCCGGCGCCGGCCTCGCTTCGCGAGGCCACCTCTCCCCGCTGGCGCGGGGCGAGGGTGGGGGAGCGGCGGCGCTGGCAGCGCGGGCGTGGTTGCTGTAAACGGGCGCCGGGGTTTCGACAGGAAGAGAGGCATCGAGGCATGCGGCATCGAGGCAAAGGTCATTGTGAGTCGTCGGCGGGGTCGACTCATCGCGGCGCTCTGCGCGGATGTGGGTCAGAGCGCTTGAGAAGTTGTTGAGGGCGTGCTGGTCTTCGGTGTTCCTGGGCGAGCGGGGGCGCGAGCGCGTCGGGCGGGGGCCGGTTGGCTTGCGGCGGAAGGGCCAGGGGAGGCGCAGGGGCCCGCGCCATCCTCTTCCCCCCGCGCGGGTCCCTGCGCCTCCCCTGGCCCTTCCGCCGCAAGCCAACCGGCCCCCGCCCGACGCGCTCGCGCCCCCGCTCGCCCAGGAACACCGAAGACCAGCACGCCCTCAACAACT
>JBICIE010000046.1:0-27041 GCA_043101635.1 Phycisphaerales bacterium JB039 | reverse complement strand
ATTGCGCCCGCCGCCGGCAGCGCCGGGCGCGCCCGCCGAAGGTCCCAGACCCCGCGCGCGCGCTCGGCGCAACATGTCGCGCAGAGCGCAGAGGGCCTCGCGCGGAGCGCCGATGGGGTCGCGCAGAGCGCCGATGGCCTTGCGCAGAGCCCGGATGGCCTCGCGCGAAGCGCGCCCCCGGTCGCGCCGAGCGCATGAGCCCTCGCGCAGAGCCGGCGCCAGGTTGCGCAAAGCCCGAAACATCGCCCGGAAGGGCGATGCCACATTCCCCCTCTGCGAAACTCTGCGCTCTCTGCGGCCTCTGCGTTCCTGCCTTTGCCTTCCCCTCATTCGCTCACTCCCTCACTCGCTCATTCGCTCCCACCCCCCAGCCGCTCCAGCACGATCGGCACGGCCGGGGGCTCTTCGATGCGCGGCAGGCCGACAGCGCTGCGGGCCTGCTGCTCGAACTCGACGGTGTGGATCATGCCGCGGTGGTTGGCCTCGACGAAGACGATGTCCTCGGCGCCGGCGAGCATGGCCGACTCCACCGGCACCACGCCGTCGCCGACCGACTCGGTGGCGATCTGGATGGCCTCGCGCAGGCGCGCCACATCCTCGGCGCCGAGCAACTGGGCCACCAGGCCGCCCGGCCCGAGCCAGCGCTGCAGCTGCGCCCCGGCGCCGGCGCCGGCGCCCGGGGCGAGGCGCCCGATGATCACCGTGATCGGGACCTGCGGCAGCGGGCGGCTGTTCAGATCGGCCAGGTAGGCCGAACCCGGCATCAGATCCTCGCCGGCCTCGCCGACGCCGTCGCGCAGGAAGGCCAGGGCCCGGGCCGGATCGGGCTTGTCGGCGAAGCGGGCCACCTGCTCGCGGATCTCGGCCAGGGCCCGCAGCCGGGCCCAGGGCGAGCCGCGGTTGGGCGTCCCAAGCGTGATGAGCCGCTCGACGGCGGGCAGGTCGGGCGCCTCGGCGGCGCCGGCGTACAGGTCGTCGCGCGTCAGGGCGTCGCGGGCCACCAGCCCGCCCATGGAGTGGGCCACGATGGCGAGGCGCTGGACGCCGCGCCCGCGAAGCTCGCGCAGGGCGGCGGCGAAGGCGTCGGTGGAATCGCTGATGCGCTGGTCGTTGGGATACTCGAAGCGCACGACGGCGTGGCCGGCGGCGGCCAGGCGCGGGGCGAGGGTGTCCCAGATCGAGCCGGGCTCATCGAGGCCGTGGACCAGCAGGACGATGGAGCCGCCGGGGCTCTCGCCGGGCGCCAGCGGGCGCCAGGCGGGGGCGGTCTCCGAGTCGTCGCCCTCGGTGGCGACACCTGCTTGGAAGACCTGCAGCCCGGTTGGCGGCTGGGCCCCGGGGGTGATGGCCAGGGCCTCGCGGATGTCGCGCTGGAGCTGGCCCAGTCGGGCGAGCAGGTCGCCCTCGCCGGCGGGCTGGGCGCCGCCGGAGAGGGAGATGGCGATGGCCGCGACGGCGGCGCTGGCGAGGGCGGCGGCGATCCCGGCGATGGTCAGGGCGCGGCGCTTCACGAGAGGCGGCTCCTTGCGGCGCAGGTCTCGGAGGAGTATCCGGGGCCGGGCGCCGCCCGTTTCATCGCTCGGCGAACAGCCTCATGAGGGCGGCCTCGGCCTCGCGGTAGGCGGCCATGGCGTCGGCGAGGTCCGCGACCAGGCGGGCGACATCCTCGTCGGAGGCGGACTGGTCGGTGGCGCGGAGGGCGGCGGAGGAGGCCTGCAGGTCGCTGGCGGCGCTGGCGAGCAGGCCGGCGGCGTTGTAGATGAGTTCGCTCTCCAGCTCGCGCGTGGTGGGGCGCTGCAGCAGGCGCCAGGGGCTCTGGCGGATCTCGGCGGCGGCGTGCTTGAGCTGATCGGCGGCGAGGCGGGCGCTGGAGAGGGTGCGCCGGACGCCGGGGGCCTCCTCCCGCACCAGGGTGTTGAGTTCGCCGGTGATCTGCGCGAACTGCTCGGCGCTGGCCCGGCCGCGGTCGGCGGCGCTGCGCACCTCGGGGAGGATGTGGTCGCGGATCTCGATCATCGACGCGTCGGCGCTGGCGAGGATGCTGTCGATGCGCGGGCGATTGGTGTCGACGGTCTGGCGCAATTGCGCGAGCAGTTCGCCGGCGGCCTGGGCTTCCTGTTCCAGGGTGGCGGCGGTCCGCTGCAGGCTGGCGGCCGTCTGTTCGGCGCTGGTGAGGGTGGTGTCGACGCGGTCGCCCCAGCCGCCCAGGCGCTGGCGGACGTCGGCGGCGGTGGCGCGAACGTCGGCGGAGGCGAGACGGACGTTCCCGGCGACGTCGCTGATGGAGGGCTCGAGTTCCTCGAGAACGCGGTCGAGCCGCGCCATGACATCGCGGGCGTGGGCGATGGTCTGGCGCATCTGCTCGGCCTGCTCGGGGCCGAAGCCGGCGTGCTCGAGGAACTGGGGCGGGGCGATCTCGCCGTCGATGGATCCGCCGGGCTGGAGGATGGCGCCCTGGCCGTCGGCGGCGTCGCCGCCGGCGCCGATGCTGACGATGTCGATGACCGAGGCGGCGCCGAGCAGCGGCGCCTTGAGCTGGAAGCGGGCGTTGTCGTAGAGCACGATGTCAGCGCGGATCCGCACGCCGGTGGCGATGGCCCTGGGCCGTCCCCGCTCGTCGCTGTCGATCTCGACGCCGGTGACGCGCCCGACCTTGACGCCGCCGAGGTTGACCGGGGCGCCGGAGCTGAGGCCGGTTGCGCCCTCGCCGATGTCGAAGCGCACGGTGTAGGCGCTGGTGCGGACCAGCGCGTCCTGGGCGCCGGAGAGGATGACGCTGATGATGACGAAGGCGACGATGGCGACCAGGAAGAAGAAGCCGACGAGGGCGTTGCGCGGCGTCTGGGGGCCCATGGGGATCTCCGGTCAGGTCCGGCCGCCCTTGCGGCGCAGGAGATTGAACAGTCCGTAGTGCATGTGACTTCCCGAACCGCCCAGGATGCGGGTGGATTCCACGCTCGGGACGGCGGGGACGGCGTCGCGCAGGCCGAGGAGGTCCTCCTCGAAGTTGGTGGAGGCCTTGCGATCGGTGATGGGCCCCTCGGCGTCGCCGCGGAGGAACTGGCGGATGAGCTGCTCATCTTCCGGCAGTTCGCGGGCGGCCGGCGCGGGGGTGTCGCGCAGTTGCTCGAACCAGGCGCGCCTCTCGACGCGGAGCATGCGCCCCTTGTCCAGCATGGCCATGCGGTCGGCGATGGTGAAGGCCGAGTCCATCTCGTGGGTGACCACCACGCTGGTGATGCCGATCTTGCGCGTCAGGTCCAGGATGAGCTGGTCGATCTGGGCGCTGGTCACCGGGTCCAGCCCGGCGCTGGGCTCGTCGTAGAAGAGCAGCTTGGGATCCAGCGCCATGGCCCGGGCCAGGCCGGCCCGCTTCTTCATGCCCCCGGAGATCTGGGCCGGGTACTTGTCGGCGTGCTCGCGCAGGCCCACGAGTTCCAGCTTGATCTTCACCTGGATGTCGATGATCTCCGGGCCCAGTTCGGTGTGCTCGCGCAGCGGCAGGGCCACGTTCTCGGCGATGGTCATGGAGTTGAACAGGGCCCCGGACTGGAACAGGATGCCGAACTTGCGGCGCACCTCGTTCATCTGGCGCTCGTTGAGGCGCGTGATCTGGCTGCCGAACAGCTCCACCGTGCCCGAGTCCGGGCGCAGCGAGCCGATCATCAGCCGCAGCAGCGTGGTCTTGCCCGAGCCGGAGCCGCCCATGATGACCATGGTCTCGCCGGGGCGGACCTCCAGGTTGACGCCGTCGAGCACGCGCCGCCCGTCGAAGCTCTTGACGATGTCGCGGCAGATGATGACGGGCGCATCGGGCACGGGCGAGTATAAAGCGGCTCAGCCGCCGCCAGCGCCTGCGCCCTCGCCGGCGCCGGGGCCCTGGGCCGGATCCGGGCCGGCGCCCGGGGGCGGCAGCAGCCAGATCACATCGCCAGCGCCGCGGGGCAGCACGCCGAGGTTCAGCAAGGGCGGCCGGCCGGCGCCGCCCTGCTCCAGCGCGAGCACCCCGTAGCCGGCGCCGCCATCGAACTGGAGCGGGATGGGGAAGGCGGCCTGATAGACGCCCCCCATCGACTGCACCGCCTGGGCCCCCGCGTTGCCCATGGCGCTGTAGGCGGTCAGCCACTCGCCGAGGCCCTCGGGCATGCCGGTGAAGGCGCCGACCTCGGCCTGGTAGGCGGCCCGGAAGGCGGCCAGCCGCTCGGCGGTGATGTCGCTGCGCACCGAGCTGGCGAACTCGGCCCGCACGGCGTCGACATCCTGGGCCTCGATGTGCTCGAAGACGATGGCGTAGCCGGCGAACTCGCTGATGCCGCGGGAGATCCCGAAGATCATGGCTGTGCCCAGCCCGGCGCCGATCAGCCCGGTGACCACCCCGGTGATCGCGAGGCCCGTCCCCTTCTTCTGCCCGCGCGAGGCGCTGATCGAGAACAGCGCCGGCACGCCCAGCGCCACCCCCAGCAGCCCGATCAGCGGGATGCAGCAGACCACCAGCCCCGCGATGCCGCTGATCAGCGAGAGCACCGCCAGCACGCTGGTGCGGGCTTCGGCGGGCGGCAGGTCGAAGTCGGTCGGCTGGGCGTAGGGATTCTCGGCCATGGGCGAGGTTATGCCCACGCCGCCCCGGCGGGCGGGCTGCGGGCCGCGGCGGACGCCGGGCGCGGGTTCCCGGACGGTCGCCCGCCTCTTCCGGTTGCGCAACCGGGACTTCCGGCTGCCCTCCCCGGTCTTCCGGCTGCCCTCCCCGGTCTTCCGGTTGCGCAACCGGGTCTTCCGGTTGGCCTCCCGGGTCTTCCAGTTGCGCAACCGGAAGCCCGGGCGCTTGCGCCCGAAGCCCGGGCGCATGCGCCCGAAGAGCGGGCGCAGCGTCCGAGAGCCTCCGCTGGCGTTCTCGGACCGCCGGGCGGCGACTCATGCGCTGCGCAGATTCTGCACGGTCTCGGCGATGGCGGCCGCCCCGGCCAGGGCCTCCTCGCGGCCGGTCAGGCGCGACAGGCTGATGCGGATGGCGCTGGCGCCGACCTCGTCGGCGACGCCCATGGCCCGCAGCACCGGTGACATCTCGACTGCGCCCGAGGCGCAGGCGGCGCCGCCGCTGATGCACACGCCGCGCTCCGACAGCGCCATCAGCAGCGGCTCGGCCGCCGCCCCGGCGAAGCTGATGCAGAGGGTGTTCCAGAGGCGCTGCGCGCCCGGCGGCCCGAGCACGCGGGCGCCGGCGATGGCGCACAGGCGCTGTTCGATCTCGTCGCGCAGGGCGCGCGCCTGCGCCCGGGCCTCGTCATCGGCCAGCCAGGCGCGGGCCTCGGCCGCCGCAGCGCCGAGCCCCGCAATCGCCGGGACGTTCTCCGTCCCGGCCCTGCGTCCCAGTTCCTGCGAGCCGGGGCAGGGCCACGCGAGGTTCAATCCGCGGCGCACATACAGCGCGCCGACCCCCTTGGGCCCGTGGAACTTGTGGGCGCTGAGCGTGAGCAGGTCCGCGCGGGCTGCGCCAACGGGCTCTTTGCCGGCGGCCTGCGTGGCATCCGTGTGCAGCAGGCAGCCGGCTGCGCGGCACATCTCGCGCAGTTGCTCGACCGGCTGCAGCGCGCCGGTCTCGTTGTTCGCCCACTGAACGCTGACGAGCGCAACGCCATCATCGATCAGCCCGCGGGCGCAGTCGAGATCGATCACGCCGGCGCCGGTGACCTCGATCCACCGGACTTCTTTCCCCTCGCGCTGGAGGCGCTGCGCCAGGTCGATGACCGCCGGATGTTCGATGCGGCTGGTCACCAGCGCGCGCCCGGGCGCCGCATCCAGCACGCCGCGCAGCGCCATGTAGATCGATTCGGTCCCCCCGCTGGTGAAGATGATCTCGCCCGTGCGCGCCCCCAGCAGCTCGGCGACCTGCCTGCGGGCCAGTTCGACGATGCGCCGGGCCCCCTGCCCGGCGCGGTGCAGGCTGGAGGGGTTGGCCCAGTTCGTCTCGAGGGCGCTGCGCACCGCCGCGATCACGGCCGGCGTCGGCTGCGTCGTGGCGTTGCTGTCGAGGTAGATCCTCACGGCCCCGCCGGGGGCTTGCCCTCCCGGCCGATGACGATGCGCCGGATGGCATCCTGCACGCTGGCGCCCGCCTTGTCGCGCCCGTGGCCGGCGATGCCCCACGCCGTGAGCACGCCGAAGCCGAGGCCGACATCGATCAGGATCCAGGCGACCAGCTCAGCGCTGAAGCGGCCGGTGACCTTGTGCAGTTCCTGGGCCATGGCGATCTCGCGCTCCAGGAAGTCGTGCAGCTTCTGCATGTGGTCCTGCAAAGCGGCCCGGATGGCGTCATCGTGGGTCTCGGTGATGGCCTGCAGGATCACGCGGTAGGCGACCTGCCCCTTGGGCTGGGTCATGGGGTTGCCGCCGATGAGGCGGGCGAGGCGGTCGGCGGGGCTGCCGGTGTCGCGCAGGGCGGCCTCCCAGCTTGCGATGGTCTCATCGCCGGTGCGCTCGATCAGGGCGATGAACAGGTCGCGCTTGCTCTTGAAGTGGCGGTAGATGATGGGCTCGGTGACGCCGGCAGCGCGGGCCAGCTCGGCGGTGGTGGCGCGGGCGTAGCCGTGGCGGGCAAACAGCTCCGCAGCGCGGTCAAGAAGCTGCTCTCTGCGCTCGGCAGCGGGCAGGCGGCTCATGCAGCAGGCTCTCCCGGGGTCGGGCCCGGGCGCACAGGGGCGCAGCCGGGGCAAGGCGGCGTCAACGTGGATAGTTTACGCTCACTTGCCGCGGCGGCGCGGCTCATCGGGCACGGGATCGAACCCCGATCCGCCGAAGGGATGGCAGCGCCCGATGCGCCGGATGGCCAGGCGACCGCCGATCCAGGGGCCGTGGCGGCGGATGGCCTCATCGGCGTAGCGGCTGCAGGTGGGATGAAAGCGGCACTGGCCCCCGAGCAGCGGGCTGAGGGTGTACCAGTAGATCCGGATGATCCCGAGCATCACGCCGGCGGCGAGGCGCGCGTGCGGGGGGCGGGCCGGATCAGCCATCGCGGTCGCTCCGGCTGGCCCGCCGCTGCCAGAGGAGGTGGGCCTCGTCGGCGAGGGCGGCGAGCAGCTCGGCGTAGCGGGCCATCGGCAGCGGCTTGTGGGGCCGGACGCCGAGGATGATGTCGTAGCCGCCGCGGGCCGGCCGGGGCAGATCCGCCTCGTGGAGCCGGAAGGCCTCGCGGAGGCGTCGCTTGATGAGGTTGCGGGTGACGGCGTTGCCGACGCGCCGGCCGACCGAGAGGCCCAGGCGGCAGTGCTCCAGCTCGTTGGGGCGGCTGTGCAGGATGAGGGGGCCGCGGCTCTTGCGGGCCCTGGCCTGGTAGACCGCGCTGAAGCTGGCCCGCCCGGCGAGGCGGCGGCGCCGGTCGAACCGCTTGCGTGGGGCGGCCTGGGTCACGCGCAAGCGTAGCCGTTTTCAGGGTTTACCGGGGGCGGCGGGCGGCAGCAGGCCGACCAGCAGGCACAGCGAGCCGAGGGCGAGCAGCCAGGGGCGGATCTGGCCGCTGGTGGTCCAGCGCTCCAGGATCGAGCCGGCGCGCCGGCGCGGGGGCAGGGCGACCGGATCGGGCTCGAGGTCGGCGAAGACGACGGCGTCGGTCTCGGCGGGCGGGGGCGGGGTGAGGGCGACCTCGCCGGCGGGGACTTGGCGCAACTGGGTGGCCATGAGGGCGCGGATGAGATCGGGGTCGCGCCGCTCCAGGGCGTCGAGGTAGCGGGCGTAGTTCTCGAGGCGCTGGAGGGAGCGCTGCTCGACAGCGCGGGCGGCGTCGCGCTGCCAGCGGGCCTCCTGGACATCGTCGAGGGCGGGGATCAGCAGGGTGACGCCGACGAGCAGCGACCCGCTGATGACGTAGGGCCATCCGACGTCGAGGATCTGGCTGGAGAGAAAGCCCGGGCGCACGGAGGTGGTATCGGCGCCGTCGCGGGTTGCGGCCGCAACGATTCCGGGACT
The DNA here is from genome assembly GCA_043101635.1 of Phycisphaerales bacterium JB039. Taxonomy (GTDB): domain Bacteria; phylum Planctomycetota; class Phycisphaerae; order Phycisphaerales; family UBA1924; genus CAYMJK01. The sequence goes on along the minus strand of JBICIE010000046.1, from coordinate 19,082 downwards.
CGCCGCGGCCCGTAGACTTGGGGCTCTGATGCGGCGTGAGGTGGTCATCACGGGTGTGGGCGTCGTCAGCGGGCTCGGGCTCGGGGCCGAGGCGCTGTGGGACGGGCTGGTGGCGTGCCGGTCGTGTCTGGCGCCGATCACGCGGTTCGACGCGACGGGGTTCGCCTGCCGGCTGGCGGGCGACGCCGGGGACATCGCGCTGCGCGATCACGTGCCCAAGTCGTACCGCAAGGCGACGAAGGTGATGGCGCGGGACACGGAGCTTGCCGTCGTTGCCGCGGATCTGGCGGCGCAGCAGGCCGGGCTGCGGACGCGCGCCCAGGATGGGGAGCCGACGTATCCGGCCGGGCGCATCGGGACGCACATCGGCGCGGGGCTGATCGCGGCGGAGGCCGACGAGCTTGCCGCGGCGTTCGTGACCGCGGCCGAGGGCGGCGCGATGAGCCTGCGGATCTGGGGCGAGCGGGGCATGGGGAACCTCACGCCGCTGTGGATGCTCAAGTACCTGCCGAACATGCTGGCGTGCCACGTGACGATCATCCACGGCTGCGAAGGGCCGAGCAACACGATCACGTGCGCCGAGGCCAGCGCGCTGCTGTGCCTCGGCGAGTCGGCGCGGGTGATCGAGCGCGGCGACGCGGACTGCTGCTTCAGCGGCGGCGCCGAGTCGAAGGTGAACCAGATGGGCCTGACGCGCTTCACGCTGGCGGGCCGGATGGCGACCACGGGCGCCCACGAGTCGGGGGCGGATTTCGTGCGCCCGTACGACCCGGAGGCGCCCGGGCAGATTACGGGCGAGGCGGGGGCGATCCTGGTGCTGGAAGGCGCCGACGCGGCCGAAGCGCGCGGCGCGGCGGCGCTGGCGCGCATCAGCGGTTTCGGGGCCGGGCAGTCGCCGGCGCCGGTGGCGCCACTGCTGGAGCGGCCGCCGGCGGACTTCGTCGACGACGGGCTGGTCGGAGCGATCGAGGGCGCGCTGCAGGACGCCGGGCTGGCGCCGGACCAGATCGACGTGATCGTGCCGCACGGCGCCGGGCACCGGGTGGTCGACCAGATCGAGGCGGGCGCGCTGGCGGCGGTGTTCGGCCGGCGGCTGGCGGAGCTTCCGCTGATCACGATCACGCCGAACATCGGCGAGAGCTGGGCAGGGGCGGGCGGCGTGCAGGCGGCGGCGGCGGTGATGGCGCTGCGCCGGCAGATGATCCCGGCCCGCATCCACGCGGGAACGGCGCCGCCGGGGCTGCAGGCGGGCAGGGCCCAGTCGCAGCGGCGGAGCCTGCGTCACGCGCTGGTGTGCACGCACGGACTTGGCGGGCAGAATGCGGCGATGGTGCTGTCGCGGGTCCAAGGATGATCGACACGGCCGCCCGGAGGGGCGGCGATCTACACACGGCCACCGGGCCACACAGGAGCAGCAAGCAATGCACCGACGACAGCACGACAACCGGGGCGATCGGCGCGGCGGGCGCCATCAGCGGCGCGGCCTGCCGCTGTCGGAACTGGATCCGGCCCTGACCGACATCAGCCGGCGCGTGATCGGATGCGCCATCGAGGTGCACAAGGAGCTGGGCTCGGGATACACGCCCGAGATCTACTCCAGGGCGCTGCAACTGGAGCTGGCCGACGAGGGCATCAACTTCAAGGCGGATCACGCCATCAATGTGATGTTCGGCGATGACAAGGTCGGCGAGGTGGTGGCGAGCCTGTTCGTGGAGGAGCGGTTCATCGTCGACCTGCTGGCGCGCCCCGGCGATGTCGGGGCGGCGGAGCGGCTGGCGTGCCGGGCCAAACTGCGGGCCCTGGAGCTGGAACTCGGGCTGATCATCAACTTCTGCGAGCGGCGCCTGAAGGACGGGCTGGTGCGGGTGCTGAACCCGGACCAGATCGCGGCGCTGCAGCGCGACGGCGAGAGCGGCGAGTACGAGGATGATGACTACGAGGATGAGGCGCCGACGGACGAGGCGGGCGGCGAGGAGCAGCCTGAGCCGTGAGCACCCGGCGCGTGGTCATCACGGGCATGGGCTGGATCACGCCGCTGGGCGATGATGTCGAGGCGGTGTGGGCCCGGCTGCTGCGCGGCGAGGCCGCGATCGGGCCGGTGACGCGGTTCGAGGCGCAGTCGTTTGCGACCAACTTCGCCGCCGAGGTCAAGGACTTCGACCTGGGGCGGGTCATGGGGCCGGCCGCGGCGGCGCACGGCGGGGCCGGGCTGAGCACGCAGTTTGCGCTGGCGGCGGCGGCGCGGGCCTGGCACAGCGCGAAGCTCGGGTCGCTCGACGGGGCGCCGGCGCCGGGATTCCGGCCGCGCCGGATGGGGGTGTACCTCGGGGCGGGCGAGGGCTCGCTTGACTTCGCCGCCTTCAGCAGCGCGCTGCTGGCGGGGTGGGATCCCGAATCGCGCCGGGTGCGCGGGGGGCCGTGGAGCGCCGTGGTGGAGGCTCGCTTCCACCCGGTGCGCGAGCTCGAGCAGGAGCCGCACCTGACGCTGAGCCACGTGGCGACGGCGTTCGGCTGCCGCGGCCCGGCGAGCAACTGCATGACGGCGTGCGCCGCCAGCACGCAGGCGACCGGCGAGGCCTTCGAGATCATCCGGCGCGGGGACGCGGACCTGATGTTCGCGGGCGGGGCGCACTCGATGATCCATCCGCTGGGGATGACGGGGTTCATCCGGCTGACGGCGATGAGCACGCGCCGGGACGATCCGCTGGCGGCGTCCCGGCCCTTCGACCGGACGCGCGACGGCTTCGTGATGGGCGAGGGCGCCGGGATGCTGGTGCTGGAGGAACTGGAACACGCGCTGCAGCGCGGGGCCGAGCCGCTGGCGGAGGTGATCGGCTACGGCTCCAGCGCCGACGCCTTCCGCATCACCGACATCGAGCCGGACGGGCGCGGGGCGCAGATGGCGATGCGCAAGGCGCTGCGCCAGGCGGGGATCGATCCGACCCGGCCGGGGCCGGACGGGCGTCCGCAGGTGCACTACATCAGCGCCCACGGCACCGGCACGCAGGAGAACGACGGGATCGAGACGGCGGCGGTGAAGGGGGTGTTCGGGGACCTGGCGCCGAAGGTCCCGTTCAGCAGCGTCAAGAGCATGCTGGGGCACCTGATCCAGGCGGCCGGCGCGGTGGAACTGATGACGTGCGTGCAGGCGATCCGGACCGGGTGGCTGCCGCCGACGGCCAACCTGCACAATCCGGACCCGAGGTGCGACCTGGACTATGTGCCCAACGTGGCGCGGGACATGCGCGATGCGGGCGGCGTCGAGGTGTGCATCTCCAACGGCTTCGGCTTCGGCGGGCAGAACGACACGGTCGCGGTGCGCAAGTACCGGGCGTGAGCGGCCGTCACTTGGCGATGCCGAACTCACCGACTGCGAGTTCCGGGTAGCCGAACGTGACGCGTATCTTGATCGTCACAAGCTCGACGCCGCCGCAGAACGCGAACCCCTTGGCCCCCGCTGCGCTGTCAATGGTGAATCGCCTGTGGACCGCCCGGCCGCCGATCGATCCGGTGATGTCCAGTTCGCCGCCAAAGTACAGGCTGCTATCCGCATAGAGAGAGAACGCGCTGTTCGGCGGCACGGTGATGTTGATCTCCGTGCCGGTGCGGTAGACGTCACCGGTGTAGCCGTGGCTCCAGGCGCTCCATCCGCTGCCGACGCGGAAGTGCTTGCACGCGCGCTCGAAGCGGAGGTCGCCGCCGATCGGGGTCGGGACCGTTCGGACGGAGACGTCCAGGGGGCGGTCGTCAGGCGGAAACGATGTCAACTTGAGCGAGCAGAGCACAGCGGGCGGCGGCTCGACCCCCAGCTCGATGATCTTGAGCTCTGGGCAGCCCGAGGAGAAGACCATCTGAAAGCACAGAAGATCGAAGAGATCCAGCGCGCCATCCTCGTCGCAGTCGGCGCACAGGTCGCCGGCGCTGAACAGGTTCTGGAAGCAGAGGAAGTCGAACAGATCGATTGTGCCGCTTCCATCGCAGTCGGCCATGCAGGGCGGGCACGCGTCGTCCTGCTGGGCCTGTGCCGGCGCCGGGCAACCCAGTGCGCTGAGAAGTGTGAGCAGTGCGGTACCGAGGCTCAGGCGGGACATGCGATTCCCCTTCATGCGAGCCGGTCATGGGCAGCAGGCGGCGAAGGCGTCCTGAAAGCACAGGAAGTCGAACACGTCGAGTGCGCCACTCTCGTCGCAGTCCGCGCCGGGGTCGCCGGCGGCGAACAGCGACTGGAAACACAGAAAATCGAACAGATCGAGTGCGCCCGAGCGGTCACAGTCGGCGGCGCAGCGTGCGTCGGGGCCGAAGCGAGCGATGAAACAGTCATAGTCGCCGGCCCAGCGCCCGCCGAAGTCGCCGTACGCAACGCCGGAAACCAGCACCCCGCCCGCGTGGTCGAGGGCGAGGGCCCCCGGCGTCGCTACGCCGGGCGGGCCGACGCGCGATCTCCAGATGCGGGCGCCATCTGCGCTGTGCCGCGCCAGCCACCCGACCCACGGGCCACCAGGTTCCTCGACGGAGATCCCGGAGAGGTACACGCCGCCGGCGCCATCCGGCGCCGCCCCATAGGAGTAGTCAGTCTCGGGCCCACCAAACTGGATGATCCAGCGCACCTCGCCGATCGGCCCAAGACGCATGGCGTAGCCATCAGACCGGCCCGCGTGCGGGCCTCCCAGGCTTCCAGAAGTGCGCCCGGTCATGAACACACCACCTGCGCCGTCCGACGCCAGCCCGACGCCGGTCTCGTATTCCGCGGTCCCGAACTGCTTGAGCCACAATCGCTGTCCGCTCCCGTCGTAACGGGTCACGAACGCGTCCTGTCCGCCTGCCGTGGCGCCGGCGAGCGCGCCGTCGGTGCTCCCGGATGCGAAGAAGCCGCCGGACCCATCCGGCGCAAGGCTCGAGATCCCGTCGTCGCCGCTACTTCCAAACTGTGCGACCCATAGTCGGGCGCCGCTCGCGTCGTAGCGCGCCAGCCATGCGTCGTCCAAGCCGGCGCCTGGACCGGCCAGTGACCCGGCCGTCTTCCCGGCCGCAAACACGCCGCCGGCGCCGTCCGGCAGCAGAGCGCGCACTTCCTCGTAGTCTTCCGTGCCGAATTGTGTGATCCACAGGCGGGTCCCGTCGCGGTCATATCGCGCCAGGAAGGCGTCCTGGCCGCCGATGCGAGGCGCAGCAAGGTCGCCCCGCGTGTACCCGCCGATGAACACGCCGCCGGCGCCATCCAGCGCAAGCGCATACGCCCTTTCGCCCCAGACCGTGCCGAACTGCGTGATCCAGGGCCGGGCCCCGGCGTGGAACAGGAAGGCTGCAGAGTCGCCCGTGCTGGGCCCGCCCAGGATGCCCCGGGTAAACCCCGCGCAGAACAACCCGCCCGCGTCGCCAGGGACCACGGAGGTCGCCCAGTCCATCTCCACGGTTCCGAACTGGCTCACCCAGTCCGGCTCCGGGCCCTGCTGGGCGTCCGCTGCGGCAGAGAACCCCGCGGCGGCAAGCGCGGCGCAATGTCTCGGTGTGGGCATGAAATCTACCTCCCGCGTCGCGATCGACGCAGCGGTGGCCCAGCGCCAGTGTAACCGCAGGGCTCGCGCCCCGCAAGCAAAACGGGTCGCTCCCGGGCGGCCGCGGCGCGCCGGGCCCCTTCGGCGCCGGGACCCGCCGGCTGCGGCCAGGCTGCGAACTTGCCCGCCGGCTCAGCCGGTATCATGCGCTGCCGGTTGTGCTGGAGGCGATCCGATGTTCAGTCTTCCTGGGCAGTGGGAGTGGGTGCTGCTGGCTCTGCTCGGCGTGCTGCTGTTCGGGCGGCGGCTGCCGGAGGTGGGGCGCAACGTCGGCAGGTCGATCATGGAGTTCAAGAAGGGCCTGCGGGAAATCACCGAAGAGGCGGACCGCGCCGCTGCGCCGCCCGCCCCCCAACGGCGCCCGGGGCCGCTCGCGGCGATCGGCGGCGCCGCAGCCGTGGGGGCGATGGCCCACGGCGCCCCCCCGCACAGCGCGGCGCCGCCGGAGACTCCGCCGGCAGCGGAAGCGGAAGTCGAGACCCCTCCGCCGGCGCCGTGACCCGGGGCCTCCGGGCTGACAGGCCTGCTGGACTTCCGGGCGCCCGGCTGTATACTCGCCGCCGTGCTGTCGCCGCGGCGGGCCGGGGCCCGACGGCCCCAGCGGCTCTGGAGTGACGCATGAGCGCTCTGACGCCCTCGGCGCCCGCCGTTCCGCACCAGCCGGCGCGGGTTGACCTTGTCCGGTGGTTCTACCCGGCTTCGGCGGCGGCGCTGCTGGTCGGGACGATCGTGGGCTTTCAGCTCTTCTACTTCCACGGCCGGTCGCACCCGGGGCGGCCGATCCCGCCGCCGATCCGCACGCTGATCATCGTGCACGGGGTGGCGATGTCGGCCTGGATGCTGCTGATGGTGCTGCAGCCGACGCTGGTGGCGCTGCGCAAGCGGAAGCTGCACATGGCGATCGGGAAGGTCGGCGTGGGGCTGGCCGCGGCGATCGTGGTGCTGGGCGTGCTCGTCGGCGTGCGGTCGGCGCAGGTGACCCCGCCGGAGCTGATCCTGTGGACGCTGACGCCGAAGCAGTTCCTGGCGGTCCCGCTGGGGGCGGTGCTGCTGTTCGGCGCGATGGTGGGGATCGCAGTGTGGAAGCGGCGCAAGCCGATCGCGCATCGGGCGATGATGCTGAGCGCCACGCTCATGATCCTCCCGGCCGCCATCAGCCGCATCGACGCCCTCAGCGGTCTCTATGCCGGCACGGACTGGGAGCGCCTGTGCGGCCCGTACCTGGCCACGATGGCGCTCGGCGTTCTCCTGCTTGCGGTCCGGTGCGCCCTGACGCGGTCGTTCGACCGCTGGCTCGCCGGCGGCGTGGGCGTGCTCAACGTCACATCGCTTGCGACGATGGCCAACGCGCGCACCGGCGCATGGGACGCGTTTGCGTCGCTGGTCGTTTCGTAACGGGTACCCCCCCACTCCGTGGGGGCCGCCTCCTCCGGCCGCCGCTACGCGCCTGAATCGCGATCAACATCCATCGGCGGTCCAGGCCTACGGGGGCCTACGGGCAGCCGGCGGCGAACTCGTTCTGGAAGCACAGGAAATCGAAGAAGTCCAGGGCGCCGGAGCCGTCGCAGTCGGCGTACGGGGCGCCGGTTGCGAACTCGTTCTGGAAGCAGAGGAAGTCGAAGAAGTCGAGGGATCCGGAGCGATCGCAGTCGGCGTAGCAGACGCTGCCGGAGGCGACGAAGACCAGGGCGTTGCCCATGATCTTGTCGCCGTCGGTGGTGATGTCCCAGAAGCTGGATGAGATCGTGCTCGGGTGCGGGTAGAAGCCGAGATCGACGCGCTTCGGGTTGGCGCCGACGGCGACGAGCACGCGTCCGTCGTCCCAGTGCGCGATCGCGGTGGCGCCGGGATGCAGGTCGGTCACGGTCGGTCGGAAGCTGCTGGAGCCGCCGTCGAAGGAGCCGACATCGTTCATGATCGGGTGGGCTGGGTCGAAGTCGCCGAGCAGGGCCCGCCCTGTCGTGTTGCCGCTGCGCGGCACGATGACCTCGTAGTCCGGGTTGTCGCGCCAGCGGCCGCCGATGTCGCGGCCCGCCGTCGTGGTGCTGTTGGCGAAGACGGCGACGACGACCCCGCCGCCGGCGTCGACGTAGTCGGCCAGCACGTCGCCGAGGGCCTCGTTGTCATCCGGGGTGGAGTTGGTCCAGACGATGACGGCGTCGTACATCTGAAGCTGGTCCAGGGTCGGCGTGCCGGTCCCGCTGGCGAGGGGCAGGACATCGACGGTGTCGAACAGCGTCGTGCCAAGCAGGAGGTCCTGCATGGTCGTGTACCAGGAACTGGTGGGGGAACTGGATGAGGCCGAGACGATGGCGACATCGATGGCGCTGGCGTGCGTGGCAACAGCCCCGGCCGCGGCGGCGACGAACAGCTTGAACGGCATGACAATACCTCCCTCTTGGTCTTTGGCCAAGATAGCAGAAAGCCGGGCCGCTGCCAAGCGGGCGCATGAAAAAAGGCCCGGCCGTGGCCGGGCCTGAATCCCTTGATCAGCCGCTCTTACTGGGCGATGGAGAACTCGCCGATGGCGAAGTCCTTGACTCCGCCGAGCAGCGGGGTGCTGACGGTGACCGAGTGCACTGGCCCGCAGACGCCGAAGCCCTTGGCGCCGCCGGCGCCGCTCACGGTCTGGCTCACCGCATCGCCGCCGTTGACGCTCACGCGGATCTGCACATCCTCGAAGGCGCTGGGCTGGGCGTAGAAGCGGAAGCGCCGGGTCCCCTCCGGCGCGGTGATGGTGACGGAGCGCGATCCATTGGTGAAGTACACGTCGCCGGTGTAGCCGTGGCTCCAGGAGGGCCAGCCGAAGCCGACCGCGCGGTGCTGGAGCGGGATCGAGAAGTGGATCCTGTCGCCCAGCGGGGTGGGAACGTCACTGAAGTCGGTGAACGTGGGGCGGGTGTCCTTGCTGAAGTTGTGCATCCAGGCGCCGCACATCGCCAGCAGAGGCGCCGAACTGCCCAGGGCGTCCACGGTGGCGCACTGCTGGTCGATGGCGAACTCGCCGATCGTGTACCAGTCCGGTCCGGTGACGTAGACGCCGAGCAGCCCCTCCTCATCGCAGAAGCTGAAGACGTCGGCGGGGTTCGTGCCATTGAGCACCTTGGTGGTCTGCGTGACGCCGCTTCGTCCGACCGCCGCCACGGTGAACTCGCGGTCCAGCAGCACGATCGCACGCAGAGACAGGCGGAAGCGGGTCGTCCCGGGGGGCATCATGATGGAGGTGAGACCGCCGGCGATGTTGAAGTAGGTGTCGCCGCCGTAGCCGTGGCCCCACGAGGCGCTGGCGGTGCTCTTTTCGAGCTGGCGCGAGAAGCGGATCTGGCCGCACAGGGGCCCGGTGACGCTGTCGACCTTGGTCCCGTCGGGCACGCCGCTGGGGCCGAAGGCGGTGACGCTCTCGCCGCAGACCACCGACGGGACCGTGCTGGATCCGTGCTTCGTCACCACCGGCTCGGCCGGGCAGCCCTCGGCGAACGCCGTCTGGAAGCACAGGAAGTCGAAGAAGTCCAGCGTCCCGGAGCTGTCGCAGTCGGCCAGCATGCTGCCGCTGGCGAACTGCGTCTGGAAGCACAGGAAGTCGAAGAAGTCGAGCTTGCCCGAGCCGTCGCAGTCGCCCGGGCAACTGATGGCGCGGAAGTCGTCGAAGTCGGCCCCGTCGCCGGTGGCGCGGAAGGCGGCGGGGCCGGACCCGTATCGCTCGACGAATATGAGCCCCGTCTGGGCGAGCATCACCCCGCCCTCGTCGTACACCTGCGCCGCCATGCGCCCGGTGTCGTTCCAGGCCAGTTCGAGCTGGTACCAGCGTCCCGGCTCGACGTCGAGATATGCCGCGGCGACGGCGAGGCCGCCGAAGTCGAGCGGCCGCTCCAGGCGCAGGCCGTGCTGGAAGGGCAGGGCCGACAGCGCTGCGCGGACCGGGCCATCGGGATGGTCTGCGTCGACCCCGACCGAGGCGACTCCTTCGCCGCGGATGCGCACCCAGGTGCGATAGGTCCGCCCGGCGGCGGTCATGTCCTCCGCCCGGGAGAACCAGGAGTCGTCGGTGGGCGAGCTGACCCGGGCGCCGAGCGACCCGTTGTAGGCGGCATCCGCCCGGAGCTGGATGGACCCGCCGCCGGTCGCGGCGTACCGGCCGGGGTCGCCGTGCTCGAAGTCATCCAGCATCTGGGCGGTCGCGGCGTTGCTGATGGCGCCGGCGACCATCAGGGCGATGGCGCCGGCGAGTCTCTTGTCTGGCATTGCAGGTTACCTCTCTTAACAAGTGTGACTTCAAGGCTCTCGGCTGCGGAGCGACAGGCGCCACGGCCGGAGGGTTTGCTTCGGGAGACTCAGCGCAGAGCGGCCGGGCCGCTCACGCCGTTTATGCAAGAAATCTGTCGCAACGCCGCCCTGATCGTCGCCGGCTCAGGGCCCGGTGATCACATTCCTCTGGTCCGCTGTGGGGCGTCGAAGGGTACGTCGCCCGGTGGTGGCAGGAAAAGGGCCCCGGCCGCCTGCCGGGGCCCTGCTCAGGGGGGAGCGACACGTATGGTCATTCAGAACGGCTTGGCGATGGCGAACTCGCCGACCGCGAAGTCGGTGACGCCATCGGTCGTGCGCACCCGCACCCTGTTGACATCGCCGCAGAAGCCGTAGCCCCGGGCGCCGGAGGAGCCGCTGATGCTCTCGATCAGGCTGTCGGCGCCGCCGTTGAGGATGATCTCGAACTCGATCAGCGAGAAGGGGTTGGGCTCGACGTAGGTCTGGAACCGGCTGGTGTCAGCCGGCAGAGTCATCTCGAGCGTGGGCGAGCCGTTGGTGTAGTAGACGTCGCCGGTGTAGCCATGGCTCCAGGTGGCCCAGCCGCCGCCGATGACGCGGTGGCTGCACGGGATGCTGAAGTTGACCGATCCGCCCAGCGGGCTGGGCACGTTGGTGACGTCCACGAGCGTCGGGCGCGAGTCGCGCGGGAAGGGCGTCATGCGCGTGCCGCACAGTTCGGCGGGCGGGGGCCCGTCGCCGAGCGGGACGATCTCGCCGCCGGGGCACTCGGTGCAGATGGCGAACTCGCCGATGGCGAAGTCGGTGACCATGTCGGTGGTGCGGACGCGGATCTTGTTGAGTCCGCTGTCATCGCAGAAGCCGTAGCCCTTGGCGCCGCTGGAACCGCTGATGGTCTCGGTCAGGCTGGTCGTGCCGCCGACGCCCATGGCGGTGACTTCGAACTCGATGTCGCTGAATGGATTGGGCTCGGCGTAGGCGCGGAACTGCGTCGTGTGGGCCGGCATGGTGACATCGACGCTGGAAGCGCCGTTGGTGTAGTAGACGTCACCGGTGTAGCCGTGGCTCCAGGTGGCCCAGCCGGCGCCGATGGCGCGGTGATTCAGCGGGATGGAGAAGCCGATGGCGCCGCACAGCGGGCTGGGCACGTCCGTGACATCGATCATCGTGGCCCGCGGGTCCCGCGGGAAGTCGGTGGTCGGGCAGCCGCAGACCTCGCGCGGCGGCGGCCCGTCGCCGTAGGCTTCGATCACCGGCCCGGTCGGGCAGCCGGCGGCGAACTCGTTCTGGAAGCACAGGAAGTCGAAGAAGTCGAGCACGCCGGTGCCGTCGCAGTCGGCGTACTTGTCGCCCGTGGCAAAGGCGTTCTGGAAGCAGAGGAAGTCGAAGAAGTCGAGCACGCCGGAGCGATCGCAGTCGGCGTAGCAGGGCGGTCCGCCGCTCTCGCCGAGCGTGATCTGGTGCGGGCCGGCGAGGGCGTAGCGCAGCGTGTGCGAGCCTGCGCCAGGCGACACTTCATTGGTCACGCGGATCATCACCTCGAACTTGCCGCTCACCGAGGCGACCGCCGGGAAGTTGAACTCGACGCTCTGCGGGCCGAGCAGGCCAGGAGAGACGCTGAACTTCCCGACATCCGTACCGTTGAGCGACATGATCCAGTTGCAGCTCTCGCGCAGGGAGTTGCGCGGGATGTCGAACTCCCAGAGCACGCGCGAGATGGAGCGCATGGGATCGGCGAAGGTCTCGACGACCTTGTCGCCCCTGGCTGCTGACCAGAAGTACCCGATCTGTTCAGCGTCAATGAACCCGACGGAGGCGACGACTTTGGAATCAGCGGATGGGAAATCGTGCGTGTCGGCAAGTGAAACCGGCGCGCCCGCGGCGACTACCAGCGCCGCGGTGACGCCCGGCAGAAGGCGGGAGGACATGGCTGTGCTCCTTTCTGCTTCCTCTCTCTTCAGGCGGGCAGACGTACCCGCCCATCTCGCGCCATCCTACAGCAGATCGACGCGCGGGCCCAGGGTCCGCGGGCACATCAGGGTGAGTTCCCCTATAGACTGCGTGGACCGGCGCCGGGCGGATCGGGTCCCCCGGCGCCGGCGCCGCCTGGCCTGCCATGACCGCCGTCACACTCGGAACTGCGGGGCACATCGATCACGGCAAGACGTCGCTGGTGCGCGCCCTCACCGGCGTGGACACCGACCGGCTGCCGGAGGAGAAGCGGCGCGGGGTGACGATCGACCTCGGGTTCGCCCATCTTGATGTGGGCGGGGCCCCGGTGGGGATCGTGGATGTGCCGGGGCATGAGCGGTTTGTTCGCAATATGCTCGCAGGCGCCAGCGGCGTGGATGTCGCGATGCTCGTCGTCGCCGCCGACGACTCGGTCATGCCGCAGACCGCCGAGCACCTGGCGATCCTGGACATGCTGGATGTCTCCGCCGGGCTGATCGCCCTGACCAAGATCGACCTGGTCGAGCCGTCGTGGCTGGACATGGTCGAGCAGGACATCCGGCAGGCGGTGCGGGGGACGTTCCTGGAACCGGCGCCGATCGTGCGCTGCAGCGCGCACACCGGCGTCGGGCTGGAGGAGTTGAAGGTGGCGATCGGCGCCGCCTGCCGGCAGGCGCGCGGTCGCAGCGCCGACGGGCCGTTCCGGCTGGCGGTGGATCGCTCCTTCGTGCGGGAGGGCTCGGGGACGGTGGTGACGGGGACGGTCTGGAGCGGCAGCGCGGCGGTCGGCGCGGAACTGGAGCAGCAGCCGCACAGCAGGCCGGTGCGCATCCGCGGGCTGCAGTCGCACGGAGCGGCCGTCGAGCGGATCGAGGCGGGCCAGCGTGCGGCGATCCTGCTGTCGGGGGTCCATCACAGCGAGATCGGGCGCGGCGACGAGCTGACGACGCCGGGCATGCTGGCGCCGGCGCAGTCGCTGCTGGTGCGCCTGCGGGCGCTGGCGCAGTCGCCGCTGGCCATCCGCCACCGGATGCGCGTGCGCCTGCACCTCGGCACGCGCGAGGTCGGCGCCCGGGTGCGCCTGCTGGAAGGGCGCGAGCTGGCGCCGGGACAGTCCGGCCTGGCGCAGCTCATCTGCGCCGAGCCGGTGGTGGCGCTGGGGCGCCAGCCGCTGGTGATCCGGGCCGAGTCGCCGGTGGTGACGATCGGCGGCGGGCGCGTGCTGCTTGGCCGCCGCATGGCGCTGCCGCGCCGGCGCGAGGCGACCCTGGTGCGCCTGGCGCAACTGGAGTCGGGCGCCTGCGTGGAGGCGGCATCCTGGCTGCGCGGGCTGGCGGTCCATGGCGCTGGCGAGCTTGTCCGCGACACCGGGCTCGGCCGCGCGGAGGTTGATGGCGCCATCGAGGGGCTGTGCGCCAAGGGCGCGCTCGTCCCGCTCGGCGCCGGGCTGCTGCACAGCGACCGCGCAGCCGAGCTTGACGGGCTGATCACGCGGGCCCTGGAGGCGCTGCACGAGGAAGCCCCGGCGGCGCCGGCGCTCCCGCTGTCGCGCCTGCTGCAACGGCTCGACTTTCTGGAGAAGGACCTGGTCGAGCAGTGCGCGCGGCGGCTCGCCGATCGCGGCGAAGTGGCGCTCGATGGCGGGATGATCGCCCTCGCCGGGCGCGGGCCGAAGCTGAGCCCGCGCCAGAAGCAGGCGGCGCAGAGGCTGCTCGACGCGCTCGATGACGCCGGCTTCAGCCCCCCCACCGGCGCCGCGCTGGCAAGTGCGCTCGACCTGCGGGATGCCGAGCTGCGCCAACTGCTGGAGATGCAGGCGGCGCTCGGGCAGCTCGCGCATCTCGGCGCCGGCCTCTACCTGCACTCGAAGTGGGAAGCGGAACTGCGCCGGCGCGTCATCGAGCGGCTTGCCGGCGGCGCCAGCATGCTCGTGGCCGACCTGCGCGACCTGCTCGGCACCAGCCGCAAGTACGCGGTGCCGATCTGCGAGTACCTGGACCGCATCGGGATGACGCGCCGGGTGGGCGACGAGCGGGTGCTCGGGCCGCGCGGGCGCGAGGAGGCGGCGCAGCCGGCGTCGGCGCAGCCGGGAGGGGTTCCATGAGCGATGGCGCTGTCGAGGCGGGCAGGCGCGAGGCGCTGCGGGCGCTGCCGGCGGTGCACGAGGTCGCCGGGCGCCTGCGCGATGTGTCCGCGCCCGATGCGCTGCGGGCCGAGGCGGCCCGGGTCGCAATCGAGCAGGCGCGGGCGGCGATCCTCGGCGGCAAGCCGGACGCCGCGGTCAGCGCCGCGATCGTCGCCGCTGCGCGCGCATGGCTGACCGCCCAGCTTCGCCCGGCGCTGACGCCTGTGATCAATGCGACCGGCGTCATGCTCCACACAGGGCTCGGACGGGCCCCACTGGCGCCGGAGGCCGTGCGGGCCGTCGCCGACGCCGCCTGCGGGTACGCCCCTGTCGAACTCGACCTCGCGACCGGCCAGCGCGGACGCCGGGCGAGCGTGGTCGAACCGCTGCTGCAGCGCCTGACCGGCGCCGAGGCCGCGACGGTGGTGAACAACAACGCCGCGGCAGTCACGCTTTGCACGCAGGCCCTGTGCGCCGGCCGGACCGTCATCGTCTCGCGCGGGGAACTGGTGGAGATCGGCGGCTCGTTCCGCCTGCCGGACATCATCGGGGCGGCCGGGGCGAGGCTGCGCGAGGTCGGCACGACCAATCGCACCCGCATCGCCGACTATGCGCGCGCCATCGACGACACGACCGCGGCGCTGCTCAAGGTGCACCCGTCCAACTTCCGTGTCGAGGGCTTCGTGCAGGAAGTCGCCATCGGCGAGCTTGCGGCCCTGGGCCAGTCGCGCGGGCTGCTGACGATGCACGACATCGGTTCGGGCGTGCTCAACGAGCAGATGGCGGCGCAGATGCCGGGCGATGAGCCGGTGGCGGCGGCGTCGATCGCGGCCGGCGCCGACCTGGTGCTGTTCAGCGGGGACAAGCTGCTCGGCGGGCCGCAGTGCGGCGTGATCGTCGGCCGGCGCGAGCTGATCGAGCGCATCGAGCGGCATCCGCTGATGCGCGCGCTGCGGGTGGACAAGCTGATTCTCAGCGCCCTGGAGGCGACCCTGCGCCTGCACGAGGCGGGCGGGACATCGCTGCCGCTGCGGGCGATGCTGACTCCTGCTGGCCACATCCGGTCGCGGGCGGGCAGGCTCGTCGAGGCGCTGAGCGGCCGCGGCGTCGCAGCGGAGGCGATCGAAACGGAGGCGTTCTGCGGCGGCGGCTCGGCGCCGGGGCAGGCGATCGCGAGCTTCGCGCTTGCGATCGATCCGGGCCAGTTGCGCGAGCCATGCGCCGAGGGCGAGTTCGCGACCAGGCTGCGCGCCGGCGACCCGCGTGTGATCGGCCGGATCGACGGCGGGCGCATCGTGCTGGATCTGCGGACGGTGTTCCCGGAGCAGGACGCCCAGTTGGCGCGGGCCGTGTTCGATGCGGCTAGGGTTCCGTAGTTGCACAGGCGAGGCGCCTGTGCCACCAGCCCCATCCAGCCCTGGGCTGGCAAACCTGGGAGTGACAGCACGCCTGGTGGCGGCCGCGGGCTTCAAACCCGTTGTGAGGTCTGGAGATCAGGTCTCAGGTGGGTTCGATTCCCATCCACTCCCGTTGGCGGTGGCTCGCCGCTGGGCGGCGGGTTCCTGCTCTGCGCCCTGAGCCGGCGCGCTACGCGCACCCGTGCGCGAACAAGTTCTGAAAGCACAGAAAGTCAAAGAAGTCCAGAGCGCCGGTTGCGTCGCAATCCGCGTACGGATCGCCAAGCGCAAAGGCGTTCTGAAAACACAGGAAGTCGAAGAGGTCGAGCGCTCCGCTGCTGTCGCAGTCGGGATAGCACACCTCCCGGACGGCGAAGGTGAAGTTGTCCGCGCCGATCGCGGCCTGCTCTTCGATGTCGATGAACGTCACCTCGGTGAAGCCGGCCGGAACGATCACACCGATGAACTGATGGCCAATCCCGATCTTGCGATCGGCAACGACCACGCCGTCCACCATGATGCCGATGTGGGCGCCGAAGTCCGGGTTGGAGTTGAACCAGCCCCCGGCGCCGAAGAGCGTCCGCCCTGATTCGATGAGGAACGACTCGGGCCAGCCGCCGGTCATGGAGATCGTGAAGGCGCCCCACGAGCCGCCGATCCCCCAGTTGGTGTTGGTCGTGATCCAGTCGTTGCCGCTCCAGCGCATGCCCTGGCTGGTGACTGCCGGCGCCGCCTTCGGGTCGAACGGGTTGATCGTGCGGTAGTCATCCCACGCGGCGCCCTCGAAGTCCTCGACCAGCGCCCCAAACCCGAGCGACCCAATTGCGGCGAGGTAATCCGCCTCGTTTTCGTATTCCTGGATCTGTGCCGAAGCCGGCGAAGCGACGGTCGCTGCGAGCAGCGGCGCGCACAGCGTGGGCGTGGGTCTCATGCGACTTCCTCCACGATCAGCGTACCCGATTGTGTGCGATGGCGCCAGAAAGCGAGTCGGCATTCCCGAACACGGGAATGGCCGCGGCAGATGCGCAGTCCGCCCCGGCAGCCGAGTAGGTCAAAGCCGCCAGGCCATCAGCGCACCGGCGCTCGCATGGATCACGAAGACTGCTGCGAAGATGGCCCAGGCCCTGGCCCACTGGACCCTCGGCGCAGCCTGGCGCCACTGGCGCCGTCGCGCGAGCATCCACCACAGGCCGGCGCCGCTGAGGGCCCCGAGCAGCAAGAACGAGCCGAGCAGGCCCACCGCGGCGAGCAGCGGCGGCCCGCTTCCGTAGAGCGTCGCGAGCCCCATCCCGATGGTCAACAGCGTGGTCACCACGCCGTCGAACCCGAGCGCCAGCGCAAAGGCGATGATCGCCAGCAGCCACGGCCCGAGCGCCACATGCGGGCTGACGACACCCAGGCGCAGCGGGGCAGCGCACTCCGGGCAGGTCGCCTGGCGCACGCCGCGGACGTTGTAGTTGCACACCGGGCAGCGCTCGTCGTGCTCGGCGAGCCAGGCGATCAGGGCCGCGCGTTCCCGGGCGTCATCCACGACCCAGCGTACGACGCCCGAGGGGCCATGGATCGCGCACGGCAAAGGAGCGGGCGCCGGCCCGCTCCCTGCCGCGTTCGTTCCGCGCCGGGGTCAGACGGCGCGACAGGCCGAGATCAGCGCCGGCGACGGGCCAGGGTCAGCAGGCCGAGGCCCCCCAGGGCCATAGCGCCGGGCGCCGGGACGATGGTGATGCGGGCGACCTGGTAGCCGGCGGCGGTGAAGTCCGCCGCGGCGAACATCGGGTCATCGAGAATGCCGCCGCTGCCCGGCGGCATGAAGCCCGGGTGGGCGTGCACGACACCCCCCTCGTCGACGCCGGTGTCCGGCGTCATCTGCCCGAAGAAGGCGGTGTGCTCCGGGATCTCGGTGTTCACCTCGGTCCCGGCGTCGAGCACGGCCGAACCCATGATGACAAACGACGTTGGCATCAGCGCTCCGGTGTCGCTGATGATCTGATGGGCCAGCGGGTTGCCGTTGGCGACGAAGGCGTCGTTGCTCGGGATGAGCATGCTGGCGTAGCTGAAGAATTTGTTGTCGGCCGCATCGAGCGTGAAGCTCATCTGGGCCCGTTCGCCGGGGCCGAAGGGCGGCACGCCGTCCGACGTAGCGATCACCCCATCGACGCGACCGGGACCGGCGAACAGCGAGCGCAGCGGGCCGGCGTTGCCATCCTCGGCGATGCGCTCCAGCGCCGGCGAGGCGGGGCTGCCAAGGTCATAAGTGTCGAACGAGCCGTCGTGAAAGCCGACCCAGAAGGGCGTCTGGAACGTGCCCATCTCCGGCGCGAGGCTCTCGACGATCACCCCGATCTCGACGGGCTGGGCGCCGGCGGCAGCGCAGAGGCCAACGGCGCCGGCGAGTGCGGCGGTTCGTGTTGCAAGCGGCATGAGATCTCCTTCATTCTCTCGGTGTGACTGGCAACGCTCACTCCCCGGGGAGTTGGTCGCACAGCGCGCGGGATCGTCACGCCCGCTTGCGTGGATTTCACGATCTCAATCCGGCCGACCGCGCGGACCGCCCGGCAGGCCTCCGGCGAGGCGCGCGGCGGTCTCGGGGCTCAACTCGCCGGTGAGCGGCTCGCCCCGGGCAGCGCGCTCAGCCATGATCTCGTTGAGCGCCCGAAGCTGGCGCCGGGCCCGGCGGCAGGACCGGCAGATGGAGCTGTGCGAGTGCGCCGCGACCGACTCGTACCAGCGGAGCTTGCGCACCGCCCGCTCGGAGAGCAGCCGATCGGCGCGCTGGCAGCGCACGGTCAGGATCAGCAGTATGCCACGCACAAGGTCACGCACGAGCGTCTCCGGCAGCCCCACCGAACCACCGCTGGGAGAGGCACTCGCGCAGTCGCAGGCGGGCGCGGTGCAGCAGTGTCGACAGATTGGTCGGCGTCAGGGCAAGTATCTCACAGATCTCGGCCGTGTCGAGCCCGTCGAGCTCCCGCAGCACGAACGCCTGGCCGGTTCGCTCCGGCAGCGCCGCCAGGCAAGCCTCCAGAGCGTCCCAGAACTCCTGCTGCTGCATGCTGGCGCCCGGATCCGCCGGCCAGTCGGCGGGACGGCGCCGCCAGAAGCCCCTTTCGAACAGATCGCCCTCGATCTGCCGGGCATCCTCGCTGGTCGGGCCGGTCCGGGCCCGGCGGCGGATCTCGTCGACGACCTTCCGCTTGAGGATGGCGATCAGCCAGGTCCGCTCGGAGGCCTGCCCGGCGAAGCTGTCCCGAGCGCCGAGGGCCGCGGCGAGGGTCTCCTGCACCGCCTCGCAGGCGGCATCGTGATCGCGCAGGCGCACCTGGGCGAAGCGCAGCAGCGCCTCGCCGTGGTCGGGAACCCAGCGGTCGGGATCCAGGGAGGTCACGCTGGAGGGTACAAGGCGACCTGATCGCCCCAGTAAGGCTTCACGAGGCCACTTGACGGCTATTTGACTTGAAGCAGGGTTCCGGCACCCAAGTACCCATTGGATAGGGGCTACAGCTATGTGGACACCGTATATTGGGGTTCTCGGCGTTCGGACCATTTGCGCGCTAGGCCCAGAAGGGCACATATCGGGCGTGCCGCGTCGACTCGCTCTCTGGGTCGTCGGGCCGGATCAGTTGGGCTTCGAGCGTGTCGTTAATGACACGTGTTATACCATCCGCACAAAATTTTCGGGCGCTGGCTGGCGCTTGTTCGGATCCGTGCCAGACTGAAGCAACTGGCAGGAGGCCGAGCATGAATGTCATGGAACGACAGGCGGGTGACCGGGCGCGTCTGGTCGGGTTGATC
>JBICIE010000045.1:0-3803 GCA_043101635.1 Phycisphaerales bacterium JB039 | reverse complement strand
CCGGGCGTGAGTTCCAGCACGATCGCGCCGTCTTCGGTGTGGGCCCGCGCGATGCGAGGGTCCGCCTCCAGGGCGATGGCAACCTGCGCCAGGTCGGCGCCGGGCTCCAGGCGCACCTCGACCTGCATGCCCAGCCCGGCGGCCTTGAGCGCGTCATCGACGCCGCCGGCGTAGACCAGCCTGCCGCGCTCGATGATGCCGATCGAGTCGCACAGTTCTTCCAGTTCGCCCAGGATGTGGCTGGAGACCATCAGGCTCTTACCCATGCGCCCCAGTTCGGCCAGCAGGGACCGCATCTCGATGCGGGCCCGCGGATCCAGCCCGCTGGCCGGTTCATCCAGCAGCAGCACCTTCGGCTCGTGGATGAGCACGCGAGCGACACCGAGCCGCTGTGTCATGCCGCGGCTGAGACTGTCGACCATGGCGTTGCGCTTCTCGGTGAGGTCGGTCAACTCCAGCACGCTGTCGATGATGACATTGCGCCGCTTCCGCCGGATGCCGAACGCCCCGGCAAAGAACTGCAGATACTCGCCGACGGTGAGATCGTCGTACATACCGAGGAAATCCGGCATGTAGCCGATGATGCGCCGGATCTTCTGACCGTCCGTGCGCACATCCAGCCCGTTGACCAGGGCCCTGCCGGCGTCCGGCGCCATGAGGCAGGCGAGGATCTTCATCGTCGTGCTCTTGCCGGCGCCGTTGGGGCCGATGAACCCGAAGATCTCCCCCTCGCCGATGGTCAGCGAGAGGTCGCTGACCGCCACGAGCGAACCGAATCGTTTGGTGAGCCCGGCGATCTCGATCACTGCTGGCTCCCGCCGATGGGGACGACGATGCGGTAGATACGTCGCGTCTGGTATTCGGAATCCAGGTTGATCTCGATCACCGGCTCGGTCACGCTGGTCTGGAGGTAGATGACCGCAAAGCTCCCGCCATCGAGCAGCCGGTCGATGGTCCGGGTGCGCTGGCGGGCGCCATCGAGCAAAAAGGGCGCAGCCGGCACGGGAGCCTCGGCCTGCCTTGCGGGCGCCAGGAGGCTTCCCGTCAGACCGCTTCGAGCGCTGAGGGGCGACCCGCCCGGGCGCCAGCGGACGATCTGGGCCCGGCCGCTGATCTCCGGCTCGGGCGCCCCGGCGCCGAGATTGGACGACCAGACCCGATCGCCGATGCGCAGGGCGATCTCCTCGATGCGTTCTTCAGCGCTGAGCCCGCCGACCTGGACCAGACCGGGGCCGGGCTCGACGCTTGCCGCGATGGAGCGCTCGCCCTGAGCGTGATCCATGAAGGTGCGCAGCGTCCACATGCGCACGGGCGCCGGCGCCAGCAGCCCCTGGCCCGGCGAAGCGGGACCCGGCGGCGTGATGTGCACCGGCGTGGCGACCGTCGCGGGCGCCGAGCCCCAGTACTCCGAGGCAAGCGGGCTGACGCCCTGCCACCATGAGCCGGGGGCCTGACCGGAAAACGTCACCACGGCGCCCTGGGCCGCGAACAACGCAGTGAGGCCGGTGCTCCAGACCTGTGCCGGCCCATCGGCGCGCAAACGGACATCGATGGTTTCGTGCCGGCGCACGCTGGTCGGCTCGGTGCGGATCAGGCGCGGCCCCCACCACGCCAGGGCGCTGGCGATGGCGACCCACCCCAGCGACGTGAGCCACCATCGCCCGCGAGCCCGCAGCCTGCCCAGCAGGATGTAGTCGACCGGCCCGACGAGCAGCGCCAGGGCGCCGGCGGCCAGCGCGATCACGATGAAAGCGCCCGCCCCGGCCGGCGCGGCGATCGCCATGGCGTCCAGCAGATCGACCATCGCCGCCTGCTCGCCGGTGCGCTGACCGCCGGACCACGGCCAGCGGCTGTCGTATGGAGCCTCGGATCCGATCGCGTCGCGCAGTTGTTCGTGCAGAGGGTCGACCAGCGCCTGCAACCACATGCCGGTGGCGAGATCCGAACGGGCGTCGCCGATGGCGCCGCCCGGCTCCACGCCAACGACCGTGAGCCAGCCGAGACCAAACGGTCCGCGCGCGCCCAGCCCGGCGGCGCCGCCGGTCGGCCAGAGCAACTGCCACGCGCCGGCCTGCCCGGCGCCGGTGATGGAGATCTCGCGCGCGGCAATCGCCTGCGGCGCCGGCTCGCCGGCCCGCCGGGCCAGCGCTGCAAGCTCCTCGGGCAGATCAACCTGGGCCGCCCCCGCGACGGAGATCGGCAGCGGCTCGCCGGCAAGCCAGTTGCGCCAGTAGTCGCCGGGGGCGCTGGCCAGCAGCACAAGCCGCCCGCCGGCCCGGGTCCAGGAGCGCAGGGCGTCGATCTGGGCCGCCGTCATCTCTGCCGCGGCATCCGCCCGGAGGATGATGACGGCTGCCGCGTCGTAACCGAGGTCCGCCTCGGGCAGCCGCTGAGGCTCGAGACTGAGCCAGACGCCCCGGCGCAGATGACTGATCATCCGCCGGTCGACATCGACCAGGCGCCTCAGGCCGGCGATGGACTGCTGCTCGGCAAGCTCGTCCTCCGGCAGGCGGGCCCGCCCGACCCCGGCCCCGACGCCCATGATCGCCTCCAGCGCGCGCGCGCCGGAGGACGCCCCGATGACGCCGATGAGGACGGTCTGCTCATCGACGGGCTGCGGCAGGGCCCGGTCGCGATCGCCGAACGCCGAAAGCGTCAGGTCGCTCGTCCACCGCCTGCCGGCGGTGTCGCGGGCCACGGCGTCGATTCGGACGCGGTCGAGATATGACACCGGCGTCGGCGCGATCAGGCGCACGGGCACGCGCTGGCCCGGCGTCGCGGAGAAGTCGCAGGAGATGCGGATCGACTGGGTCGGATCCAGGCCGTAGCTCACCTCGACGCGGCCGCTCATCGGCGCATGGGCTTCGGTCCAGATGGTCACGGGCGCCCAGCGGCCGTTCTTGAAGGTCTCGCCGAGGCCAAGCTCCGCGCTGAGGCGCAGGCCCTCCTCGGGATCATCAGGCGCCTGTGCCGCGGCGAGCGGCGGGCCGACAGCGACGAGCGCGCAGACGAGCAGCGCCAGCGCCGGCGTCACAGCGAGACCTTCCGGTTATAGATCCACCACTCCAGCATCATGATGACCAGGGCGGCCAGCAGCAGCCACGGCCAGAGCCGGCGCGGGGCGTCGGCCCGGTCGGCCTCGCTGGCGACACCGATGGCGCGAGATGCGATCTGGATGTCATCGGCAGCGCGGAGGTCGGATTCATCGGGGTTGAGCAGGTTGGCGGTGAAGCGGCGGCGAACGCGTCCGCCGTCGGTGATGTCGCTGGGGCCGGCCTCGCCCTGCCAGGACAACTCGTACTCGCCGACGCGCAGGATCGGGCCGTAGACGATCTTGCCATCCGGCGCCGGCGCCAGCGTGGCGCGCTCCCCGGTGGGCAGATGCGTGACGCGGACGTCGGCGGCGCCTTCGGGCAGGCGGTCGGAGAAGGTCTCGCCCGGGCGCACCATGCGCCCGATGTCGGCGTCCAGATCGGCCGCGAGGTAGCGCAGGGCCTGGCCGAGGAAGACGATGAAGCCGGGATCCCACGGCCAGTCCGAGGCGCTGATGTCGAAGGTGACGACCAGGGCGCGAGTCTGAGCGGTGGCAACCTCGGCCAGCAGCGCGCCCGAGCCGCCGGTGGCCAGGGATCGGGCCGGGCCGCCGCGGACGACTTCGACCCGGCGCGGCTCGAAGACCTCGACCTGCGAAAGGTTCAGGCCGCGCAGCGCGGGATGATCGCGGGACCAGTCGAAGAAGGGCGTGAACTCGCCCTCGCCCTCGTCGGTGAAGCCGACGGGCGGCGTGGCGCCGAGGATGAGGA
>JBICIE010000044.1:0-3644 GCA_043101635.1 Phycisphaerales bacterium JB039 | reverse complement strand
GCGGCGTATCTGTTCTCGGTGGTCACGCTGATCGGGCGGCTGACGGGGTGGGAGCGGGAGCTTCCCCTGTACTTCGGGGAGTCGGCGGGGCTGCTGACGCTGATCAGTCTGGGTCACTGGCTGGAGGCGCGGACGACCGCCGCGGCGGGGGCTGCGCTGCGGGAACTGCTGAGCCTGCAGCCGGATGAGGTTGAACTGGTGGAGTCGGCCGAGGCGAGCGGCGGCCGGCGTGTGCTGAGCGCGGATGTGCGCCCGGGCGAGTTGTTCATCGTGCGCCCTGGCGACCGGATTGCGGTGGACGGGCGTATCGCAAAGGGCGCTTCAACGGTGGATGAGTCGATCATCACGGGCGAGAGCATGCCGGTGGAACGCGCCGAAGGGGAGGAGGTCGTCGCGGGATCGGTGAACATCACCGGGCGCATCGTGGTGGAAGCGACGACGGACGGGCGATCGACGACGGTGTCGCGCATCGCGGAGATGGTGCGGTCTGCCCAGTCGAGCAAGATGCGTCTGCAGAAGCTGGCGGACCGGATCAGCGGTGTCTTTGTGCCGGCGGTGCTGGGCGTCGCGCTGCTGACTGCGCTGGGCTGGGGCCTGCTCGGGGGCTCGTGGGTGGAGGCGGTGATCAACGCGACGACGGTGCTGATCATCTCGTGCCCGTGCGCGCTGGGGCTGGCCACGCCGACGGCGGTGATGGCCGGAAGCGGCGCCGCCAGCAAGAAGGGCATGATCGTCAAGGACGCCCGGGCGCTGGAGCGGCTGGCGCAGGTGCGCGTGTTCCTGTTCGACAAGACGGGAACGCTGACGCACGGGCGGCCGCAGGTGACCGACGCCAGCGCCGAGGCGCTGCGGCTGGGGGCAGCGCTTGGGCGAGGCTCGAGTCATCCGATCTCGCGGGCCATCGTGGAACGGGCTGAGGCGGACGGGCTGGAGATTCCGCACGCCGCGGAGGTGCACGAGGAGGCAGGGCGAGGGCTGCGCGGCGTGGTGGATGGCGCGGAGGTAGCGCTGCTGTCGCGCAAGGCTGCGGAAGAGGATGGGCTGATAGAACCGTCGGGCGATGTCGGCACGGCGAGCGTCGTGGTCCGAGCAGGGGACGTTGTCGGCGTCATCCGGCTTCACGATGAGCCGCGCGAGGGGGCGGCGGAACTGCTGCAGCGGCTGCGGGCGCGGGGATGCGAGGTCGGGCTGCTGACGGGCGACCGGGAGGCGGTGGCCCGGCGGCTGGGCGAAGCGATCGGGCTGAAGCCGGAGGAAATCCACGCCGACCTGCGGCCGGATGACAAGCTGGCCCTGGTGCGCCAGCGGGCCGAGCGCGGCGTGGTCGCGATGATCGGCGACGGTGTCAACGACGCGGCGGCGCTGGCCGAGGCGGGGGCGTCCGGGGGCGTGGGCGTTGCGATGGGCACGGGCGCCAGCATCGCGGTGGAGTCGGCGGATGTGGTGATCCCCGGCGAGCGGCTGGAGGCGATCGAGCAGATCGCGGACATCAGCCGGCAGACGCGCCGGACGATCCTGCAGAACCTGTTCATGTCGTTCATCTACAACACGCTGGCGATTCCTGCCGCGGCGGGCGGGCTGCTGGGCGTGCACGGACCGCTGGTGGCGGCGGGGGCGATGGCGCTGAGCGACATCGGGGTGGTGGGCAACTCGGTGCGGCTGAAGTGGCGGCTGGGCCGGCGGCCCCGCGGCGCCTCATCTGAAGTGTGATGGCGCCGATGACGACTTCGCTGGCAGCGCGCTGTCGAGAAACGGGACGACGCTGGGCGCAACGAGATCCGGGCGCATATACGCCTCGGCGTGGGTGAGGCCATCGAGCCTCCGCAGTTCGGCGCTGCCCATGAGTTCGGCCGCCCGGGCGATGTCCGGGGCCCGGGCGTCCTGCGAGCCGGTGTAGAGGAGGGTCGGGACGGACTGATCCAGCAGCCGGGCCAGCAGGCTCTCGCGCCGGCCGGCCGACGCCTTCAGGGCGGCCCGGTCGTTGGTGAGAACGCCGGGTGTGGCCTCCTCCGGAAGCGGCTCGGCGATGGCGGCTTCGAACGCGCTGAGGAACGCCTCGTCGTCGGCCGGGTCGATGGAGTCGAAGCTGGCCCAGGCGTCGTCGGCGAAGGGATGGGCGCCGCCGAGCAGCGCGCGGCGGATGCGCTGCGGGGCGCCGATCAGCAGCCCGAAGCCGATCCAGCCGCCCATGGAGTAGCCGAGGTAGTCGGCGCGTTCGACGGCGAGTTCATCGAGCACGGCGACGATGTCGGCAACCCGCAGCGGCAGGGCGTAGGCCTCCGGCTCATGCGGCTTGTCGGAGAGGCCGTGGCCGCGGGCGTCGACGAGGATGAGCCTGCGCCCGGGGAGGGCGGCGGGATAGCCGAGCTGGCGCAGGGTCTGGCCTGAGCTGGAGAACCCGTGCTGGAGGACCAGCGGCGGACCATCCCCGACGGTCTGATAGTAAATGCGAACGCCTCGGCTGCTGGCGTAGGGCATGGCTGGCTCCGGAACCTGAGGACTGCATCAGAGGCGCAGTGGGATCCGGCGAGGCGCCAACTCGCATGGTCGCGATCGCGGCCGGACCGGTTCACCGATCGGGCGGCCCGGCGTAAACTCGGCCTATGACGCAGCTTTCCGCCGTTCCCGACACCCGCGGCCGCTTCGGCGCCTATGGCGGGGCCTATGTGCCCGAGACGCTGGTCGCGGCGCTGCGGCAACTGGAGTCGCTGTACGCCGAGGCTCGGCAGGACCAGGCGTTCTGGGCAGAACTGGAAGGGCTGCTGCGGGACTACGTCGGGCGGCCGACGCCGTTGCAGTTCGCGGCACGACTGACGGAGCACGTGCGGCACGCGATACCAGGCGCCCAGCGGCGGGCCACCCATGGGGCCGAGATCTGGCTGAAGCGGGAAGACCTGGCGCACACGGGCGCCCACAAGATCAACAACACGATCGGGCAGGGGCTGCTGACGCGGCGCATGGGCAAGCGGCGCATCATCGCCGAAACCGGCGCCGGGCAGCACGGGGTGGCAAGCGCGACGGCGGCGGCGTTTCTCGGGCTCGAGTGCGATGTCTATATGGGCGCGGAGGATGTCCGGCGCCAGCGGCTCAACGTGATCCGGATGCGGATGCTGGGGGCCCGGGTGATCGAGGTGGACTCGGGCTCGCGCACGCTGAAGGACGCGACCAACGAGGCGATGCGCGACTGGATGGGCTCCAGCGAGCACACGCACTACATCCTCGGCTCGGTCGTGGGACCGCATCCGTTCCCGATGATCGTGCGGGACTTCCAGAGCGTGATCGGACGGGAGACGAGGGAGCAGTTGGGAAGGCACGAAGGCACGGAGGCACGAAGGCGCGAAGGGGGGACGACGCTGGTGGCCTGCGTGGGGGGCGGGTCCAACGCGGCGGGGATGTTCTATCCGTTCATCGATGACGCGGATGTGCAGTTGATCGGTGTCGAGGCGGGGGGAACCGGGACGGGGCTGGGCGCGCATGCGGCGCCGCTCTGCCGCGGCGAGCCGGGGGTGCTGCACGGGTCATTAAGCTATGTGCTGCAGGATCCGGAGGGACAGACGGCGCCGGTGCACTCGTGCTCGGCGGGGCTGGACTACCCCGGTGTGGGACCGGAACACAGCTACTGGAAGGACGCCGGCAGGGTGCAA
>JBICIE010000043.1:0-5000 GCA_043101635.1 Phycisphaerales bacterium JB039 | reverse complement strand
CTCGGCGCCCGCCGCCGGCGCAGCAGGAGGCCGCGATGACACGGACACTTGCCCCGCCGGCGGCGGGCGCCGACCGCTGCGATCCCCACGAGCCCGCCGGGCCCCAGCGCCCCCGGCGCCGGGATCACCCGGACCTCGTGGAACGCCTCGTGCGACGTGCGCAGCTCAGAAACGGGGCTCTTCTTCCACGGGAACACCCCGAAGTACTCCGTGTCAGTCGAGAACGAGATCGTGCGCGAGGCGAAGTCGGTGATCGTGAACTTGGCTCGCCAGACCTCGATCGGATTGCCGGGATCGGCAAAGTAGCCGGCTCCGCCTGGGAAGTGCCATTGTGCCACCGCGACGTCGACAACATCAGCGCCCATGACAATGCCTGGCCCGCCGAAAGGAACGTGCAGCACATCGACGGGATCACTCCAGCCCGGCTCACTCGCGTGCACATCGAAGCCCGCCCCCGCAAGCGCGTAATCCGCCGCCGGGAACTCCGCCCACAGGCGCACCGTGATCGACGGCTGCGCGGGCGAGAGCACATCCGGCGCCTCAAAGAAGAGCCCGGCGCCCGACTGGGCAAGGGCGCAGGTGGGGGCGCCCGGGACAGTTGCGCCGATGGCGCCCAGCGCGAGGGCGATCGCACGTGTCCGTTTCATCGCGGCCTCCTGCCCCGCCGGCGGCGGGCGCCGAGCACGCCGAGCCCCACGAGCCCGCCGGGCCCCAGCGCCCCCGGCGCCGGGATCACCCGGATCTCGTGGAACGCCTCGTGCGAGGGGCGTTCGCGGCCGTACGACGTCCGATCGTCTGGGTACACGGTGAACTGCGATGTGTCGGTCGCAAGCGAGATCGTCCGCGGCGTGAAGTCGGTGATGGTGAACTCGGCCTGCCAGAGCTCGATCGGATTGGATGGATCGGCGATGATCTCGCCCAGCCATTGGGCCTGCCCCACGAAGGCGCCCAGCACATCGGGCCCCGTGACGACTCCCGGCGTTGTGCTCGGGCCGTGGATCACCACCGTCGGATCGCTCCATCCCGGCTCGCTCGCCATTGCATCGAAACGGGCAAAAGCGAACGCGTGATCCGCCGGCGAAAACTCCGCCCACAGATGCACCGTGATCGACGGCTGCGCGGGCGACAGCACATCCGGCGCCTCGAAGAAGAGCCCGGTGTCCGACTGCGCAAAGGTGGTGGCGGGCAGGACAGTCCCGCAGATGGCCCCGCAGAAGATGCGGAGCGCCAGCGCGGGCGCACGACCAAGACTGGAAGGCATGACGCCTCCTTTCCGGTGGCCCGAGATCAGGATACCAGAAGGAGAGGCACTAGGCATCAGGCATTAGGCATTAGGAAGACGGGATTTGGCAGAAGGAGAGGCACTGGGCACTAGGCATTAGGCATTAGGAAGACGGGATTTGGCCCCGTTTTTGGTCCGGTGGCCCCGCCCCAGTGCCTAGTGCCCAGTGCCCAGTGCCTAGTGCCCAGTGCTCTCCGCCTTCAGAACCTATCGCTCGGCCGGACCTCGCGGGCGACCCGCAGGGCCCTCGCCCCCCGGAACTGGCCGAGGTGGGCCAAGAACTTGCGCTGGCCCTCCACCAGAAGCTGGGCCGGGCGGGTCGCCGGCGTCTGCGTCACGATGATGTCGCCGACGCTCAATCGGCGCAGGTCCCCCACCGTGATGGCGCTCTCGGCGAGCACGCCGGTGACCTCCACCGGCGCCGGCGCCAGCGAGCCTTGCAGCAGCGCGGTGATGCGGTCGGTGCGGTGGCTGGAACGCACACTTGACCAGCTCTGGGCGCTGAGTTCATCCATCACCGGCTCGATGACGTTGTACGGGATGCACAGGTTCATGGTGCCAGCGCGGTTGGACATCTTCAGCTCGAAGCCGACCACCACCACCACCTCGTTGGGCGGCACGATCTGGACGAGCTGCGGGTTGCTCTCGGTCGCGGTGATCTGGAACGCGGTCTGGCGGACGCCGGCCCAGGCCTCGCTGAGGGCGGCCAGCCCGCGGTTGGTGACGTTGCTGATCAGCCGGCTCTCGATCAGTGTCATCGGGCGCTGCGGGATGAACAGGTCCTGGGTGGTGCCACCGAGCAGCCGGTCGATGATCGGGTAGATGATCAGCGGGCTGATCTCCAGGCAGATGCGCCCCTCGAACTGGTCGCTCTCGATCAGGTTGAAACTGGTGGGGTTGGGCAGGCCGCTGATGAACTCTGAGTAGGTCATCTGCTCGCAGGTGGCGACCTTGACCTCGACGATGGTGCGCAGGAAGCCGCTGAGGGAGGCGCCGAAGTTGCGCGCGAAGCTCTCGTGCAGCGTCTGCAGGGCCCGCATCTGGTCCTTGCTGACGCGCTCGGGGCGCTTGAAGTCGTACGGGCGGACCTCGACATCCTCCAGATCGCGCCGGTGGCGGCTGAAGATCTGGATGTGCCGCTGGTCCTCCTCGATCTCGCCGGGATCGACGGCGGCCAGCAGGGCGTCGACCTCGCTCTGGTCCAGTACGTCCACACCAAGACCCCTTGGCCGCACGATGCGGCTACCGGTGGTATCGGATGGGGCCGGCGCCGCCCTTGAAGCCCCCGGACGCCGGCGGCGGGGTCTGCGAACCTAATCTCCACTGAAAGATGCAGGCCGGCCGCCGGAAGCAAGGGCGTCCGATTCCTGCCCGCCTCCAGCCCCCCCGGGAGAACTGCGATGAGTACCGGCTTCGTGACGCCGACCCCCGCGAGCCTCGCCGCCTGCGCGGCCCTGGCCGCCGCCGCCGCGGCCCAGGACACCACGCCGCACGCCGGCATGCTGCGATACCCGGATGTGAGCCAGAGTCACATCGTCTTCAGCTACGCCAACGACCTGTGGACCGTGCCGAAGGCGGGCGGGACCGCCACACGCCTCTCCAGCCCGGATGGCCCCGAGGCCCTGGCGAAGTTCAGCGACGATGGCGAGATGATCGCCTTCGTGGGCAACTACGACGGCGGACGCGACATCTACACCATGGCTGCGACCGGCGGCGTGCCGGTTCGCGTGACGCACCACCCGGCCGGGGAGTGGCTCACCGGCTGGACGCCTGAAGGCGACCTGCTGTTCTTCCAGAACGGGCTCAACGGGCTAAGCCGGCAGACCAGCATCCTGCGGGTGTCGCCCGAGGGCGGGCTGCCGCAGAAGCTGCCGGTTCCCTACGGCGCCAACGGCGCCATCAGCGCCGATGGCGTCTGGCTGGCCTACACCCCCCACTCACGCGACACCCGCACGTGGAAGCGCTACCGCGGCGGCATGGCGACCGACATCTGGCTGTTCAACCTCCAGACGATGGAGAGCCGGCAGATCACCGACTGGGAGGGGACCGACTCGTTCCCGATGTGGCACGGCGAGACGGTGTACTACCTCTCGGACGCCGGGCCGGAGCACCGGCTGAACATCTGGAGCTATGACACGGCCAGCGGCGACCGCGAGCAGGTCACGGAATTCGCCGACTACGACTGCAAGTTCCCCTCCATCGGCCCGGGCGATGATGGCGAAGGGGAGATCGTCTTCCAGAACGGCTCATCGCTGTACCTGCTGGATCTTGCCACGGGCGAGGCGGCCGCGGTCGAGGTGACGATCCCGGGCGACCGGCCGAAGATCAAGCCGCGCTCGATCGACGCATCCGAGTTTCTGGCCGCCGGCGGGATCTCCTCGACCGGCAAGCGGGCCGTGGTCGAGGCCCGGGGCGACATCTGGACCGTGCCGGCCGAGCACGGCGCCCCGCGCCAGCTCACCGACACCTCCGGCGCCGCCGAGCGCAGCCCGGCGTGGAGCCCGGACGGGCGCTGGGTGGCGTACTTCTCCGATGAGTCCGGCGAATACGAACTGTGGGTGATCCAGTCCGATGGCAAGCAGCCGCCGCGCCAGGTGACCAGCGGCAACCGCAGCTACTTCTACAGCATCCACTGGGCCCCGGACTCGGAAAAGCTCATCATCATCGACAAAGCGGGGCAGTTGATCCTCGTGGATCTGGAGAGCGGGGAGCAGCGGCTGCTGGATCGGGACGAGTGGGGTCGCCAGCCGAACCTCAGTTGGTCGAAGGACTCGCGCTGGATCGCGTACGACAAGAACGACCCGGCCTCGGGCGCCTCGGCGATCTGGATCTATGACCTCCAGGAAGATGCGGCCCATCAGGTGACCAGCGGCTTCTTCAACGACACCGAGCCGGCCTTCAGCCGCAAGGGTGATTATCTGTATTACGCCTCCAACCGCGACTTCAGCGGACCCGACTACGAGGATGTCGGGCTGAGCTTCATCTACAACGACACCGAGAAGCTCATCGCCGTGCCACTGAAGGCGGACGCCGAGTATCCCTGGGCCATCGAGGCCGATGAAGAGACCTGGGAGAAGGCCAAGGCGGAGGACGAGGGAGAGGATGCCGACAAGGCCGATGACGCCTCGGATGAAGACGACGGCGCAGCGCCGGATCAGGATGCCGACGAGCCGAAGAGCCCGATCCACGGCGTCTGGGCCGGCACGGCGAAGGGCTTTGCGCAGATCCCCGGGATGACCGAGGACGAGATCGAGTTCAAGCTCACGATCATCGCGCGTGACGATGGCACGTTCGTCGGCGCCAGCGAGTCGATGGGCGAGACGAACACGTACGACTCGGTCACGTTCGACGAGGGCTCGGGCAAGTTCACCGCGACGCGTTCGCAGGGGCCGATCACGCAGAAGCTGGAGGGCACGCTCAGCGGCGACACGCTCAGCGGAACCTGGACCGTCGTCGAGATGGAGATCTCCGGCACGTGGGAGGCCACGCGCACCGATGAGGAGCCGGACGAGTCGCTAGTCGAGGATGTCGAAGCCGCCGATGAGGATGCCCCGGTCGAGATCGACCTGGAGGGCTTCGAGGCCCGCGGCATGGAACTACCGGTTGCATCGGGCAACTTCGCCAATCTCGTCAGCAACGACAAGGGCCAGCTCATCTACCTGCGCATGGGCAGCCCGATGCCGGCGATCAAGCTGATTGATGTGAGCGACGATGAGCC
>JBICIE010000042.1:0-12077 GCA_043101635.1 Phycisphaerales bacterium JB039 | reverse complement strand
GTCGCTGGAGCTGTTCAGCCGCCTGCCGTGGCGGCGCGAGATCCTCGAGGGGCTGCTCGGCGCCGATGTGATCGGCTTCCAGACCCGGATGGGCGCGCAGACCTTCGCCCGCGCCTGCCGCCGCTTTACCAGCGCCCGCGGGACCGACAACGCCCTCCGCTTCGACGATCGGGCCGTGCGCGTCGGGGCCTTCCCCATCTCGATCGATGTCACCAGCTTCGAGGCGATCGCATCAGACCCGCAGACCAAGGCGCGGGCGGCGCAGCTGCGCGATCGCCTTGAGAACCGGCGCATCATCCTCGGCGTGGACCGCCTCGATTACACCAAGGGCATCGACGTTCGCCTCAAGACCATCGAGGAACTGCTGCGCCGCGGCGCCGTGCACGCCGACGAGTTCGTCTTCATCCAGATCGCCGTCCCCAGCCGCGAGAAGGTCACCGAATACGCCGACATGCGCCGGCGCATCGAAGAACTCGTCGGCCGCATCAACGGCCAGTACGGCGAGGCGGGGCGCGTCGTCGTTCACTACCTGCGCCGGAACCTTTCCCCGCAGGAGCTTGTCGCGTACTACCTCGCGGCGGACATCATGGTCGTCACCCCGCTGCGCGACGGCATGAACCTCGTGGCCAAGGAGTTCGTGGCCTGCCGGCTCGACAACACCGGCTCGCTCGTGCTCAGCGAGTTCGCCGGCGCGGCCCGCGAGTTCCGCCGGGCCTTCCTCGTCAATCCGTTCGATATCGACGGGTGCGCCACCGTGCTGGAAGCGGCCCTGAAGGCGACGCCGCGCGAGGCGGCGCAGCGCATGCAATCGCTCCGCCGCACCGTCTCCTCCAACGACGTCTTCGCCTGGGCCGACGGCTTCCTCGGAGCGCTGCGGGCATGAGCGAACTAGAGCGCCGGCTGGACCAACTGGCCCGCGCGCCGGTGCTGCTTGTCGCCACCGACTACGACGGCACCCTCGCCCCCATCGTCGACGATCCCGCGCTGGCCCGCCCCGACCGCGACGCCATGGTCGCCATCCGCGCCCTGGCCGAACTCCACAACACCCATGTCGCCATCATCAGCGGCCGCTCGCTGGACGACCTTGCCTCACTCACCGGCGCCCCCGATGGCGTGCACCTCGTCGGCAGTCACGGCAGCGAGTTCGAGCCGGGCTTCGCCGGCGCCCTCACCGAGGCCCAGCGCCAGCGCCGCCAGCGCATCGAGGAGGCCCTGGCCGGGATCGCCGCGGCGGCCCCGGGGCTGCACATCGAAACCAAGCCCGCCAGCGTGGCCCTGCACTATCGCCGGGCCGAGGATGACGCGGCCCGCGCCGCCCTGGAACAGACCCTGCGCGGCCCGGCCGCGCTCGATGGGGTCTTCACCAAGCACGGCAAAATGGTCGTCGAACTCGGCGTCGTCTCCACGCACAAGGGCGACGCCCTGCGGATGATCCGCCGGCGCGTCGGCGCCAGCGCCGCCATCTTCCTCGGCGACGACGTCACCGACGAGGACGCCTTCAAGACGCTCCAGGGGCCGGATCTTGCCGTCAAGGTCGGGTCCGGCGAGTCCATGGCGCCGCACCGCGTCGACTCCACGCGCGATGTGGCCCGCCTCCTGGCCCGACTCGCCGAGCGCCGCGCCGCCTGGCTCGAAGATGTCGGCGCCGTGCCGATCGAACGCCACGCGATGCTCTCCGATCACCGCACCTGCGCGCTCGTGACGCCGGAGGCGCGCATCGTCTGGCTCTGCCTGCCGCGCATCGACTCCCACGCCATGTTCGCCGAGTTGCTCGGCGGGCCCGCGGCCGGGTACTTCGCCATCCGGCCCGAGCCGGACGCCGGAGAGCCGACACAGCGCTACGACGGCGACACCCTCACCGTCGTCACCGAGTGGGAGCCCCTGCGCGTCACCGATTACATGGATTACTCCGACGGGCGCCAGTTCCGCCGGCCGGGCCGGACCGACCTGATCCGCCGCCTGGAGGGCTCGGGCAAGGCGATCATCGAGTTTGCCCCGCGCCTCGACTTCGGCCGCGCCGAGACGATCCTGGCGGTGCGCGAGGAGGGCGTCGAGATCGAAGGGTCGATCGACCCCATCGTGCTCTGGGCGCCGGGCGTCAAGTGGGAGATCATCGAGGAGGCCGGCGGCCATGTGGCCCGCGGCGAGGCCGACCTCGACGCCGGCCCCGTCACGCTCGAACTGCGATACGGAACCGGGCGGATGGGCCCCGCCGCGATTCCCGAACCGGACCGTTTCGCCGGCGTCCATCGCATCTGGGCCGAGTGGGTCTCCCGCCTGACCCTGCCCGACGCCCGCCGCCAGCAGGTCCTGCGCAGCGCGATCGTGCTCAAGGGCCTGTGCTACGGGCCCACCGGCGCCATCGCCGCGGCCGCCACGACGAGCCTGCCCGAGGAGATCGGCGGCGTGCGCAACTGGGACTACCGCTACTGCTGGCCCCGCGACGCGTCCATGGCCGCGCTCTCGCTGGTGCGACTGGGCAGCTTCGCCGAGGCCATGCGCTTCCTCGACTGGATTCTCCACATCGTGGAGCAGTGCGAGGCGCCGGAGCGCATGGCCCCGCTGTACACCGTCTCCGGCGACCCCCTCGGCCCCGAGGGCGAGATCAGCGAACTCTCCGGATACCGCGCCAGCCGCCCCGTGCGAATCGGCAACGCCGCGGCAGCCCAGGTGCAGCTCGACGTCTTCGGCCCGGTCGTGGAACTGGTCGCGGAGTTGCTCCGGCGCGGCGCCTCGCTGTCCGGCGAGCACTGGCGCGTGGTCCAGGCCATGGCCCAGGCGGTCGCCGCCCGCTGGCGCGAGCCGGACCACGGCATCTGGGAGATCCGCACCGCCCGCCGCCACCACACCCACACCAAGGTCATGTGCTGGCTCACCGCCGACCGCGCCGCATGGGTCTCCGAACTCCTCCGGGGCCGCCCCGGCGACGCCATGCGCGAGCTGGCCGACCAGATCAAGTCCGATATCCTTCAGAACGCCTGGAGCGACGACCTCGGCGCCTTTGCCGGGTACTACGCCGGTTCCGGGGCCGACGCCGCCACGCTCGCCGTCGGCCTCAGCGGCATGCTGGCGCCGGATGATCCGCGCTTTCTCGCCACCGTCGATGTCGTCGAGCGCGAGCTGCGCAGCGGGCCCGTCGTCTATCGCTATCACACGCCAGATGGCCTCCCTGGCGCCGAAGGTGGCTTTCACCTGTGCACGACCTGGCTCATCGAATCGCTGGCGATGGTCGGCCAGATGGACCGCGCTCGGGCCCTGTTCGAGGACTACATCGCGCTGGCGGGACCCACCGGGCTGCTCTCCGAGGAGTACGACCCGCACTCCCGCCTGTCTCTGGGCAATCACCCGCAGGCCTACTCCCATCTGGGGCTGATCAACGCCGCCCTGGCGCTGCAGGAGCAATAGGCTCTGCCATGGCACAGACGCTCGGTATCGCGATCGGCGCCCTGGCGGTGCTGGCCGGCGCGTACGTCTTCGCAGCAATGCGCCGCGACGCCGAGGGGCTCCTTCGGCCGACGGCCCTGGCGATCGGCCTGTCGCTGATGCTTCTGGGATACCACGCCCTGGCGTGGAGCCTGCCCGAGCGATGGCTGCCCCTGCGGATCCCCGCAGCGCGCTGGCCGCTGCTGGCCGCCGGAGCGATCATCGCGGTGCTGGCTTCGGTCTGGGTCGACCGGTTCGAGCGGACCCGCTGAGGCTCTGTCACCAGTTTGTAACACGGCTCGCCGCGGCCGCCGAGGCCGGAACCAGGGCGCCGAGGGCTCGTATCGTGCCGGCAGAGCCGTGGCGTCGGCGATCCGGCCGGCGGCCCTGCGGGCGTTCGCTCCCGCCGAAGGGCTCGTGTACGATGCCGCCCGCCATCGCGGGTGACTGCTAAGAGAGGTAAGCCATGGGCGCATCCAACACAAGCTGGGGCATCGAGGTCGGCGCCGGGGCCATCAAGGCCCTCAAGCTCGTCGCCAGGGGCGACCGCCTCGAAGTCGCCGAGTTCGCCGTCATCCCGCACAAGAAGGTCCTGTCAACGCCGGATCTGGACCAGGATGACGCCGTGCGCGTCGCCCTCGGGGCGCTGGTCGGCCACTACGACCTGTCCGGCGCGACGGTGGCCATGAGCGTGCCCGGCCATTCGGCCTTCGCCCGCTTCGCCAAGCTCCCGCCCGTCGAGCCCAGAAAGATCCCCCAGATCGTGCGCTTCGAAGCGCAGCAGCAGATCCCCTTCCCCCTCGAGGAAGTCGAGTGGGACTACCAGACCTTCCAGAGCCCGCGCTCCCCGGACGTCGAGGCCGGCATCTTCGCGATCACCAAGCAGCGCATCAACGAGCGCCTGGCCGTCTACCAGGACGCCGGCATCACGCCGAACATCATCACGCTCAGCCCGGTCGCCGCGTACAACGCGCTGGCGTACGACCTGAGTTTCTCCGAGGACACCCCCGGCGCCATCATCCTCGACATCGGCGCCACCAGCACCGACCTCATCGTCGCCGAGGCCGGGCGCGTCTGGATCCGCACCTTCCCCATCGGCGGGCACAACTTCACCCAGGCCCTGGTCGAGAAGTTCAACCTCAGCTACCTCAAGGCCGAGAAGCTCAAACGCGATGTCGAACAGTCCAAGCACTCCAAGCACATCCTCCAGGCCCTGCGCCCCGTCTTCAGCGATCTTGCCCAGGATGTGCAGCGATCCATCGGCTACTACCAGTCGCTGCATCCGGACGCCAACCTCACCCGCCTGATCGGCCTCGGCTCGACGTTCAACCTGCCCGGCCTGCGCCGCTACCTCAAGCAGCAGCTCCAGATGAACGTCTACCGCATCGAGGGCTTCAAGCAGCTCAGCGTCGAAGGGCCGGAGGGCGCCGGCTTCGAAGCCGCCTCCATCAACCTCGCGACCGCCTACGGCCTGGCCCTCCAGGGGCTCGACTCGGCCGCCCTCGTCGCCAACCTCATGCCGCCGGCTGTCGTCCGCGAGGCCATGTGGCGGGCCAAGAACAAGTGGTTCGGCGTCGCCGCCGGCGTCGCGGTGGTCGCCAGCGCCGCTCTCTGGTACGGTCCGCTCCAGGCGACCAGCAAGGTCGAGGCCTCCCAGCCCGATCAGATCGTCAATCAGACGCTCTCAGAGGGTCGCCGTCTCAAGGGCGAGGCCGGTGACGTCACCAGCCCCTCGGTGAACTTCACCGCCGCCAACATCGTCGAACTCGATCGCAACCGCGATGTCCTGGCCCACATGGTCAACGACATCGGCCTCATGATCGAGGACGCCACGCAGGAAGTCGCCGCCGAACAGGGCGGCGCAGCGCCCAGCCAGAGCGCCCAGCAGGGCGCCGTGGAACGCCCGGCCTACAGCCTCGTCTCGTTCAAGACCGAGTATCTCGGCCCCGGCGGCATCTGGGCCCGGCAGAAGACCGAGCAGGACAGCGGACCGTCGGATGCGGAACTGGCCCGCATGCCGCCGCAGATCAACGCCACCCTCGTGGTGCGCACCAGCCAGCCCGAGCCGCAGAAATTCATCACCCACACCATCGACGAATGGCTCCGCCAGACCGCCGGGACCGATCGCGAGGGCGTGCCCTACCAGATCCTCAAGGACAGCATCCGCTGGGAGCTGATGGGGCCGATCACCGAGGTCGCCGCGGCCCGCGAAACCGATGACCCCTTTGCCGACCTCGACCAGCGTGGCGCCCGCCGACCGGGCGGGCGCGTCTCGCCGCTCGCCCCCCGCGGCGGCGAGGGCACCGAAATCAGCCGGCGCGATCCGCGCAACCCGCGCGGCGTCCCCGCGCCGGGCCAGCCCGCCGGCCCCGGCGCCCTTCCCCCCGGCACCGTGATCATCGGCGAAACCCGGGAGACCACCGACGCCCGTCAGGTCGACGAGATGGCCCCCCTGCCCAGGCTCACCCCCGAGCCCGAGCCGGGCGAGCGCATCGCCGAGTTCCGCGTGCACTGGCGCATCGAGCTGAAGCCGGAGAACGCCGGTCAAGGAGAAGGTTCATGAACGCCCTCGGCTGGATCAAGTCCAACCTGATCATCGTCGGCGCTACCGCCGTGATCCTCATCGCTCCGCCGGTCTCGTGGTACTTCAGCACCTCCAAGGCCGCGAAGATCACCGCCGAGCGACAGCGCGACGCCGAGAAGCTCTTCCAGGATCTCCGCGGCCTGCGCACCACCTACAGCATCCCCGCGGCTACCCCCGACGGCGAGTCGGTCAGCTTCGCCTACGAGCCCAACCAGCGCGTCATCGAGTGGTTCCGCCAGCAGAACCAGCAGCTCAGCAGCGAACTGACCCAGGTCGTTCAGGAGGCCGTCGAGTTCAACCAGCGCGGGCGCACCCCGGTCATCGACGGTGTCTTCCCGACCCCGCCGGAAAACCCCACCCGCCGCGCCACGCTGCTGCTCGAGTTCGCCAACGCCTTCGTGCCCAATCCCGCCCGCCCTGGCGCCAGCGTCTACGAGCGCATGCTCGAGGACATCCGCGCCGGCGGCCCGGTCGATCCGACCAAGCTCGCCGAGCAGCTCCGCAACGCCTACGAGCTGGAAACCGAGCGCCGCCGCGCTGCGGCCCCCGACGGCCAGATCACCGAAGAGGAGCGCCAGGGCATCACCGAGAAGCTCGTCCAGCAGCGCATGGCCGCCTACCGCGCCCGGGCCCGGCAAGTCTCCGTCTACGCCGATCTGGACGTCTTCCCCGCCGAAGATCGCAGCGCGCCCTACTTCCCCCGCCAGCCGATCGCCGGCGTGCCCGCCCTGGCCGACTGCTTCCGCTGGCAGTTCGACGCCTGGCTGGCCCAGGATCTGCTCGCCGCGGTCCAGACCGCCAACTCCGAGGGCGGTCGTCTGCTGCCCCTGGAAGACGCCCCCGTCAAGCGCATCCGCGGCATGGGCGGCGTGCCCCCGCTGTTCGCCCAGGAGCAGCAGCGCCCCGAACGCCCCGTCTGGGAGGAAGAGGACACCGGCCCGGCCCCCGTCGATCCCGGGGCCGACCCGGCCACCCAGCTCATCCAGGCCAACTACCTCAACGATCTCACCGGCCACACCAACGAGCTGAACAAGCTCTACGACGTGCGCTACGCCCGCATGCTGCTCTACGTCGATTCCGCCCGGTTGCCCAAGGTCATCGAGGCCTTCTCGAAGACCAACTTCATGACCGTTACCGACGTCAGCATCAGCCCGGTCGACATGGATGCCGACCTGCTGCTGGGATACTTCTACGGCGATGACCATGTGGTGCAGGCGACGCTCTCCATCGAGGCGCTCTACCTGCGCCAGTGGACCCAGCAGTACATGCCTCCGGCAGTCCGGGCCAGGCTCGGCCTTCCCGAGGTCGATGAGCAGCCCGAGGGCGAAGACGATGGCGGCGGTTGAGTTCCACCACGGCAGGAACGATCCGGGCCACGGGCCCGATCCCATGATCCAGCGCGCGATCCCATGCCCGATCCCAGGCCTGATCCCATGAAGGTGACACGATGAAGGTCAAAGGCGCAAACTTCTTCGAGCTGCACATCGAGAAGATCGTGCTGGTCGTGGTTGCGGTCTTCTTCGTCGCCGTGCTGGTGCTCCAGCTCGGCGCCGAAGGCCCCGCCGTCGAGGTCAACAACCAGAAGGTCCCGCTCGATCAGGCCTTCGAGCCCGCCGAGTCGCTGGCCCGCCAGATGCGCACCAGGATCCAGGCCCAGGATCCGGAGCTGCCCGACGCCACCGCCCGGGCCGACCTGCTCGGCCGCTTCCAGGCCAACCGCGAGGCCGACCTGGCCCCGCGCCAGCGGATCGCCAGCCTCGGTCCCGTCGTGAAGCTCGACATCACCGGCGCCGGCGGCGGCTTCGAGAACACCCGCTTCGCGGAGCTGTCCGTCGCCCCGCCCGTCGAGCCCGCCGGGTACTCGTTCGCGGCGACCATCGATCCGTGGTTCGCCGAGCAAGTCCAGGGGCTCCGGGAACTGCTGCCCCCCGCCCAGCCCTTCGACAAGGCCGCCGTCAGCGTGCAGGCGACCTTCGACCCCACCGCCGTCTACGAGTCGCTCCAGAACGATCCCGATGGCGAAGGCGGCGTCAGCCCGTGGCCCATCACCTGGTACAGCGGCGTGCTGGAAGTGCTCGGCGTGCAGCTCGAGCGGCAGCGCCAGCGCGCTGATGGCGCCTGGGGCCCCGTGGAGGTCGTCCCCACTCCCCCCGGCATGCTCGATCTGCCCGCCGAGATCGCCGAGTTCGGCGCCGACTTCACGCTGGCGGACCTCAATGCGTTCGTCGATCAGGCCCGCCAGGAACTGCTGCCGCAGATCCGCCGGCCGGACTTCTACCCCGTCATCGCCGGCGAGGAGTGGGTCGAGCCGCGCGAGGGCGCCCGCCTGGCCAGCCTCGCCACCGGCGCCGACCCGCAGGTGACCCAGCTCGAGCGCCGCCTGGCGCAGCTCGATCAGCGCATCGAGCGCATCCAGCGCGAACTGGAGGAGCTTGGCCAGGCGCCGACGCAGGGACGTCCCCCGATTGGTGTCACCCGCCCCGGCGTGCGCGAGCGGGCCCCCGACACGCGCACCCGCGACCGCAGCGAGGCCCGCATCCGCACGCTGGAGGGTCAGCTCGAGCGACTCCTGGCCGATCGCCAGCGCACCATCGAGCAGCTCACCGATCTCGGCGCCGCGCCGGAGGTCGATGAGGAGGCCCTGGAACTGGGACAGCCCCGTGATCTCATCATCGGGCGCGGCGGTGAGGGCCAGCAGCCCGGCGAGACCGGCTCCCGCCCGCTGATGCGTGGCGAGCCGATCGAACTGTGGGCCCACGACCTGACCGCCCAGCCCGGCGCCACCTACCGCTACCGCCTGCGCGCGATCCTGAACAATCCCGCCTTCGAGCGCGACCAGTTCCTCGTCGAGGAGCAGCGAAGCCTGGCCGAGTCGCCCACGATCGCCAGCGAGCCCTCGGCCTGGACCGAGCCGATCATCGTCAGCCCCATGTCGGCCTTCTTCGTCTCCAGCGGGTCCGAGTCGCGCACCGGCGCCCTCGGCGTGACCCCCGCCACCGCCGGCGTGGAGGTCTTCCGCTTCTACTACGGGTTCTACCGCAAGGGCGCCGCCTCGCTGGAGCCGGGCGACCCCGTCGCCGCGATGGTCAAGCTACCCGAGGGGCTGCGCACCTTCGATGTGACAAAGCCCCCGCCGCAAGGCGGCCCGCTGCTTGGCGTCCCGCCCGCGGCGCCGCCGCGCCCCGGCCAGCCGGCGCCCACCGCCGCCAAGGCGCCCGACGACCCGCTGGCCCTGGGCGAAAGCGTGCTGGCCGCGGCCGACGCGTACCTGCTGGATGTCTATGAGTCGGCGGCCCGGGAGACCGGTGGCCTGGTGCAGGGCTCGGCGCCGCGCTTCGTCAGCTTCGGCGACTCGGCCGGGCAGATCTTGCGCCGGGTTGTCGCCGAGGACCGGCGCTCGAACCTGTATGGCCGCCTCGCGGCCTCGGCCGAAGAGGGTCTGACGCAGGGCCAGCCCGAGCCCGAGAGCGTGCCCGAGCCGAAGGGTCCGGGCGACCGGCCACCGCCGCCACCTCCGCCCGATGACGGAGGCGGTGGAGGCGGAGGCGGTGGCGGCGGCGGGTAAAAGCCCCCGAAGCGCGCTGCAGCGCGACATTTTGGGCGCCCGCGCATTGACGCGCGATGGGCGCAGCCTAGACTCCCCTCGCCCCTGAGCGGACCGGAATCGGGACGTTTCAGGGGCTTGCCCGTCGGCTCTGCGCCGGCGGGGAGGAGCCGGCGGCACGGTCCGCCGGATTCCAGCGCCGCTTGACATCCGGATACGAACGAAGCGCCGTTCCGGCGGGCAGTCCCTCAAGCTGTCCGGCAAACCGGGACGGAGCGGGTGATACCGAGACGAGCGCCGCCGCGTCGACCGTTGACGCGGCAGCATGGCGAGAAAGTTCTGGTGCTTGGCACGCGGATCACTGGTCGACGGCGACTTGTGATTGGTGTGATCAAGCGACTAAGGGCGCACGGCGGATGTCTTGGCGTCGCGAGGCGATGAAGGACGTGGGAACCTGCGATAAGCCACAGGGAGCCGGTAACCAGGCAGTGATCTGTGGATGTCCGAATGGGGCAACCCGGCCCGTTCAGGGTCATCGCACACTGAATGCATAGGTGTGCGAAGCAAACCCGGGGAACTGAAACATCTCAGTACCCGGAGGAAAATGAATCAACCGAGATTCCGTAAGTAGCGGCGAGCGAAAGCGGACGCGTTGCTTGAGTCGTGAGCAGGCTGGAAAGCCTGGCCGCAGAAGGTGAAAGCCCTGTAGCGGCTCGCGGCAACGTGGCCCAAGAGTAGGTTCGGGCTCGTGGAACCCGGACTGAAGATGGGGGGTCCACCCTCCAAGGCGAAATACTCCTCGACGACCGATAGCGAATCAGTAAGGTGACTGAACGATGACAAGCACCGCGATGAGCGGAGTGAAAGAGTACCTGAAACCGTGCGCTTACAAGCGGTCGGAGCTGTCTGGCGTTGGCCAGATGGTGACGGCGTGCTTTTTGCATAATGAGCCCGTGAGTTAGCCTTTGCGGCGAGCCTAAGGACTACCGGTCCGGAGGCGGAGCGAAAGCGAGTCTGAACAGGGCGCGCAGTCGCTGGGGCTAGACACGAAACCCGTGTGATCTACCCATGGCCAGGGTGAAGGAGGGGTAAGACCCTCTGGAAGCCCGAACCCGTTATCGTTGAAAAGATATGGGATGAGCTGTGGGGAGGAGTCAAAGTCTAATCAAACCGGGAGATAGCTTGTTCTCTCCGAAATAACTTTAGGGTTAGCCTCAGGAGGCAACCATCGGGGGTAGAGCGACTGGATGGGTGGTGGGCCCTCACGGGTACCCCTCTCAACCAAACTCCGAATACCGATGGCCAAGTCCTGGGAGATAGACCGCGAGTGACAATATCCGCGGTCAAAAGGAGAATAATCCAGACCGCCAGCTAAGGCCCCCAATCTCTGCTGAGTTCGAAAGGAAGTCGGATTGCGGTGACAGCCAGGATGTTGGCTTAGAAGCAGCCACCATTTAAAGAGTGCGTAATAGCTCACTGGTCGAGGAATCCGGCGCCGATAATTATCGGGAATAAGCAGAGAGCCGAAGCTGCGGGCTTCGAAAGAAGCGGTAGGAGAGCGTTCCTGTCAGCGTTGAAGCGGTCCCGGAAGGGTCCGTGGAGCGTCAGGAAGTGAATATGCGGGCTTGAGTAACGATAAACAGGGTGAGAATCCCTGTCGCCGAAAGCCCAAGGGTTCCTGGGGAAGGTAAATCCGCCCAGGGTTAGGCGGGACCTAAGGCGAGGCCGAAAGGCGTAGTCGATGGACAGCCGGTGAATATTCCGGCCCCCTCGCGGAGATCAAACCGTCGTGCGTATTCCAAAGGTCATCCGGGCGATCAGATGCGCCCAGGCCGTCAGGCCGTGGATGACGGGAGGAGTTCCTAGAAAAGCGACGGGGGCAATGCGAGGCCCGTACCAAAACTGACACAGGTGGGCGAGGCGAATAGCCTAAGGCGCTCGAGAGAACGGTCGTGAAGGAACTAGGCAAATTTACCCCGTACGTTCGCAAGAAGGGGGCCCTCCTCGAAAGAGAGGGCGCAGAGAAAAGGCTCTAGCGACTGTTTATCAAAAACACAGCTCTGTGCTAACTCGCAAGAGGACGTATACAGAGTGACACTTGCCCAATGCCGGAATGTCATGGAAGGGGGTTCACGCTCTCGACCTAAGCACCGGTCAATGGCGGCCGTAACTATGACGGTCCTAAGGTAGCGAAGTTCCTTGTCGGGTAAGTTCCGACGCGCATGAATAGTGTAACGACTGGAGCACTGTCTCCACGACCGACTCGGTGAAATAGTAGTGGCGGTGAAGATGCCGCCTACCCGCAGCAAGACGGAAAGACCCCGTGGACCTTTACTGTAGGTTCCTATTGGTCACGAGCATAGACTGCGTAGCATAGGTGGGAGGCTTTGAAGCTGGGGTTTCGGCCCCGGTGGAGCCACAGGTGAAATACCACCCTGTGTACGTTTGTGGCCTAACTTCGAGTCCCGTGAATCCGGGCGAAGGACAGTGGGTGCTGGGCAGTTTGACTGGGGCGGTCTCCTCCGT
>JBICIE010000041.1:0-36998 GCA_043101635.1 Phycisphaerales bacterium JB039 | reverse complement strand
CTGGGCAGGCGTCGAGACCGCGTAGGTCAGGAACTGATGCGCGGCCCGCACCCCCTTGCTCAGGTCGGGCGGCGCCACGGCCCAGCCGATCTTCCAGCCAGTGAAGCTGAAGGTCTTGCCCAGGCTGCTGAGCGTGACCGTGCGCTCGCCCATGTGCGGCAGCGACGCCATGCGGATGTGCGGCAGATCCGGCTCAAAGACGAGTCGCTCGTAGACCTCGTCGGTGATGGCGATGACGTCGCGCTCGATGCACAGATCGGCGATGAACTGGAGTTCGTCGCGGGTGTAGACCTTGCCTGTCGGATTGTGGGGCGTGTTGACGAGAATGGCGCGGGTGCGCGGCGTGATCGCGGCTCGCAGTTCGTCCGGATCGAAGGCGAATGCGCCATCCGCCTGCGGGCGCAGCGTGACGAAGCGCGGGGTGGCGCCAGCCATGGCAACGCAGGCGCGATAGGAGTCGTAGAACGGCTCGAAGATGATGATCTCGTGGCCGGGATTCAGCAGGCCGAGCATGGTCGCCGGGATGGCCTCGGTGCAGCCGCTCGTGACGGTCACGCACGCCGCCGGATCGACCGCGGGGGCCCCGCCGGCCCACGCCGCGGCGTGCCAATCGGCGATGGCCTGCTGCAAA
Organism: Phycisphaerales bacterium JB039; assembly: GCA_043101635.1. Classification (GTDB taxonomy): domain Bacteria; phylum Planctomycetota; class Phycisphaerae; order Phycisphaerales; family UBA1924; genus CAYMJK01. Next base: position 36,367 of record JBICIE010000041.1, on the reverse strand, counting down.
GCGGGGATCCCGCCAAGCGGGGCGTACTGATTGTGCCCGGCGTTCATGGCGTCGGCGAGCGCCTGCTTGACGAAGTCGGGCCCGTCGAAGTCGGGGAAGCCCTGGGAAAGGTTGACAGCGCCGTGCTCGACGGCCAGGCGCGTCATCTCGGCGAAGATGGTGACGCCGAAGGGGCGGAGACGGTCGGCGACGGCTGATCGCCGTTGGGCGGCGTCTGGGGTCATGCCGGCAGCGTACGCCGTGATCGGCCACGCTGCGGGCGGCGCGGCGCCGGTGTCACCCGGTCCGGGGCCACAAGGTAGACGCGATCCGCTGGGTCGGGCTGTACGAGGGCGGTTCCGGTGAAGACGCTCAGCGCCGGCAGGATGCCGATGCGCGCGCCGAAGTGGAAGCAGGGCAGGCGCATGGGCCCGATGTGAACAGCCGGGTGCAGGTGGCCGCAGAGTACGTAGCCGCGTGGATCTTCCGCGGGGGTGTGGCGCAGCACGAAGGGCGCCTCCGGGGAGACCTCCTCCCGCAGCACGATGGCCCATGTGTCCGGGAGCCGGCTGGCGTCTCCATCGTGATTGCCGGGAACGAGTTCGAACGGGAGCGGGTTCTGCGCTCGCCAGATCGCCACGCGCTGGACCACCTCGGGCGAGAGGCCGACCCTGGCGTGAATGAGATCGCCCAGCACGATGAGGCGCTCGGCGCGGGTCTGTGCGATGAGCGCGCTCAGACTCGCCAGATCGGCGTCCAGCACGGCGCCGGGTATCGGCACGCCGCTGGCGCGGTAGGCCTGACACTTGCCGAGATGGACGTCGGCGACCAGCAGCGTCCGGCGCGCCCGCCACCACAGTGCGCGCTGCGGCAGCAGCCAGATCTGCTCGCCGGCGACATCGATTTCGATGGCGCCCTGGATCAGTTCCGGCTCGCGGCCCACCTGGCCTCCTCCTTGTCCCACTGCTTCTGCAGCCGCTCGAGTCGCGATGCCGTCGATTCGAACGACATCGTCTGCGTGCCAATGCTCTGGGCCACCAGCGGGAAGGCCAGCGGCGTCGGGCGGGGCGTCCGGACGATGCGCAGCGGCCCGCGCCGGAGCCGCTCCAGGCAGAGCGCGAGCCGGCTGCGCTGGAACTGGTTCTCCAGCACTTCGCGCTTGGCCTGCACCAGCAGCTGGTTCTCCGGGTCGAACTGCTCGTACACATCGTAGATGAGCGAACTGTTGGCCTGCACCTGCCGGCCGGGTTTGCGCGCGCCCGGGTAGTGCTGGAATACAAGGCCGGCGACGCGCGCAATCTCACGGAACTGGCGCTTCGCGAGCGCAGAACTGTTCACGCTGTCCAGGGCGTCGCGGGCAAGCTCATCGGTCGAGAACAGGTCGGGCGTGATGGACGCCTCGAAGTCGAACTCGCCCTCGGCCATCAGTTCGAAACCGTAGTCGTTGTGGCTGGTTGTGAATGTCGCCGGCCGCCGCCGGCCCAGGCGCAGGGCCAGCAGCGACGCGATCCCGGCGTGCACGAGCTGGCCCTCGAACGGGAAGATGAACATGCGATCCCCATCGCGGGTCCGGCACAACTCGATCAGTGTCTCGCCGGCGCCGGGGATGACACTGAGCCGCTGCTGGGCGGCGAAGATGGGCGCCGCGGCGAGCGCCTCGGGCTCGGCCATCCGCCCATCTCGGGCATCCTCCAGGGCCCGCCGGATCGCGCTGGAGAGCGATTCGGAGATCGGCAGGCGCGTGCCGGCCCAGATGGGCGTGAGCGTCGGGTTGCGCCGGGCCGGGCGGACGAAGGCGGTGTCGTCGTGCAGGCTCACGAACTCAAGGGCCCGCCCGGCAAAGAAGAAGCGGTCGCCGGGCCGCAGGCGGGCGATGAAGTCGTCTTCGACCTGTCCGATCCGGCTGCCGCTGACGAAGCGCAAGTCGAGCGTGGGGGTGGATGTGATCGTGCCGATGTTGAGCCGGTGCAACTGCCCGATCCGCGGCCGGGCGCACTGGTAGACGCCATCGACCTGAAGCACCTTGCAGAAGTCGGGGTAGGCGGCCAGCGTGCCGCCGCCCTCGCGCACCAGCGCCAGCGTCCAGTCGAACTCGCGCCGGGTGAGTTCGCGGTAGCTCCAGGCGGTGCGTACCTGCTCGAACAGTTCGTCGGCCCCGAAGCCGCCGCCCAGGGCGCAGGTGACCATGTGCTGGGCCAGGGCGTCCAGCGGCTTGCGGACCGGATCCCGCGGCTCGATGCGCCCTTCGGCCACGGCCCGGCGCACCGCCGCGATCTCCAGCAGTTCCAGGCCATGCGTCGGCACGCACAGGATCTCGCACGCCGCGCCCGGGCGATGGGACGAGCGCCCCGCCCGCTGGATCAGCCGGGCGACACCCTTGGGCGAGCCGATCTGTACGACGCGCTCGACCGGCGCGAAGTCAACGCCCAGATCGAGGCTGCTGGTGCACACCACCAGCGTGATGGCGCCGCTCTTGACGCCGGCTTCGACCCGCTCGCGCTCGGCACGGTCGATCGAGCCGTGATGCAGCGCCGCCCGCGCCTGCCACTCGGGCCGGGCCAGCGTGATCGCCCGGTACCAGCGCTCCGCGTGCGAGCGCACGTTCGTGAAGATCAGCGTCGAGCGGTCCGGGTCGAGCCACTGGAGCAGATCGTCGAGCATCCACAGCCCGAGCCGGCCCGCCCATGGGAACGACTCGACCCGGCTCGGGATGAGGCCCTCGATGCGCACGGGACGCGGGATGTCGGCGGTGATGATCTCAGGCTCGGCAGCGGCCGCCGACGCTCCGGCAGGCCGGACCGCCGCCGGGTGCGCCGGGCCAGTTCCGACGATGGCCTGGGCGGCCTCCTCGATGTTGGCGATCGTGGCCGAGAGCGCCCATGCGTTCATCTGTGGCGCCAGGGCCCGCAGCCGCGACAGGGCAAGCTCGACCTGCGTGCCGCGCTTGGAGCTGAGCAGTTCGTGCCACTCGTCGACGATGACGGTTCGCAGACTGGCGAACAGCTCGCCTGCGTTCTCGCGCGTCAGCAGCAGGCTCAGCGACTCGGGCGTGGTGATGAGCACGTTGGCCAGTCGGGTGCGTTGCCGGGCGCGGATGGTCTGGGAAGTGTCTCCGGTGCGGCTCTCGATGGTGACCGGCAGGCGAAGCTCCGCGACGGGGGCGCGCATGGCCAGTTCGATGTCCCGGGCCACGGCCCGCAGGGGCGTGATGTAGCACATGCGCAGGCCGGGGCCCGGGCTGGCGGCGAGCTGCGCCAGCGGGCCGAGATAGGCCGCGTAGGTCTTGCCGGCGCCGGTGGCGACGCTGATGAGCCCGCTGCGTCCCTGCAGGGCGGCCTGCCAGGCGCGGCGCTGGTACGGCCACGGCGTCCAGCCCCGCGCTGCGAACCAGGCCTCGAGCCGCTCCAGCTCGGCGCGAGCGCCGCGCGGCCTGGTCTGGACACTGGTCACGGTGGCTGCTCGCTCCCTTCTCGGACCTCGGGCCAGTGTAGCTGGCGTGGGAGGGGCCGGCGGGCTACAGCGGGCCCCGGATCAGGCCGATGGCTGGCGATGTCCCACCATGGGACGATGCGCCGGGGAATGCCATGGATCCGCAGAAATCAGACCTCATCGTGCGCCGCCACGAACGCTTCGAGTGCGACCTTGGCGCCGAGGCGCGCGTGGCGGAGGCCTCCGCCGAGCAGGTGCGCCTCGCCAGCCAGGTCGGGCGCGACGGGCGCATCAGTTGCGTCGTGACCGACTACAGCGCCGGCGGACTCGGCCTGCGCTGCGGGGTGCTGCTGCCCAAGCACTGTCTGGTGCGGGTGGAGCTGTTCGAGGCGTCAACCGGGGGGCGCGCTGCCGGCGCGACGCCGGCTCTGGAAGTAACCGTCCGCGTGCAGCGCATCCGGATGCTCGACCGGGCCCCGACTTTCTACCTCGGCTGCGCCTTCGACGGCGAGTCGCCGCTGGCGACCCTGCAACGCCTGCACGAAGCGGCCGGCTCCCGGGCGGGAGCGGCCCGTGCTTAGCTACGACGACTTCGTGCTGGGGGCGATCACCGAGGAGCGGCTGCTCGATGAGCAGCAACTGGAGCTGGCCCGGGCCCATGCGGTGGAGCAGTCGGTCAGCGTCATTGATGCGCTGCTCGAACTCCACCTGCTCTCCAGCCAGCAACTCTCGATCATTCGCGCGCTGGTCTACGAGACGCCGTACGCCAATCTCGACCACTACGACATCGATCTGCGCAACACGGCCCTGCTGCCGCGCTCGGTGGCGGAGCGGGCCCGGGCGTTTCCGCTGTTCCACGTCGGCTCGGTCGTGACCGTCGGCATGGCCGACCCGCTGGACCTTCGGGCCCTGGACGCCATCCGCTCGGCCACCAAGCTCGACATCGAGCCGGTGCTGTGCGACCCGGTGGCGCTGGAGGGGTTGATCGAGCGGGCCTACTCGCTCTCGGCCGGCGGCGCGGTCGCCGCGCAGGATGACGCCCCGGCGTTCGATACCAGCGACGAGCGGCCGATCGTCGCGGCGGTCAACCAGATCATCAGCCTCGCGGTCGAGCAGGGAGCTTCGGACATTCACCTGGGGCCCGACGAGCGTGAGCTGCACCTTCGGTTCCGCATCGACGGCATGCTGCAGATGCGCCAGGGCCCCCCGCGCTCGGCGCATCCGGCCCTGGTGCAGCGCCTGAAGGTGATGGCCGGGCTGGACCTGACGCAGACCCGCCGGCCGCAGGATGGCAAGTTCCGCTTCCGTCACGAGGGGCGCAGCGTGGATGTCCGGCTGAGCGTGATTCCCACCGTGGCCGGCGAGAACGTGGTGATGCGCCTGCTGAGCGGCGCCACGTCGATCCGCAGCTTCGAGGATCTTGGGTTCTCCCAGGAGCTGATCGAGCAGTTCCAGGTCATGGTCGAGCAGCCCCACGGCATGATCCTGGTGACCGGGCCGACCGGATCCGGCAAGACGACCACGCTGTACACGGCGCTGGCAACCCTCAACACACCCGAGCGGAACATCATCACGATCGAGGATCCGGTGGAGATCCGGCTGCCGCTGCTGCGGCAGGTGCAGGTGAACAGCGCGATCGGGCTGACGTTCGCCACGGCGCTGCGATCCGTGCTGCGTCAGGATCCGGATGTCGTGCTGGTCGGCGAGATCCGCGACGACGAGACCGCCCGCATCGCGGTGCAGGCCGCCCTGACCGGGCACCTGGTGCTGGCCACGCTGCACACCAACGACGCGTGCGGGGCGGTGGCCCGCCTGCATGACCTCGGAGCGCCGCCGTTTGCGATCAACTCGTCGGTGCTGTGCGCCATGGCCCAGCGGCTGGTGCGCCGGGTCTGCGCCCAGTGCGCTGCGCCGGATTCGCCGGAGCCGTCGCTCCTGCGCCGGTTCGACATCCGCCTGGAAGACGGGCAGTTCCAGGTGGGCGCCGGCTGCAGCCAGTGCGCCAACCTCGGCGTCCGGGGTCGCCTGGTCGTCGCCGAGATGCTGCGCATGACCGGGCCGGTCAAGGAAGCCATCGAGCGGCAGGACCCGGCGGCCGAACTGAGACGGATCGCCCTGCGCGAGGGCATGCGCCCGATGTGGCTCGACGGGCTGGACAAGGCCCGGCGCGGCCTGACGACGCTGGCGGAGGTGGGGCGCGTGGTCGCCGGCGCCGCCGACGACGATGAGCGCCCGGGCGCCGTGAGGGCCGCAGCATGAGCGTCACGTTCGAGTACCTCGCGATGGACCGCGAGGGCGTCCGCCGCCGGGGCGACCTGCGGGCGCCGACCAAGTCCGACGCCTACCGCCGGCTGACCAGCCAGGGGCTGACCCCCCTGCTGCTGAAGGCCCAGCGGGAGCGCAGCGGGCGCAGCGCCCGTCGCATCCGGACCCGGGAACTGGCCCACTTCACCTTCCAGCTCGGGACGCTGCTGGGCGCGCGCATTGGCGTGGGGGACGGGCTGCGGAGCCTGGCCGAGCAGGAAGAGGGCCGCGCGCTCGGCGAGATCATCCACGATGTCGCCGACAGCATCGAGGCCGGCAGCACCATTTCCGAGGCCATGGGCGCGCACCGTGCGGTCTTCGGCGACATCTACGTCGACACCCTGGCCGCGGCGGAGCGCACCGGCAACCTGGTGCAGGTCCTGGAGTATCTCGCCGAGACGCTGGAGACATCGCACGAGACGGCGCAGCAGCTTCGCTCGGCGATGCTGTATCCGCTGTGCGTGGTGCTGGCGCTGGCGGGGGCCGTGACCTTCCTCATCATCGCCGTCGTGCCCAGGTTCGCGGCCATGTTCGAGCGGCGCGGAGTGGACCTGCCGCTGTTCACCGAGATCCTCGCCGCGACGGGCGTCTCCATGCGCAACTTCTGGTGGGCCTGGCTGCTGGCCATCGCGGGCGGCGTGATGATCGCGACGCGGGCCCGGCGCAGCGCCTCGGTCCGGCTGGTCGTCGATCGACTGCTGCACCGGGCGCCGGTGATGCGTGACATTCTCGTGGGCGCCGGCGTCGCCCGCTTTGCCCGGGTGCTGGGCCTGTCGCTCAGCTCCGGTCTGAACCTGATCGAGGCGCTGGAGATGGCCGGGAGGGCCTCCGGACGGCCGATGCTCATCGTCGAGACCGAGAAGATGGTCGAGCACGTCCGCGGCGGCGGGCGCCTGTCCGAAGCGCTGCGCGAGTGCGACTACATGCCGCCGTTTGCCCGGCGCCTGATCTCGACGGGCGAGGAGGCCGCCGAGCTGCCGCGCATGTGCACGATCGTGGCCCGGCGCTACGAGCGCGACGCCAGCACGCTGGCCCGGAACCTCGTCACGGTTATCGAACCGATTCTGGTGGTAGCGATCGCAGCGATCGTGCTGATGGTGGCGCTGGCAATCTACCTGCCGATGTGGAATATGGTGAAGATCATCGGCTGAAGCGCAGATAGCGAATTGAAGTTCCCGGGGCGGGCGCCCCGGGTGCAAGTCGTAGGCCCGGCGGCCTTTGCAGGGGGTAATAGGGATGAACGCCATGATCGCTCGCAGAACCGCAAACCGCGCTTTTACGCTCATCGAACTGATCGCGGTCATCGTCGTGCTGGGTGTGCTGGCCGGTGTCGCGCTGCCGCGCTACTTCGACTACGCGGCCCAGGCCCGGGAATCGGCCGTCAAGGGCACGCTCGGTGGCGTGCGGGCCGGTGTCGCGAACTTCTATGCTGACCAGGCGGTCCAGGGCAGCGCCAGCTACCCGACGCTCACTGAGCTTCGCACGATCGGCACGGTGATGCAGGAGCCGCTGCCCGAGAACCCGTACAACAACAGCGCCGAGGTGCGCAACGCCGATGGCGAGTGGAACAGCACCATCGGCGCTGCCCAGGCCGTCAGCGGGACCGAGGGCTGGGCCTACGACGAGTCGTCCGGCCGCTTCTGGGCCAACTCCAACCAGGCCGGCGAGAACAGCTGGTAGCCCCCGGGGAGCTTCCTGTGGCGACACAGCGCAGGCAGCAGGTGAGCCGGCGCCCCCAGCGCGCCGGCTATTCGCTGATTGAACTCGCCGCGATCGTCGTGATCCTGGCGATCCTCGCCGCGGTCTCGGCGCCGTCGCTGGGGCGCATCCCCGCGATCAGAGCCGGAGTCGCGGCCGAGCAGATCGCCGGCGACCTCAGTTTTGCCCGCTCGTGGTCGCTGGCCACCGGCGTGCGCTCGTGGGTGCGATTCGACCTGGCCGCGCAGGAGTACCGCATGCTCGCGGAGGATCCGGATATTCCGGGCCGAGCCGGCGCGGCGCTGCTGCAATCGGGGGCGGGCGGGCCCCTGATCGTGACCCTGGACGCCGGTCAGTTGCTCGGCATCCAGATCGACTCGGCGGATTTCGACGGCGGCGTCGAGATCGGCTGCGACGCCCGGGGACGACCGCTCAACGACGCCGAGGAGCTGCTCCGGGGCGCCGGCGAGCTGCGGCTCTCGACGGGCCACATCATCCGCGTGGCCGAGCAGTCCGGAATCACCAGCTATGTCAGCCCGTAAGCGACATCGCGGCTTTACCCTGACCGAAGTCGTCGCGGCCCTGGTCATCCTCGCCGTTGGCGTTCCGCCCGCGATGTGGGCCCTGCGCGAAGCGGCGCTGCGCCGGGCCAATCCCGTGCTGACCACCCGGGCCCGCTGGCTCGCCAGCGCGAGGATGGAGCAGATCATCGCCGACCGGCACAGTCCGCTCCGCGGGTACGACTTCCTCCAGAGCGACAATTACCCGGACGAATCGGCCGTCTCCGGCGCCCCCATGTTCGCGCGCACCGTCGAGTTCGACGAGACCGGCCCGGACCTGGTAACGGCCGGCACGGGCTTCATGACGGTCCGCGTGCGCGTGCAGTGGAACGACGCCATCGGCCAGCCTCGCGAACTGGAGCTTGCGACGCTCCTCACGGAGTACGCGCCATGACCGCGCGGCGCGGGTTCACGCTGGTGGAGGCCATCGTCACCATCACGGTGCTGGGGATTCTCGGCTCGGTCGCCTCCTTGACCCTCGCCGAGGCGGTGGCGCAGTATGCCGACAGCGCGACGGCGGGCCGGCTGTACCAGGAAGCCAACGACACCATGGAGCGGATCGCCGCCGAGATCCGCCAGATCCCGCCCGCCGGTCAAGGCGGCCCGGCCATCACGCGCCTCGAACCGGACCGGCTGCAGGCGCAGGGAGGATGGAGCCTGCAGTTGATCGGGGCCGGCCTTCGCCTGCATGATCAGGGGCCGCCCGGCGTGATCCAGACGGATGTCAGCGACTTCCGTCTGACGGCTTTCGACGAGGCGGGCGACCAGTTGCCGGCATCGGTCTCCGGGCCGCAGACCTCTGATATTCGCCGCATCGGTGTGTCGCTCACGCTCTCGCGCGACGGGATCGAGGCGTCGCTGGCGACCACCGTGTTCATCCGTTCGACCGCGGTACCAGCGCCATGACACGACGCACATCATCGCGGAACCGCGTGCGGCGCGGCACAGCGCTGGCGGCCTTCATCGGCGCGCTGGTCGTGGTGCAGTTGCTGGTCATCGCCGTCGCCGTGCGCGCAACGCACGACGCCGAACTGACGGCCCGGGCCAGCGAGGGCATGCAGGCGCTGTACGCCGCCGAGGGCGGGCTGAACCTCGCCTATCGCGAGATTGCGCTGGGCGTCGACGAGGATGGCGATGGCGTCATCGGCGGCGTCTCCGACGACGGCGACCCAGACACCGACCCGCTCATCGGCCCCGGAAGCGCCTCGGTGGCCGTCCTGGCCCAGAGCCTCAGCGCCCGGGGCCGAAGCGGCCTGTCCCGGCGCAGCCTCGGCGTCGAGATCCTCGCCAGCGGAGGCGGCGGCAACGGGAATGGTGGCGGCAACAACGGAAACGGAAACGGAAACGGAAACGGCAGCGGGAACAACGGCAACGGCAATGGCAACGCGGGCGGCAACAACGGTAATGGTAATGGCAACGGCGGCGGCAACGGAACCGGCAACGAGGGCAACGGCAACGGGAATAGCGGCAACGGCAATGGCAACGGCGGCGGCAACGGAACCGGCAACGAGGGCAACGGCAACGGCGGCGGCAACGGCAATGGCAACGGCGGTGGCAACGGAACCGGCAACGAGGGCAACGGCAACGGCGGCGGCAACGGGGACGATGACGAGGACGGCGGATCCGGCGGCGGAGGCTGGCTGGCATGGCTGCTCGATCTGCTGCGCCGGCTGCTCGGTGGCGGCTGAGGCGCCAGTGACGCGGTCCGAGAACCTCAGCCGCGCGCGCCCGCGCTGAGCGCCGAAAGCCCCGCCGTCCCGCAACCGATATCGGGTGGCAGGAACGCGCGCAGGGGGTGGTGGTCGTTCATGGCGGCGAGGAGCGCAAAGCGGGTCATTGTGGAATGGTCGCCGCTGCGCCTCCAGCTATCGCTCGTACGTGGGCGGCGCATCGTCCGATCTGCCTCGGCCCCGGGTGAGATCGTCGCCAGCGCCGCCGCGGCCGAGTCCACCGCGGCCGCTGTCACGCTCCTGCTGGAACCTCTGGAAGCGCTGATCACTGAACTCGGCGCCGCCGGGGCCCGGGCAACGCTGATCTACCGGACGTCCGACACCGCCGTGAGCGTGCATTCCTGCCCGCGCGCTGCCGGGCGCGCCAAGTCGCGCCGGGCCGCACTGCTGGCCCTCGGCGACATCGCCTCGTTCCCGCTCCTGCAGAGCCCCCACGCCATCGAACGGCTCGCCATCGACGCCCGCAAGGGCCCCGGCGAGACCGCCCAGTCGCATGCGCTGCTCAGCGCGGAGCCCGATCACAGCGCCGAGCAGCTCGCCGGCTGGCTCGAGCAGGCCGGCCTCACCGTCGAGGCGCTCATCCCGGCCGACGCCATCGTCATGACGGCCGCCGTCGAGGACGCCATGGCCCGCTCCCCCGGGCGGTCGGCGCTGACGCTGTATGTCGGCGACGAGAGCGTGGTCATCGCCGGCGCCAGCGGCGGACGGCTCCGCTTTGCCCGGCAGCTCGGCATCGGTCTGGACACGCTCGCCTCGGCCCTGGCCCGCGATCGGCGGGCCGCCGAAGGCGCCGGAACCCGCATGTCGCTGCAGGCCGCCCTGCAGGCGCTGCGGCAGCAGGGCATTCCTGACCCCGCGGCCCGGTGCGTCTCCCCCGGCGACCGCGCCATCCTGCCGCTGCTGCAGCCCATCCTGCAGCGCTGGATCCTGGATGTCCGCCAGTCGGTCCGCTTCGGGCTCGGCGCCGAGCAGCCGCCGCTGGTGCGCCTGCTCGGCCCCGGCGCCGCCGTGCCGCGCCTGGCCGAGGTGATCGCCACGGAGTGCGGACTGCAACTCGATGCCGCCCCGGACGCCGCCAGCAAGAGCGCAACCGAGGACCTCCTGCGACTCGGCCGCGCCCCCGCGGCGCTGCTGCCCCTGCGCCTCGGCGCCGAGCACGAGCAACGGCGACTGCGGATCGCCTGCTGGGCCGGGGCCGCATGCGCCGCCGCGGCGGTCGCCATGATGGGCGCACAGGTCCGGCTCGACCTGGAGCGCGAGCAGCGTCAGCTTGATCAACTGCGCGCCGAATTGCAGCAGCTCGGGCCGCAAATCACCACCCGAAACCGCGCCCGCGATCTTCAGCAGCAGGTGCGCGCCCTCGAGGACCGGGTCGCCGAGCGGGCCGGCGCGGCGCCCAACTGGGCCCCCGTGCTCGCGGCGGTCGCGGCGGCGACGCCCGAGGCCATCCGCCTCGACCGGCTGAACCTGACTGCGCCGCGCGCTGAAACCCCCTCCATCGTGCTCAGCGGCAGCGTCGCAGCCCCGACCGACGGGCGCGCGATCAACACGCTCCGCGCATACCGCGAGGCCCTCCAGGCGGTACCCGTCATCCAGGATGCTGCACTCGGCTCGACCAACCTCATCCGCGATGACGAAGGCGCCAGCCGCCAGTTCGAGCTGCGCCTGCGCCTGGTCGACGCCCCCTGGCTGCGCCTGATCGAGCAGGCCGCCGTCACCGAGGAGACGCCATGATCGGCGAGCAGACCCGGCAGACCCTGGCTCACGCCATCATCGGCCTCGGCGCCTGCCTTGGCGTCTACGCCGGTGTGGTGGATCCCTGGCGGAGCGAACTGGCCGCGGCGCGGGCCGAGGTGGCCCAGGTCGAGGCGGAACTCGAGCAGCTCGCCGCCATCGAGCGGTCGCCGCAGCGCTACGTCGACGAGATCAACGCCGCACGGGCCCGCATCGAGCAGATCGACCGGCGCTCCGCCGTCGCCCGCGACCACGGCGCCCTCTTCGAGGCCCTCTACGAGGCCGCGGCCCGTCGCGGCCTGCGGGTCTATCACATCGACCCGATGGACATCTCGCTGGCCGCCAAGGCGCGCCGGCGCGGACAGCGCCTCGAAGAGGCCGCCCACAACGACGCCGCCTGGGGCTTCAGCCTGGAGATCGTCGGGCGCTACGCCGACCTGGCGCTGTTCCTCGACGATCTGGCCCGCATCGGCTTTGCGCGGGTCACGCTGGTCGAACTCATCCCGGTGCGCGACGACGACCCGGATGCGGTCTCGGCCACGGTCCGCACCGAGCACTACGTCTTCGAAGCCGCGCCCCCCGAGCCGGCGCCGGCGGGAGGCGGCGCATGAACCGGGCCCACGCTGCCCAGCTTGCCGCGCTGCTGGCGCCAATAGGCGCCCTCGCGATCGCTCGGATGGCGCTCAGTGGCGGCCCCATCGCCGCCGCGGGCGCCCAGACCGATCTGCGGGCGCTCGAGGAGATCGATGCCGCCGGCGCCCCCCTGACCGCCGACCAGATGGTGGCCCTGGCCTGGGCCCGCGCCCAGAGGCTTGATCCCGCCATCAGCTCCCCCCTGGCCCGGCCCCCGGAGCCCGAGCCCGAGCCGCAGCCCGAGCCTGAGCCGCAGCTTCGCCCCCACCCCACGGCGGGGCTGGAGGTCTCGGTGATCATCGGCGATGGCGAATCGGGTGTGGCCAAGATCAACGGCCGGCTCTACCAGATCGGCGACGAGGTCGTCAGCGGCTGGTTCGTCACCGACCTGCGCCCGCGGGAGCAGGAGGTCGAACTCGGCAGCACCAGCGGCGAGGTCGTGACGCTCTCGCGCAGCCGGCCCTGAGCCGGGCCCGGCGGGATCAGGCGGTCGTCGGGACCGTGCCCTCGACCGGCCGATCCTCCAGCGCCATCGGATTGCTCGGCGCCGTCCGGACCACCTCGCCCGGCAGCGGGCTGAAGCGGGAGCCCAGCATCGGGACCTTCCGGTTGGCCGTGAAGCGCGGCAGCATCGGGTAGATCGCCAGCAGGCCGCCGATCAGCACCGCGTTGGCGCCCAGCAGCACCGGCCAGCTCGTCTGGCGCAGGTACACCATCACCGAGGTCATCAGCACGATGATCAGCGAGATCGGGATGATCGCCTGCCACGCCATGTGCATGACCTGGTCGTACCGCAGTCGTGGCACCGTCCACCGGACCACCATCATGAAGCAGACCATCAGCACGACCTTGGTCACGTAGACGACCGTCTTGGCCAGCACGGCCCCGATCCCGACCGCCTCCGGCCCCAGGAAGCCGACCAGCGGCAGGTGATACCCGCCCAGGAACAGCAGCACGAACAGGGCGCTGCTGGTGATCATGTGGCTGTACTCGGCCAGGAAGTACAGGGCAAACCGCATCGAGCTGTACTCGGTGTGATACCCCCCCACCAGTTCGTTCTCGGCCTCGGCGTTGTCGAAGGGCGTGCGGTTGGCCTCGGCCAGCATGGCCGTGAAGAAGATGATCATCGCCACCGGCTGGGCGAGGGCGATCCAGCCGTGCTCGACCTGGTAGCGCACGATGTCCTGCGGCACGAGGCTGCCCACCAGCAGCAGGACCGCCAGCAGGCACAGCCCCAGCGGGATCTCGTAGGCCAGCATCTGGGCGGTGGCCCGCAGGCCGCCGAGGAAGGAGTACTTGTTGTTGCTGGCCCACCCGCCGAGCGTCACCCCATAGACCCCCACGGACGCCACCGCGAGGATGTAGATGATCCCGATGTTCACCGGCGCCCCGGCCACGACCACCTGCCCCCCGGTGAAGGTGATCCCGAAGAGCGTCACATCCGGGGCGTTCCAGACCCCGCCCCAAGGGATCACCGCGAAGCCGATCAGGGCCGGGATGATGATCGCCATGGGGGCGAAGGTGTACAGGCCCTTGTCCACGTTGTCCGGCGTGTAGTCCTCCTTGAGGAGGAACTTGAGCCCGTCGGCCATCGGCTGGCCCAGCCCGACCGCCCCGCGCAGGCGCTTGAGGAAGGGCAGCCCGAAGTCGAAGCCGACCCGGTTGGGCCCCAGCCGGTCCTGGATGTAGGCGGAGATCTTCCGCTCCAGGTAGATGGAGTAGGCGATGATGAGCAGGATGACGTTGATCATCACGAGGATGACCACGACGGAGGTCAGAAGCTGCATCGTGAGCAGGTCGGCCATGGCGGGCGGATGGTAGCGCCGAGGGGCCGCGGCGGCGTCTAGCAGGCGGCCGCCCGGGCCTCCTCGAGCTGGCTCTCAAAGATCTGGCAGGCCCGCCGGTAGATGGCGATGTCGTGGTGGTTGATCCGGCGGATCAGGTCGAGCGTCGCCGGGTCGATCTCGTCGAGAGATGGGCGGTCGCGGGTGACGTTCATCCGCTGATAATCAAGGCCCTGCCAGCCGAAGCGGTGGCGGAGGATCTCCAGCTCGGCAGACAATGCCCTCGATCCGGTCCGAGTTGTCCATGGCGCCGCCGCGCAGGGTCGACGACAAGCCCACGCCCAAGGTACCGGCGCGGCCGGCGGCCGAGGTTGCGGGTCAAACCGCCACAGACGCCGCAGTGAATCGGCTGTTCGCCTCGCAGAAGCGAGTTACTTCATCAGAGAACCGCGGGCCCTGCAGCCGAACACGTTCAGCAAAGAGGTCCACCGCGAACTCGTACAACTCGATGTCATATTGGTTGATCTCGCGAATGAGATCGAGTGTCCGCCGTTCGACTTCTGCAGGCTTCGGACGACTTGCGGTGACATTCTGACGCCGGTAACGCAAATCCATGTCGCGCCAGCCGAGCGCCCGCTGGAAGAGGATCAGGGACTCGTCGAACCGCTCGGTCAGACCGAAGCTGGCGAAGCCGTGCTCGAGATTGCGTTTGGCGTCCTCCAGCATCGGGCGGCGCACCTGCCCGTTGGGAACATCCCAGAGCATCTCCGGGTTCAAAGCTCGCACCTGCCCGTTGTCTACCTCGACCGAAAGCAACATCTCAACGTACTCGTGCAGAGTGACGCCGCCCTTCACGACCTGTTCGTACATGTAGTGCAGTCCACCGCACTGATGTATGTAGTAGTACAACGAGAGCACGCGATCGACTGGCTCCCGGAGGACTGTCAGGTACGTGGCCGGTCGTGAGAGCCGGCGGTGCAAGCCATAGTGGCAATGCCCATCAAGAAGGTCGAACTCGTCACGGAGATGAAGCGGGATCCTGATGAACCGATCGTGGCACTCACGCCCGCCCTCGAACTCAAAGTGCTTGGCGCCTGTGGGCAGATACACGCGGCGAAGGATGTCCTCGAGCGTTCGCCCCCCCGTCTTCGGGATATGAACGAAGATCAATGGACTCGGGGCGATTCGCGGCTCTTGCATCTCGAGTTCGAGCGTCGGTGACGCAGTACCTGGTCGGCATCCGGCGGCCATAACGGGTCGGATGGTAGGCGGGCGCTACGCCACCGCGAAGCCGAGTTCCTGCCGAGCACCGTGCGTCATCTCGGCCACGTCAGGGCGGTATTCGCTCGCTGGCCGGTCGGCATAACAAGTCGCCAGGGCGCTCGCGGTTCGACGGAAGACGCCCTCGCTCAAGCCGCGAGGTGGACCACCTCGGCAGCAATCGCTGGCACGAAGGACGCACGTGTTCGCACTGACACCCCAGTGCTCGAACGCGCCGCGCCGAATCCAGTCCTCCACAGCCCGGCGGACCCCGGGAACTTCAGGATTCGAAAAATCGTGGCACAGCACGGGCGTACCGGGACAGAGGAATCGAGACAGGGCTTCCAGATCCGCCCAGACACCTTCGTACTCGTGGCTGCCATCGACAAAGACCATTGTCGGTGTGACGGGCAGATCATGAATGAACTGGCGGAGATCACCGCGGTACAGGAGCGCCCGATCCTCTAGGCGCCGTGATCGAAGCGTTTGCGTCGCGCGCGGGAAGGCGCTCGGATCGGGGTCGACGCCGTAGTACTGTGGCGCCTGCCCCTCCCGGTCCACGACCGCGGCCAAGGCGCCGGATAGCTCAACCACTGCGGAACGCCCGCCAAACACGCCCACTTCGAGTATGACCGACCCGCTCCAGTACGCTGCTTCGTAGAGCTTGAAGCTGTCGCCGGGGCTCTGCCATCCCGGCAGATCCTTCGTGGCCTCATACACCCCGGCGTGCTCGGCGTTGAGGAACCGCCCAGTTGGGGCGGGCCAGTTAGGCCGGTAGTCGCTCTGGCCCGGTTCGTACCGGATGGCAAGCGGGGTGAAGTGCATGGTCACGTCCTCGCGCAGTTGGCGTCTGATCCGGCGAGCGGATGGTAGCGACGCAAGGCCCGTCGAGCGGCTCGCAGGCCGGCGCCCGCGCCTCCTCGAGCTGGGCCTCGAAGATCTGGCAGGCCCGCCGGTAGATGGCGATGTCGTGGCGATTTATCTGGCGGATCAGGTCGAGCGTGGCGGGATCGATGTCGTCGAGGCTCGGGCGGTCGCGCGTGACATTCATCCGCTCATAGGCCAGGTCCTGCCAGCCGAAGCGATGACGCAGGATCTCCAGCGACTCGTCGAAGCGGTCGGTGAGGCCAACCGCGGCCATCTGCTCCAGATGGGCAAGGGCCAGCCCGCGCATGTAGTCGGAGACCAGCCCGAAGCCGAGGTACCGGCGCGGCTCGGGGCCGAGATTGCGGGTCTGGAAGTTATCGAGCTCGATGCACCGGCCCTGCTCCAGGAACTGGCGCAGGGTCATGGACTCGGTGAAGCCGAAGTTCCACATGTAGTGGTCCGGCCTGCGCTTCACGTAGTAGTAGAAGGAAACGACGCGATCCACCGGCTCGCGCAGCATCGTCATGTAGGTGGCCGGCTCCGGGACCCATCCGTGCATGCCAAAGTACATATGTCCTGAGAGAAGGTCGTAGCTCGCGCGTTCGCCTTCCGGCAGGGCGCGGAAGGCGGCGAAGTTCCGGGTCTCACCGGTGAAGCGGTAGAGCTTGCCGCCGGGATACTGGCGCCGGACGATACCCTCCAGCGTCGTGCCGCCAGACTTGGGCATATGCATGAAGATGAGCGGTCTCGGTCGCAATCAGAGCTCCCTGGTCCTTGCGGGAAGCGAACGCTTCACCAGCAATCATCTGCCTCGTAACCGGTGAGCTTGAGAATCTCACCGAACTTCGATTTGAATTCACTCTTGACGAGCGGTGTGAAGTGGTTCTTCCAGTCCCCCGCTATGCCCTTACGATGGTGCGCCGCGACGTCCTCATCGCCCCGTTTCCGGCCGCTTTGGCTCTCGAACGAGTATCGGTTCACGATCTCCCGGCGCTGTGAATCCGGCAGGTCAAAGCCGCAGTGCTTGAAGATCTGCTCGAACGCGAGGTGCTCGTCATCGAGCATATCTTCGTACCTGATCACAAGATCCCCTGACGGAAGCCAGGACCGCTGGATATCCGCGATCGGGCCCATTCGCTCGTGGATTGCGATGAGCAGGCCTTCCTCCTCGCTGCACTCATTGAATCTGGTGCGGTAAGGAACAACCGTTCGTGCCACCTCTGTGTCCGTGGCATCGTGCGAGTGCTTGACGCTGAAGTACCATGAGACGAGCGTGTCTCGCAGATCACGGATGATGATGAACCGACGCTCATTCTCAGGAGATGGAACAAACTTACGCAGCCCATATGTTGGGAGGTAGACCGGGGTGTATACCGACCCCGGGCGGAACTCGCCCTCCTTCAGGTTCGAGAGATCAGAAGCGACCCTTATGTACCTGTCCGGGGCCGCTTCGCGAAGGATCGCGCGGACCCACTGCGAGCCCGACTTCCAGTGTGTGATGTGGAACACGGTGGGTTCGGGCGCTTCGGGCATTGAGCCAAGTCTCCGTCGGTGCGGGCAACAGTAGGTCTCCTGCCTGCTCCTACCCTCGCTGCGTGCGCATCCTCCTCATCTCCCGCGAGTACCCCCCCTTTGTCGGCGGCGGCATCGGGACCTACGCCGCGCGCTGGGCCCGCCTGCTGGCCGAGCGTGGCATGCGTCCCGTCGTCGTCACCACCGGTCCTGAAGGGCGCATGGTCGAGGCCGAGGAGGACGGCGTTACCGTCATCCGCCTGCCGCTGGTGGCCCACGGGCCCGATGGCCCCGACTGGAGCCGCCCGCACCCGGCCATCGCCACACCCGAGGTCTGTGCCGCCTTCTACGCGTTTCATCCGACAGCCGTCTTCGCCATGCAGGTGGCCCGGGCCCTGGACGCCATCCTCCAGCGCCACGCCATCGATGCCATCGAGGCGCCCGACACCGGCGCCCCGCACTGGTTCCTGCTGAATTCCCGCCGCTGTGCGGCAGGAAGTGGCAAAGTGGCAAAGTGGCAAAGTGGCAAAGCGAGCCCGGAAGGGGCGCCGGCCTCCGCTCCCAGCGCACTTTGCCACTCTGCCACTCTGCCACTTGGCCACTCTCTTCCAATCCTCACCCACCTGCACTCCCCCACCGAGTGGATCGAGGCGATCAACGGGCCCGAGACGGGCCGTCAGATGCGAGAACTCCGTCGCATGGAGGCGGATGTCGCCCGCTGGAGCGATGGCCTGCTCGCCCCGTCGCGCGCCATGGCCGACTGGGCCGCGAACCACTGGGGCATCGACCGCGCGCGCATCGGCGTCATTCCCTACCCGATCGGCGAACTCGCGGCAGAGCCGCCGCACCCGCCATCAACCGACAGCCCGCTGCGCCTGCTCTTTGTCGGGCGGCTGGAGCGGCGCAAGGGGATCGACACGCTGCTGGCTGCGGTGGCCCAGCTCGCCCGCCAGTCCGGCGGCCGCCTGCCGCTGCAACTCGACCTCGCCGGGCGCGACACGCACGACCCGGTCACGGGCGAACTGTTCGGCCAGTCGCACATTGATCGCCTGCTGCCCCCGGCGCTGCGCTCCAAGGTGATCGTCCACGGTGAGCTTGGCCCGGAGGCGGTCCGGCGCCTGCTCGCGCAGGCGGACGCCGCGATCGTTCCCTCGCCGCTGGACAACTTCCCCAACACCTGCATCGAGGCGATGAGCGCTGCGAGGCCGGTGATCGGCGCCCGGGCGGGGGGCGCCGCGGAGATGATCGAGGATGGCGTCAGCGGACTGCTGTTTGCCCCGGGCAACGCCGCGGAACTTGCCCGGCGCCTGGCAGAACTGTGCGCGATGACGCCCGAGGCCCGGCGCGCCATGGGGGCCGCCGCCCGCCAGCGCATCTGCTCGCTGTGCGATGATGATGCCGTGCTGGAGGCGCGCCTGGAGCACATCCGGTCTCTCGAAGCGCCGGCGCCGCGCGGGCGCCAGCGCACGGTCGTCGTGCTCCGCCGGGATGGCGCAACCGACAGCGAGGTCGCGCCACTGGTCCAGGCCGTGGCCCGCGGGGAGCCCCGCTTCGCCCACGGCTGGGTCCGCGATGTCCGGGCGGGGCGGACCGTGATCGACGTGTTCGGCACGCCGCATCCCGACGCCCTGCGCGAGACGCCCGGCCCGCGCGGGCCGATCGCCGTCGATCAGGACCTGCTGGCCGAGGCGGGCATCGGCCCCGAGGATGCCGAGCGGATCCCGCAGTCGGACCTGCTGGCCCGCCTGATCGAGCGGGCCGAGGGCGCCGTCGTGCCCGAGGCGGTCATCCCCACGACGGTCGCACGCAAGCGTCCGGACGCCCCGGCGACGTGTGAACCTGAGGTCGGGCTCGCGGCGCGCCTCCGCCGTGCCGCGGGCCGCCTGCGAAGGCTCGCAAACGGCGCGCGCCGGTAGCTGTTCGGATTCTGCTCGCATCTCGCCCGGCCCCTAACATTCCCGCTGCTCCGGAGGAAGCCGTGCCGTTGGCCACCGCGCCGCCCAAACAGGAGAGTCGCAGCGACGAGCGCGAGGCGGCGCACGAAGCCGGCGGACCGGTCCTGATCCGCGCTGAGGGCCTCGGCAAGCGTTTCAAGATCTACCGCTCGCCGTGGCTTCGCGCTGCCGAGTGGGTCACGGGCGGCCGGGTCAAGCGCCACAGCGACTTCTGGGCCCTGCGGGATGTCAGCTTCGAACTGCGAAAGGGCGAGAGCCTCGGCGTGCTGGGGGCCAACGGCGCCGGCAAGAGCACGCTGCTGAAGATCGTCACCGGCGCCCTGCGTCCCACCGAGGGCGCCTGCGAGGTCACCGGGCGCGTGCTGAGCATGCTCGAACTCGGCGCCGGGCTCAACGGCGAACTCACCGGGCGCCAGAACATCTTCAACATGGCCCGGCTGCTGAACTTCCCGCCCGGCTACGCCCAGCAGCGGATCGACGAGATCGAGGACTTTGCCGACATCGGGCCGTTCTTCGACCGGCCGGTGAAGCTGTACAGCTCCGGCATGTCGGTGCGGGTGACCTTCTCGATGTTCGCGGCGTTCCGGCCGGAGGTGCTGATCGTCGATGAGGCGCTGAGCGTGGGCGACGTCTTCTTCCAGCAGCGCTGCGCCCTGCGCATCCAGGAACTGCTCGATGGCGGCATGACCATGCTGCTGGCCAGCCACGATATGGGCGCCATCGAGAACCTGTGCTCGACCGCCATCACGCTGGCCCACGGCCAGCCGATCTACCAGGGCGCCCCCAAGGAGGCCATCAGCGCCTATTACGCCAGCCTGCAGGACAAGCGCCTCCGGCCGGGACAGAAGTGGGTCCCGCGCAACGACAGCGCTGAGCAGGACAGCACGGTGATGGCCTCGGATGACGTGATCAGGCACGATGTCATCGGACAGGCCCGCCACACGCGCCAGGGTCGCGGCGGGCTGCGCATCCTCGCGGCCCGCGTCACCAGCGCCGACGGACGCGACACGCTGGAGTTCGACTGCGGCGAGACGATGACCGTGCACGCCGCCCTGGAGGCGACCGAGCAGGTCAGCCATCCGCGCAGCGGCCTGCGCATCCACGACCGCTTCGGCGTGCAGATCTTCGGCGCCGGCTCGGCCCAGCTTGACCACACGCTGCCGGCCATGGCGCCGGGCGACCGCACCGTGGTGCGTTTTCGCGTGGAGATGAACATGCGCCCGGGGGCCTATACCTTCGGGCTCGGCGCATCAGAGCCACCGGAGGATGGCGGCGACATCAACGGGGCGATCTTTCACGATGTGCTGCCGGCGCTCGGGCCGATCAGAATCCGCCAGCGCATGGGCGAGCCGGAGCGGTTCTTCGGCGTGACCAGGTTGCCCATGACGATCGCCCACCGCACCGAACGGGCTTCGACTGACGGGAGAGGGACGTGACGGCGATATCAACTGACCGGGCCGGCGACGGCGCATCGCCGGCAGCCGCCCCGCCGGGGCTGGTCTTCCTGACCGGCTGCGGGCGATCGGGCACCACCATCCTCGGGACCATCCTGAGCCAGCGCCCGGATGTGAGCTACCTGAACGACCGGTTCCGGCTGTGGACGGATGTGTTCCTGGCGGGGGATATCTGGGGGATGAACCCCGAGTCGCGCCAGGCCCGCGTGGCGCTGGGCGCCTCGGACGTCACCGACAGCGGGCGGGCGGCCGTCTTTGCGCGCCTGGAGAAGGCCAGGGCCGGCAAGGCGATCGTGCTGGAGAAGCTGGCGATCAACAACTTTCGCCTGCCTTTCCTGCGGGCCCTTGCGCCCTCGGCCCGCTTCATCAACATCATCCGCCACGGGGTGGAAGTTGCGCGCTCCATCGCCCGCAAGGTCGAGGCCGGAGAGTGGTACGGCGTTGACGACCGCAAATGGCCGCTGCTGTGCGAACACGCCGAGGCCCGCGGCCTCGGCGACCTGGCCGCCTCCTGCAGGACGCCGTACGAGCGCGGGCTGCTGGAGTGGCGCATGAGCGTGGAGGCGGCGGCGCCCGTCGTCGAGGAGCTTGGCGGCCGCCAGCTCATTCAGGTGACCTACGCGGAACTGATCGACTTCCCCGATCAGGTCATCGCCCGCATCGAACGGTTTCTGCGCCTGCCCCACGATGAGACCGCCGCGGCCTGGGCGGCGACCAACGTGCGCCGCCTGAACCCCGCGGCCGACGAGGCGCCGGCGCCCGAGAGCACGGATCGCATCGCCGGCGCCACGCTGCGCCGCTTCGGCTACACCTGGTAGGAGACCGCCCGTGGCGCCAGCGCCGATCCTGATCTTCGGCGTGCCGCGCTCCGGCACCACGCTGCTGCGCGCCCTGCTCAACGCCCACCCGGCCATCGCGGCCGGCCCGGAAGCCCCCTGGCTCGCCGAGCACCAGCCGCGGAGCCTGCTGGGCGCGACGCGGTATCTCGCCGAGGACCCGCTCGGCTGGTGCGCCAACTTTGGCGGCACGCGCGAGGAGGTCTTCAGCGCCGCCCGCGCCATGCTCGACAGCCTGATGGGCGCTTACGCCGCGCGGCGCGGCAAGCGGCGCTGGGCCCACAAGACGCCCAACGACATCCTGCACGCCGAGACGCTGCTTGAACTGCTGCCGGACGCCAGGGTCATCTGGCTCGTGCGCGACGGGCTGGATGTCGCGATGTCCACCGCCGTCACCGCCGAGCACCGGCGCGGGATTGCGCCTCTGTACGAGCAGCAGCTCAAGCTCGCCGAGGGCGTGATGGCCCCGAGCGCCCCGCTGATGGCCCTCGTGCGCTGGGGATTGTGGAATCATCGCGTTCGCCGGGCCCTGGGCCGGCGCGAGCGGCTGGTCGTGCGCTACGAGTCGCTCGTGCGCGACCCGCGCGCAGCGCTGGAGGCCGTGTGTGGATTCCTCGAGGAGCCGTTTGATCCGGCGATGCTCGACTACGCCGCCCGGCAGCAGGATCTGCCCGGCTGGGAATGGGGCTCGGCCGATGTCCGGGCCCACGGCGCCATCCGGGCCGAGCGGGCCGGACGCGCTGCGCGCGAACTGCCCGAGATCCAGGCCCGGGCCCTGGCGCCGCTGGCCGCCCCGTTGTTCCTGGGCCCAGCGCCGGACGGCGAAGCGCCCGGGCCGGACGCCATCGACGAACTCGTCCGCATGCACGATGCGGTGGCCGGCGCGCTGGGGGCTCGCCCCGGCGCCGATCGCCCGGGCGCGCGCGCCGCGCTCGAGGCAGCGACCGGCGCACTGCCCGATCAACCGTTCGCTGCGAACGCTGACACGCTGGCGCCTCTGCTCGCCGCGGCCCGCGGCGCCCTGGTGCGCGGGCAGATGCCGGCGCCGGTGGCCACCGCCGTTGCAACCGCCGGGATCGACCCCGCCCCCGCGCCGCCGGCCGGCCCGAAGCTGCGCCTCGCGAGTCTTGCAGAGACACGCTCGCTGCGCTTCCGCGGGTTCATGGATGAACTCAACGCCTTCGCCCGCCCGCTCCATCTGCGCGAGATGACCTCCTGGAGCAAGATCTGGGAGTATCCGTGGATCTGGTTCCACGCCCTGGCGCACACCGACTGGCGCGGCAAACGGGTGGTCGACCTCGGCAGCGAGATCTCGCCGATGCCGTGGAAGCTGGCCACGCTCGGCGCGGAAGTCCTGCTGGTCGAGACGGATCCGCAGTGGGTCGAGATCTGGGAACGCACCAGGGCCGCCCTGGGCGTCAACGTCCGCTGGTCGATCGTCGAGAGCGAGCGCATCGAGGCGCCGGATGGCTGGGCCGACTGCCTCACCAGCTTCTCGGTAATCGAACACCAGCCCGACAAGCGCAAGGCCATCGATGAAGCGGCCCGCGTGCTGAAGCCCGGCGGCGTCTTTGCCCTCAGCTTCGACATCTGCGAACCGAGCCTCGGTATGACCTTCCCCGAGTGGAACGGCCGGGCACTGACCATGGCCGAGTTCGAGCGCGAGATCTGGAACCACCCCGCCTTCGCCAGCGAGCGCCCGCCCGCGTGGAACGTGCGCGACATCCCCGGGTTCCTCGGCTGGCACCGGACCACCGCCCCCCACCACAACTACGTCGCCGGCGCCGCGACGCTCATCCGCCGGTAGCGGCCGGCTTTTCCCAGAGTTCCGTGGCCCAGCAGTCGGCCCGCCGGGCGCCCGGCCGCTCGGGCTCGGGAAACGGCGCCAGCGGGTGATACCACAGCCCCCCGTAGCGACGGCGCAGAACGATGCGCGCCCCAAGCTCGCCGGCGATCGCATCGAGATCGGCGCCGAACCCGGACGGATGCGCAGCCGCCCACGCGCCGGCCGCCTCGGAATCGGCCGATTCGCGCTGCACGCGCCGGATCCAGGGCGCCGCCTCCTCGCTGATGAGTACATCGTGATTCTGCGAGAGCTGGCAGTCCATCAGCCGGCCGAGTTCGGCCAGGTATTCCGGCAGTTGATCGACAACCGCCGTTTCGGCCAGCAGCAGCATCGATCCGCCCGGCCGCAGGCGCTCCCACAGCCGCCGGAGCAGCCCCGCCGGATCATCGGCGTGGACCAGCGCCGCGACGGAGCACACCAGGTCGAACTGCTCCTCCCCCTGCAGCGACTCGGCGCCGGTGATGATGCTCGTCTCAAAGCGCCGGCGCAGCGTCCTGGTCGCCAGCAACTCCGGCATGACGATCCTCAGCGCTGCGCCGCCGGAGGGGTCCAGGGCGCAGCAGCGACCCCCACGCAGCCGGCGCGCCGCCGCCCGCGCGTGCGGCCGCGACAGCTCCAGCGCTTCGACCGGCGCCTCGCGCCACTGCCACCGTGCGCCGACGCCGCCCAGCAATGGTCGCGGGGCATCTCGGGCCGCCTCCCACCGGGCTCGGACCAGGTCGGCCGCCGCCAGCTTGCCCGCCACCGCGTCCAGCTCGGCGCCCACCGGGTCCGCCTCGCCGCCGAGGGCGCCGGCGGCGCGGGCGTCCTCGAAGATCGGCCGGGCGAACTCGAGCATGCAGCGCACGATGCGCCGGTTGTCGCTGGTCTTCTGGGCCGGATGCACCCTCAGGCAAGCAACGGGCGCATCCAGCGTCGCAAACCGGGCGCCCGCACGCAGCATGCGCAGCCACAACTCGTGGTCCATCGTGTAGTGATTCTCGAGGTTCAGTCCGCCCAGATCGCGAAACAGACTGGTGCGGAAGAACGCCTCCGGCTGCACGATCAGCCGCCCGTTGAACCACTGGCTCCGCAGGCGCAGCAGGTTCGCCAGCGTGATGGGCTCCGGCGGTCGTGGGCTGAACACGGTCCGGCCTTCCAGATCCACGAAGCGGCACCGGCCGACCAGCACATCAACGGATGGATCCGCCTCCAGCGCCCGGCGGACGGCCGCCAAGGCCCGCGGCTCGTACCAGTCATCGGCGTTGAGCCACCCGGCCCACGCGCCGCGGGCGTGAGCCATGCCCTTGTTGATCGCGTCGGATTGCCCGCGGTCCGGCTCGCTGACCGACCAGGCAAGCTCCGGCGCCGCCCGGATGATCTGGGCCGAGCCGTCGGTCGAGCCGCCATCGACGACGATGTGCTCCAGTTCCCCGTCCTCTCCCGGCCCGGCCATGCGCAGGCCCTGCCCCTGCACCGACCGCAGGCACTCGCGCAAATACGCCGCCTGATTGAGCGAGGGCGTGATGATGGACAGCAGTGGCTCGGGCACGGCCGACGGTATGCCGCGCAGCGCTGCCGGCCCGGGGGCCTGCTGATACCATCGCCGGTGCTCGCCGACCTGTACCGCTACCGCTCCTACATCCTCCAGACATCGCTGGCCGATGTCCGCTACCGGTACGCCGGCTCCACCGTCGGCGTCTTCTGGAACGTGCTGCAGCCGCTGGCCCTGATCCTGGTTTTCTCGATCGTCTTCGGGTCGGTTTTCAAGGAGCGAGGCGCCGGCGTGGAGGCGCCCGGCGGCTTTGCCATCTATCTCGTCAGCGCCCTGCTGCCATGGCAGGCCTTCAGCGAATGCCTCAGCCGCGGCGCCAGGGCGTTCATCCACAACGCCCGCTACCTGCGCAAGCTGCCCATCCCCGAGGTCGTCTTCAGCGCCCAGACGGCGACCAGCGCCGCCATCGGGCTGGCCATGAGCTACGGCGTCTTCATGCTGGTGGCGATCGCGCTGCGCCACTGGCCGACCTGGCACTGGCTCCTGCTCCCGCTCCCGCTGCTGTCGCTGTGCGTCCTCGGCTTCGGGCTCGGCCTGGCGCTGGGGACCATGAACGTCTTCATCCGTGACATCGGCGAACTCATCGGCATCGTGCTCATGGTCGGTTTCTGGGCCTACCCGGTCGTCTATCCGCCCGAGATCCTGCCGCAGTGGGCCCAGAACGCCCTGCCGCTGAACCCGGTCTACCCGATGCTGACCTCGGCGCGGCTGCTCTTCCTGTATGGTGAAATGCCCGGACCCGGTCTCATCGCGGGGATGATCGCATGGCCGGCCGCGGCCGGCCTTGCCGGCTGGCTTGCGCTGCGGACGCTCGGCGGTGAGATCCGCGATGTGCTCTGACTTCAGGCCTCGGGCACGAGGTTGATCGAGACGATCTGCGCCGCCAGGTCGCGCCCCTCGATGGTGCGCCACTTCCACGCGTGCAGTTCGAAGGCGTTGGCGCCCTTCCGCACCGTCGTCTCCAGCGCGATGATGACCTCATCCTGCCCGGCCGGCGCCGCCTGCTCCCCCACCGTCTGGCCGTCGCGCATCACCCGCAGGCGCTGGCCCTGCTCGAGCGTGCGGCAGCGGATGATCAGCCGGCCCCGGCCCTCGAAGTCCACGTGCGCCGCGAACCTGGCCCGGGGGCCGAGCATCCAGCGGAACCGCGCGCCCTTCGATGGATCGCCCTCCTCCGGCCCGAACCCCTCCAGCGGCTGGTACGGCGGCATGGTGGGACGAACGAGTTGAACCTCCGGGACCGTGCCCGGTCGCGTGAAGTCGATCTTGCGCGACAGACCGATGCGCTGGCCCAGCCCGGTCGAGCGCAGCGCCACATGGAAGCGCTGGTACGCCGCCCATGTCGACCACTCGTTCTCGATGTGGATGCGGGCCCATCGGCCAAGGTCGCGCCGGTACTGTTCGTCGGCGTGCAGCGTTGCGATCACCTCCGCCAGCGCCTCCGGGCTGACTTCCCGGGCAACCAGCCCCGTCACGCCGTGCGTGATCGCCTCGGGCACGCCCCCGACCGGATACCCGATGGCGGGCGTGCCGCACGCGGCGGCCTCCACGAAGACCTGTCCGAAGGCCTCCTCCAGGCTCGGCCCGACGAAGACGTCCGCCGCCGAGTAGAGCATGGCCATCTGCTGCGGATCGTCGATGTAGCCCATCGCCCGCATGTTCGGGATCGGCGCCGGCTGCTTCGGGTCGAACCATCCGATCCCGACGACCAGAGCGTCGGGCAGATCAAGGGCCCCCATCGCCTCGGCCAGATGGGCCACGCCCTTGCGCTCATCGACCAGCGAGCACGCGGAGGTCAGAACGATGAAGTCATCCTGCGGCAGCCCGAGAAGTTCCCGGCACATGCGCCGGTCCCGCGGCCGGAACGTCTCGATATCGAGGCCGTACTTGATGAAATCGCAGCCGGGGCGCGACCCGCCGTCGACATCCCCCATCGGGCCGTCCAGCGTCTGCCGCAGCAGATCGAGCACAGCGCGGCTGTTGGTCACCACGCCGGGCGCCTTGCGTCCCGTGAGCAGGCGTCGCTTGGCCTCCCAGTGGCGGCGCCGCTCGTTGGCCGGCACGCGCGGATAGTCGCCCCAGCCCTCCGCGTCGATCAGGTCGGCCGGCGCCGAGCCATCCTGCCGGCCGATGTACGTCGCCCGTCCCGTCAGCAGCCAGAGATCGTGCATGACGAAGACCGTCTCGAACCGCTGCCCGATCGCCGCCAGCGCCTCCGGTCCCAAATCAGCCCCGTGCAGATTGCCCACCACGACGAGGTCCGGCTCGCGCGCCGCGATCGTCCCCACGATGTCCGACACCGTCGCCTGCCCGGCGCACTGCCCGGCGTACACGCTGCTGGCGGCGATCCCGATGACCTCATGGCCGGCGGAGGCGAACGCCTCCATCAGCCGCTTCTGGGCCACGCCGGCGCCGTAGGCGTACCCGATGTCGTTGAAGAAGACCACGCGCAGCCGGCCCTTGGTCTTTTCGGCCGGGCCCGGCTCGAAATCCAGCCCGCGCGTCTTGATGAAGTCGGCCACCACGTGCGGCAGCTCGCGCTGGAACCCGCCGCCGCCATCCTCGCTCGTCTTCTGATCTTCGTGCGTGCGGTACCAGCAGACCGGCCGGCCGATCGAGTGCAGCTTCGCGCCGACCTCGGCGAACCGCAGCCACAGCTCGTAGTCCATCGAGTAATACCAGTCGACGCGCACGTGCCCGCCGGCCCGCTCCCACAGGTCCCTGGTGAAGAACGAGTCCGGCTGCCACCAGAACTGGCCCTTCATCCAGCAGTTGTCCAGGTCGAGCAGGTCGCGCAGCGGGATCGGGCCGTCGGCGCACGAGTTGATGCACTGATGCACCAGCTTGCCGTCGCGGAAGATCTGGGCCACGCCGTTGACGAAATCGGCGCCGGAGGTGTGAAACGCCATCGCCGCCGCCGCCAGCGCCCCCGGCGCCAGCATGTCATCCGAGTTGATCCACGTCAGGATCTCGCCGGTCGCCAGCTTCATCCCCTTGTTGATCGCGTCCGACTGGCCCTTGTCCTTCTCGCTGACGGCGATGGCGATCCCGTCGCGGTACTTCTCGACGATGGCCATCGTCTCATCCGTCGAGCCGCCATCCATGATGATGTGCTCGAGGTTCGGATACCCCTGATTGCGGATCGAGAGGATCGTCTCCTCGATGTACCGCCCCTGGTTGTACGACGGCGTCACGACCGTGATCCGCGGCCACGGCGTCCCGTCGGGCATCGTCGCCGGAAGCGGCTGCGGATGGGCCACAAACGGCCACCTGCCCAGGCCCTTGAGCATGCGCCGTACCGGCGGCGGCGGCGCGGGGCGGCGCGTCGTGATCTTGATCGGCATGGTCTTCACATCCGGCGTGGTCACATCAGCGGTGTCCGGCACGGCTCACTCCTGTCGGTGCAACCGGCGCGCCCGGTCAGGCCCGCCCGTTCCTGGTTTGCTCTTCCCACGGCAGCGTCATGGCCACGCCCAGCCGCTGGCCGAGCTTGCGCCAGCGCGACGCCAGCAGGTCGTTGAGACGGGACTGGACCACCACGATCTCCTGCTCGCGCTGCCGGCTGAGGCTCATGGCCGCATCCAGATCGCTCCGGGCCCGGCGCATCTGCAGTTCCAGATCCCGGATCGTCCCGGGCTGCTGCGGGCCGCCTGCCTGCGCCTGCAACTGCTTGACGCGACCCTGCAACTGTCCCAGCCGCTCCTGCAACGACGCTTCCGACTTCGCAAGCGCCTCGGCCCGCCGGCTCTCCGCCTCCAGCCGCGACCGCATCTGTTCGGCGCTGGCCCGGGCCGACTCGGCCTCGGCGCCGATTTCGCGCATCCGGGCGGCGAGACGCTCCCGCTCCTGGCGCTGCTCCGCCAGTTGCCGCTCCAGCGACTCGATCCGGGCCGCGGATCGCTCCGCCGCCGCGGCCTGGGCAGCGCTGGCAGCCTCCAGCTTCGCCTTGAGTTCTGCCCGCTCCTCGCGCGCCTTGATCAGATCCTCGGTGCGCTTCTCCAGCCGGCCATCCAGATACCCGGCCCGCTCCTGGTCCACGCCGCGCTGCTCGCGCACGACCTTCAACTCCGCTTCCAGCTCGAGCCGCCGGCGCCGCTCCTGCTCCAGCGAGCCCCGGGCCGCTTCCAGTTCCTTCGTCTGCGTCGCCGTCAACTTCGATCCTTCTGCCTTCTGGCCATAACGCTCCACCGAAACCTCGACCAGTCGCCGCCGGGCGGCGCGCGTCATCTCGGTCGCGATCCGGGCCGCCAGAGCCGGCGGCGGCTTCAGCGCCCGCGTCGTCCGTTTCTTGACCGATCCGGACTCGAGCTGATCGATCGCCCCGATCACCTCGGCGACCGGAACCTCCTTGATGCAGTGCGAGTCCTCGAGATCGCAGCGCCACTCGCAGCCGGCACACGGCACGGAGATCGTCACCGTGACGCTGGGATCGACCGCCGGCACGAACCGCGGCCAGGTGCCCCCGCCAAAGACCGCCACCACCGGACGCTTCAACGCCGCGGCGAGGTGCATCGGCCCGGTGTCGCGCCCGAAGTAGGCCCGCGACATGCCGATCAGACCCGCCAGTGTCGCCACGTCCCCGCGCGCGTCGCCGAACCACTCAGCGCAGTCGGCGCCGGCGTCGCCCATGCGCTGACGCACCTCGCCAGATCGCTCCCGCTCGTCCTCGGCGCCGATCAGCAGAACGTCGCGCCCGTGCCGGGTCTTCCAGTGAGTCAGCGCCTCGGCCCACGCCTCCAGCCGCCAGTTGCGGACGCCGGTCCACTTGTTGTGCCCGACGCAGGCGACGAGGTACGCCCCCGGGCGCAGCCCGAGCTTCTCCAGCGCGGCCTCGGCCATCGCCTTGTGATCATCCGACAGCGTCAGGCGCGGATCCCCCAGGCGCACCGACTTGCCCAGCGCCGCCCGACCCAGCAGTTCGTTCTTGCGCAGTTCCGGCGTCTCGACCGGTGTGTCGATGGAGGTGTCCAGCGGAATCGTCCACGCCGGCGGCGCCGACGCCCCGGGGTCGAAGAACCGGCGCCCGGCAAAGCCGATCCGCCTCGCCTCCGTCAGGTCGTTCAGCAGACGCGACTCCACCGGCGTCTGCTGCCACGGCGCCGCGATCACGACCTGGGGGTCGAACTCCGCCGCGGCAGCCGCCACCGGATCCAGGCGCGCATCGGATGGCTCCAGGCCGATCTCGTAAGGCGGCGCCTCGCAGCGGATCACCTGCGCCTCCGGAGCGATCAGGTCGATCAGCGGCTCCACCAGCGGGCGCACCACCACGGCCAGCTCGTGGCCGTCCCGCGCAAGGCGCCCCAGGAGCGGCTGGCGCAGCACGACATCGCCGATTGTGTCTGGATTGGAAACAAGGATCCGCATGGGTTCTCAAGCGCTGGCGGCGGTCGCCGCCCGGCGCCTCTCCGCGGGCGGCTGTCGCGGCGCCCGTCCATTCTACACCCGCGAATCCGCCAGAGCCCCGCGCCGGGTCGCCATCCGCCCATACGCCACCGCCACCGCGAGCATCACCAGCCCCGTGCCGATCAGGCTCACCACCCGCCAGGCTGGATCGATCGCCACCAGATCGAACGTCACGGCCTTGAGCCCCGCGAGCGCCAGCAGCCCCAGGCCCGCGAACCGACAGGAACGCCAATGGCGCAGGCTGCCCAGCGCCAACAGGGCCGCGGCAAAGACCGCCCACCAGACCGAGATGCTCGCCCGCTGGGCCATCACATCATCGAACGCCATCCGGGAGAGCCGGCCCCATTCCAGGCTGCTGGCGGCAAACAGCAGCGTCCCCGCGCCGATGAACATGCCGCGGCGGGGCCAGCCCTCAGCCACCTGCGCCGGCAGCCGGGCGCCGGCCCAGAGGGCTGCAATGGCGATCACCACCGCCTGCACGATGGCGATGCGCACGCCCGCAATCGTCGACGCCGGCGCAGCGCCAACCTCCACGCCGGCCCACGCCAGGCCCGTCAGCCCAAGCGCCGCAGCCCCGAGCCACGCCAGCGGCAGCCGTCGCTCGAAGCGCGCAGCGCCTGTCAGTCCCGCGCCGAGCGCCGTCCACCACCACAGCGCCGAGAGCGGCTCGCTTTCCGGATGCAGCGGAGCGAGCGCCAAGGCGCCGACGCCGCACAGGGCGCTCCACAGCGCCGCAGCGCGCCATGATGGCGCCGGGATCAACCAGGCTGCCGCCCCGAGATGCAGCGCCGCGGCCAGCAGCGTCACCGCCGACCACGGCGTCATGGCCAAACCGCCGATCAGCAGCCCGGGCTGGTTCGCCCAGTGCGGCCAGGCGAGCAGCGCAGCGCCCATCGCAAGCGCGCCGGCAAGCACCCCCGACCACAGCGACAGCGCCTGCGCCCGCGCCCGCCCGAAGCCGACCAGCGCCGCCGCCAGCCCGAGCCAGGCCGCGGCCACCGAGATCGCCATCGCCTCACTGTGAACGACAGAGAGCATGAGGATCGCCAGCGCAGCGCCCCAGGCAACCCGCCCGGGCGTGCGCCATCCCGCGCCCAGCGCTCCAATCGCCAGCACGATCCACGCGCCCGCGGCGCCAACCATCAGCAGAGCCCAGCGGCTGAGATACAGGCCCGCGACCTCAACGCCGACGCCGGCCAGCCCAGGCGCAAGCGAGTCGTACGCCAGCAGCCGCACCGTCGCGATCCCGAGCGCCACAGCCCCGGCCACCGCCAGCGAAGGCGCCCGCAGCCACCGCGCTGTCGCCGCGCCGGCCGCGCCCAGCGCCAGCCACGCGAACACCTCCAGCCAGCCCGCCAGGGCCAGCGCCACCACCGCCACAAGCAGCGCGCCCGCTTGCAGCATCAGCGCTGCCCCGTACCGCTCCGACTCACTCCGCGGCAGGTCGCGCAGGATCCGCAGCGCCCCTGCGGTCATGCTCGCCAGGGCAAAGCTCGCCACCAGCAGCCCCGCGGGAACAAACCAGGTCGGCATCCAGCCGCCGCCGCCGCAGATCACGCCCAGCGCCGTCGCCCATGCCGTCGTCAGAAGGCTCATCAGCACCGGGCGGGCCTCGGCCCATCCCAGCGGCGCAGCCGCGTCGCGATCGAGGGCCCGCGCCCGCGCCGGCAGCAGCATCTCGGCGTGGGTCATGGCCCATATGGCGCCGACGAACAGCGCCAGCGCCGCCTGCAGATCGCTGCCCTCAGCCAGCCCCCACAACCCGCCGAGCAGCATGGTCGCCGTCCAGCAGATCGGGCGCAGTGCGCCGAACACCTCGCGCCGGCGCCCGGACAGCACGAGCCCGGCCCCGAGCAGCGCCGTCAGGTACATCGGCAGCGCCAGCGGGCTGGCGGCCTCGGTCGCGGTCAACAGCGGCGCAAGGTACGCGCCGACCGTGCTGAGAATCGCCACCGGCGCCACCCGCGCCCGCCCCGCGATCGCGACCCCCACCGCCGCAGTCATCGCCAGCAGCACGAAGGTCACCGGCGCGCCAAGCAGCCCGAAGACCCCGTACGCGATGAACGCGCTTCCGTACAGCGTCGCCACGCCCGCGCCGTTCAGCCCTGCCGCGGCCCACGCCCCGGCCCGCCGCCGGGCCCACTCGCCCGCGATCAGCAGGCAGACCCCCGCGCCGGCGCCGGCCAGGCAGCGCGCCGCCGGCGGAATCGCCCCGAGCCACCCCGCGTCGTATGCGAGTTTCATGAAGAAGCCGAGCCCGAGCACGATGATCAAGCCCCCGGCCGCGGCAAACAACCGGCCGCCGATCAGCTTCTCCAGGCGTCCCTCCCGACTCTCGGATCCTCCGCCCGCGTCGGTGGCGGCCACCGCCGGAGCCGCAACCTGGACCGGTCGCGGCGCCAGGCGCGGGCGATCTGCTGGCGGGGCAGGGCTTGGCTCGGGCGCCCACATCGTCGGCGGAGCCGCCGGCGGGGCCGGGGCCGGCTCAGGCTCGCCCTCCCCCTCTTCAAACGCCAGTTTCGCTTCGATGGCGTCCAGGCGAGCTTCGACGCGAGTGATCCGCTCGCGGAGTTCGTTGGCTTCGGTGAGCATGGGGCGCTCCAAAGTTAGTCATTACTAGCTCAGTGTACCAGACGAGCTCGCCCGATGCGCCATCCCAAACGACTGGATTTGCTATTTGCGCAGAACTACGCAGTCGCCGGGGACGCGATGGCGGCGACCGCCTCGAGGGTTTCCCGGCCGTTGGCGCAGCGCGGCGCTTTGTGCTGGCCACCCAGCTTGCCGCGCGACTCCATCCACCGGTGGAATGTCCCCATCGGCACGACCGTGATCGTCGGCGGCGCCATGCCCAGGTCGCCGGTGCGCTTGACCTCGTAGTCGTGGCACACCCGCTGCAACATCTCGTCGGCGGCGCGCCCGAAGGCGCCGATCTGTTCCGGGCCCGGCGGCGCGGGCATCTCGACCAGGATCTCCAGCCCCGCGCGCCGCCCATTGCCGGGGTACACCGGCGCCGCCGTGAACTCGCCGACGATCAGGCCGCTCTGGCGAGACGCCGCCGCCACCGCCTCCTCGATGTTCTCGACGATCAGGTTCTCGCCGAAGGCGTTGATGAAGTGCCGGTGGCGCCCGACGATCCGCAGCCGGCACGGCCCGTCGCCGGCCCGCCCGTCCAGCCGGTCGCACACGGTATCGAACTCGACGACGTCGCCGATGAGATAGCGGAACAGCCCGGCGCACGTGGACATCACCACCACGTAGCGCTGGCCCTTCTCGACCTCGTCGCAGGCGAACGCCGCCGCGTCCGGGGCGTCGACCTCCTCCAGCGGCACGAACTCGAAGAAGTTGCCGATGTCGGTCAGCAGTCGCAGCCCCGGATCGTGCGCCTCATCCTGCAGGGCAATGAACCCCTCGCTGGCCGGGTACAACTCCAGCCGGTGCGGAATGTCGTCGCCATCGGCCGCGCCGCTGAACAACTGCCGGATCCGCGGCTCGAACGGCGCGTACTTGACGCCGCCGTGCACGAACATCATCAGGTTCGGCCAGATGTCCCGCATGCGGCGCGCCCCGGCGCCCTGTTCCCGGGCGATCTCCAGGATCCGCTCCATCAGCGCGACGCACCAGCTCGGCATCCCGTTGATCATCCGGATGTCCTGGCCCATCGTGACCCGGGCCATCCGGTCGATCTTGGTCGGCCAGTGGCTCAGCAGCGCAACTTCGCGCCCCGGCGAGTACACCGCCGTCAGCGGCCAGCGGATCAGTCGCGTCACCAGCCCGGAGAGATCGCCGGTGCGCACGCCGTGCTCGTTGGCCGTCACCGATGACGACCCGCCCAGGAACAGGGCCCGGCCCCCCAGAAGCCGCTCCAGCGAGATCCCACGGCGCACCGAGTGCGCGAAGATGTCCAGCGACGCGAGGTAGTTCGAGCGCATCATCTCGCCGCTGACCGGAATGTACTTGTCCCCCGCCGTCGTGCCGCTGGTCTGGGCGAAGTCACGCACCAGCCCGGGCCAGAGCACATCGGCTTCCCCCTGCTCGCGCATCCGCTGCAGCCGCTCGGCGTAGGCCAGGTAGTCGCCGATCGGCAGCGCCTTGCGATACGCCCCCAGCAGCTCCGCCTCCGGCAGTTGCGCCAGCCGCGCAAAGCCGCACTCCCGCCCGATCTCCGTCGACGCGGCCTTCTCGACCAGCGAACGAAGCTGGCGCCGCTGGATCGAAGCCGTCGCCTTGCGCCAGTGCGCGAGGTCGCTCAGCAGTCGGGCCCGGCGCGCAACCCGCAGGCGCAGACCCGCGCCGACGGCGCTGCGGATCGTCAGGGGCGCAGGTGCGGGTGGCATAGGGTCAGGAGCCGGAGCCGGAGAGGCCCGATGCGAACTCCACCACCGCGAGGGCAAAGCCGTCGGGCTGCTCCATCATCGGCGCGTGCCCGCAGCGATCGAACCACACCAGCCGCGAGTTCGGCAGCAGTTGGTCGAACTGCAGGGCCGCTTCCGGCGGCGTCACGATGTCGTTGCGCCCCCACACGAGCAGTGTCGGCGCCTGGATCTTGCCGATCCGCGAGCCGAGGTGGTTGCGCCGCGCGCTCTTCGACAGGCGCACCATCGCCCGGGCCCCGGCCCGGTCCGACAGCTCCCGATGGGCCCGGTCCAGGTCCGCCGGGTTCATGTACCGGTCCGGGTCGTAGAACAACTCCCCGATCTTCCGCTTGAGCCACTCCCGCGACGGACGGAGCTGAACATCGCTGACCATCGACTTCTCGATCAGCCCGCTCGCGCCGGCAAGCACCAGCCCGCGGACCTGGTCGGGCCGCTCCAGCGCCACCCGGGCCGCCACGTGGCCGCCAAAGGAGTTGCCCACCAGGATCACCGGCTCGCCGGGCAGGTACTCATCGAGGAACGCCGCTGTCAGACGCGTCACACCGTCGATCGAGCAGTCGTCCCCGCGCAGGTTCAGCAGCGGCAGTTCCAGCATGATGCAGCGGAAATGCTCCGCCACGCTCCGGGCCACCGTCTCCCAGTGCTCATTGAGCCCCACCAGCCCGTGCAGGAAGACGATCGGTTCACCGGAGCCGACATCCTCCACCCGGGCCCGGACCGCTGCTTCAAGCCCCGCCAGTGAGCAGAACGTCACCGTCGGTCGGTCACCACTGGCCGCGCTTGTCGTCGCCACATCCAAATCGAGTCCGTCCCCATCGGCCTGGCGCCCGAACGGACGGCCAACCCCGGCGCCGTCGTCCTGACAATCGGCAATAGTACCGTCTGTCCGTCTCTGGATCATTGCCGGGCCGCGCCGGGCTCCATCAGCCCGTCCACCAGCCGTACAACCCGGTCGGCCCGGGCCGCGATCCGCTCATCGTGCGTCACCATCACCATCGTCTGGGCCCGCTGGGCCCGAACCGCGCTGAGGGCCTCCAGGATCTGATTCCCGGTGCGGCGGTCCAGGTTTCCCGTCGGCTCGTCCGCCAGCAGCAGATCCGGCTCGTTGATCAGCGCCCGAGCGATTGCCACCCGCTGCCGCTCCCCCCCGGACAGCTCCGCCGGCCGGTGCCGCAGCCGTCCCGACAGCCCGAAGGCGTCCAGCAGCGATTCGGCCCTGCCGCGGCAGGCCCCGAGGGCCCGCCGGTACCCCAGCCGCCCGTGGCGCACCATCGCCGCCACCAGCACATTCTCCAGAACCGACAGCTCCGGGAGCAGGTGGTAGAACTGGAACACCATGCCCATCGACCGCTGCCGGTACCGGTTCAGGCCGGCTTCCGACAGTTGGTGCAGTGGCCGGCCCTTGAACTCGATCGACCCGGCCCGCCCGGCCCCCGGCGCCCGGTCCGGCCGGTCCAGCCCCCCGATCAGGTGCAG
>JBICIE010000040.1:0-3505 GCA_043101635.1 Phycisphaerales bacterium JB039 | reverse complement strand
CGGCGAGGTTGAGGGCGAGCAGGGCGGCGATTGCCGTGAGCATCAGGTTCGTGTAGCCGCGCTTGCGCATGGCCGGTTCCTCCGAGTAATCGTGGTCGTTCGCGGAGTGCATCGGCAGTTCGCGGGCCTTCCGCCCCCGGGCCGGCCATGCGAACAGCCCGCCCGTTCGCTTTGTGCGGTCTGGGCGGTGTGTGCGGTCACTTGGCAAAGGGAGTATCCTGGAGGTCGTAGCCGCCGGCCCAGACGGCGCCGGTCGCGGGGTCGTAGATCCAGCCGTAGATGTCCTGGAAGGCGACATCGGGCGTGGCGCGCAGGACGATGTTGCGTCCGGTGGCGCGGCCGACCCAGGCGTTGACGGGCGGCGCCGTCAGGTAATCGGAGCTGACCAGGCCGCCCCAGGTGCCATCGCCTGCGGTGACATCGGGCAGGGAGTTCTCGCGGGCCTTGTAGGCGTCCACGGCGCGGCGCAGCTTGCCCAGTTCGGTGATGGTGGCGGCCTCGGAGGCGTCATCGGAGGCGTTGACGATGCTCGGTACCACGATCGCCGCGAGGATGCCGAGCACCACGACAACGATGAGGATCTCGACCAGTGTGAACGCTCGGCGCATTGCTTGCTCCTTCCGGCTTCCCAAACGAATGCGGCCGAGCCCCTCTCAGGGATCGGCCGCTCTGCGATTCGGACTGTCCGGGTCAGATGACCCGAGCGTAATCAGTCGAGCCACTCGCGGTTCACTTCGTCGAACCGGCAGGCGTACATCTCCTCCTCACCGGCGGTGGCGTCCCACATCCAGCCACCGACGTCACCGGCGGCCGGCGCGACGCCGGCGATGACCAGCGTGCCGCCGACGGCAGCGCCGGGGGCGGTGGTGCCGGCCAGCGTGCGGGTGCGCGGATTGATCGGCTCGCTGCGGAGGTAGTCGCCGCCGCGGAGGGCCTGAGCGGCGGGCGTGGCGCCGGCCGGATCGCCCCAGCCGCCGGCCAGAGCGCCCAGGAAGTCGGGATACTGGGCGTTATTGCGGACGCGGAACAGCTCGATCTGGTTGCGGATGGTGGAGAGCTGCGTCTCCGTGTTGGAGATCTGGGCATCCTCGCTGGCGCTGGTGAACTGCGGCACCACGATCGCGGCGAGAATGCCAAGGATGATCACAACGATCAGAATTTCAACAAGCGTGAACGCGCTACGGACCTTGCTTCGCATGGTGGAGTACTCCTTCGGACGGTTTCCCTACGCGCTTCGTTCGAACCCCGGTCACTGCGGCCGGGCACTGGATCCCGATGTGGGCGCCGACCCACATCGGACCGAGCCACGGCCCCGGCGCCCCACCGGCGGCCCGACCCGCACCGTGCGGGTTTACTCGGCCGCACACCGGATCGGAGACCGCCGGCAGCGGCATTACTTCCGCCGTCGCAGCGCGTGGGAATCCCGTCCGTCTGTAACGCCGGGGCACAGCGCGGTCCGCGCGCGCAGCGACGGGCGCCCGCTGGAGCGCCCGCGCTTCAAGATCGTGTCACCTTGCGGTGAGCGGGTTATCGGGATGACAGCCCGCGCTCCTCGTGGCCGAGGATGAGCGGGGCCAGGTCGTTGCTCTGGATGTTGAGGGCGCCGAGCAGGCCGGCCGCGGCGGTGGCCTCGGCGTCGTCGCTGGCACGGGCGATGCGCATGACCTCCAGACGCTGCCGATCAGAGAGCATGTCGCCGAAGCGGCGGGCCGAGGCCGAGGCGGTGGCGAGATAGGCCAGTCGCTCCTCGCCGGAGGCGCCCAGGGCGGCGTCGAGGATCTGCTGCTGCGCCTCGGGCTCGCCGATCCAACTGAGCACGTCGGCGATCTTGAGGCCGTGGCCACCGGCGTTGGCCCGCAGGGCGGCCACCAGTTGTCCGGTCACATCGCCGACGCGAATGACGGAGTTGCCGCTGACGGCGAGATCGCGGAGCAGGTCGAGGGAGAGCGCGGCGTAGGCGCGGGCCTCGGCCTCGGTGATGGGGCCGCCGTAGGTCCGCGTGGCGAGGTCGGTCACGGCCTGGCGCATCATGCGGGCGTCGATGCCGATAAGCCGCACGGCGAGGGCGTGATCGTCCTCGAGGTCGCGCTCCAGATCCCGATAATCGTCGTTGCCGGCGAGCACGAGGATGGGCGACGCGACCAGTTGGTCGATGTTCCTGGCCCGCTGCACGGTCTGGATCGCGGCGGCGCGGGGCTGATGCATGACGACGAGATCAACGCTCGGCCAGGTGCTGAGCTGCTGCTCGACGTCCGAGAAACTCTGGGCAAACGGGCCGACGGTGTAGCCGGCGCCCTCGATGATGTCGCGCAGGGCCCGATGCACCTCGGAATCCCCGGTGATGATCAGGGCGTACTGCTCGCCGGCGCCGACCACGGCGCCCGCCAGGATCGGGGCGACGCGCTGCGAGCCATCGAACGGCCGGGTGGGCTGAGCCGCGGCGAGGGCCAGGGCCGACTCGTACTGGATCCGGCGCGTCGGGTAGGTCAGGGCCGTCAGCAGGGGCTGGGGACGGCCGTCAGAGCCGGTCCAGAGCGACTCGCCGCCCGCGGTCTGCTGGAGCGCGGCGATGGCGCGGCGGGCGAGCTGGGGCTCGGGGAAGGACGGGCGCAGGGCCCGTGCCAGGACGCTCTGGGCGATATCGGCCCCGGATGCGACTGCGTAGTACATGGCGTCGCGCCGGTCTTCGGGGTAGGCGGGGTTCTGATAACCCGGGCGCTGCTCCAGCTCACGGCGCAGGTTGGAGGCGACCCAGAGGGCGATGGAGGCCCGGTTGGGGTCGGCGCGGAGCGTCAGGGAACGCTCGGCCAGGCGCATGGCCATGGCCTCGTGATAGACATTGGTCTCGATCGGGCGCATCAGGAGCCCGGTTGCCGGAACGTACTCCCACAGGAGCTGAAAGGGCTCACCGGGGAAGCTGGTGACGCTCTGCTGCTCGTCGTAGTAGACCTCGCCCAGGCCGCGGTAGGCGTCGGCGGCGTCGACAGCGCGCCCGCCGCCGCGGATGCGCTCCAGAGCGTCCTTGCAGGCGGCGGCGACGGTCTCGCTGTCGGTGGTCTGGGCCACCTCGGCGAGGAATGGGATGGCGGTGGGGATCTGAATGCGTCCGAGAATGCTGGCGATGGTCTCCTGGGCCCGCTGGTCGACCTCAAGCAGGGCGACGGAGAGGGGGACGACGGCCTGCTCGGCCATGTCGATGAGGAGGGTGTAGATCTCGGTGCGGAGGGCCGGATCGCGATCGGCCATCAACTGCTCGAGCAGTTGGGGGACGGCGTACTCCTTGGCGGCCAGGAGCCGCTCGCGCCCGAAGGTCCGGTTGCGGAGGTTGCCGGTGAGAAGCTGGATGTTCTTGGCGATCTCAGCGGGATCGCGGGCCTTATCCAGGCGCCCCTGCTCGAAGAGGCGCAGCAGGCTGGCGGCGGTGGGCTCGGCCTCGGGCTCTCGAATCAGGCCGCGCAGCGCATCGAGGAAACGAGCCTCATCGCCGGTCTCGGTGACGATGTCG
>JBICIE010000039.1:0-3801 GCA_043101635.1 Phycisphaerales bacterium JB039 | reverse complement strand
GCCCGCGTCATCCGCGACCGCCAGCCCGCCCGCCCCAGTTCCACGACCACCGGCGTCCGCGGCGAGATCGACTGGATCGTGCGGAAGGCCCTCGAGAAGGAGCCGCCGCGCCGCTACCAGTCCGCAAGTGAGCTGGCCCGCGACATCCGCGCCTACCTCTCCGGCGACAGCGTCTCGGCCCGCCCCCCCACGCTGCTGTACCAGGCCCGCGTCCTCGCCCGGCGTCACCGCGCTGCCGCGGCCGCGATCGTCGTCGGCGTCATCATGCTTGCGATTGCCGCAACCGGCACCACCGCCGGGCTCATCCAGGCTGAGCGTCACCGCCAGCTCGAACAGAAGGCCCTCGTCAACGCCATCGAGTCTCTGGATGAGATACGTGATCTCTCAACAGCGATCAATCCCGCCACGGGCCGAGGGCGCGAGATGGCGATTGAAACGCTTGACGCCGTCATCGGCTGGGCCGAAGGCATGGACTTCGAGCACCAACCGGCCCTCCAGGCCGCCGTGCTCACCGAGATCGGGCGAACACAGCTCACACTCGGACTCTACATCCCCGCCACCAACACCCTGCTTGGCGCCCTCGAGCTCGCCGACCAGGCGTTTCCGCGCGACGACTTGCATGTCGCAGAAGTACTCGACAGCCTCGGCGCTGCGCTGCTGCACTCGATGCGGCCAGGCGTGACGCCTGAGCAGTTGTGGCGCCGCTCTCTGGAGATCTACCGCGCGAACTTCCCCGAGGAAAGCCCGGAGGTTGCGCGAGCCAAGTACCAGCTCGCCCTTGCGGTCTTGTTCTCTGACGAAGGCCGGCAATTGCTCGAAGAAGCGCTGGCGACACAGCGTGAGATGCTCGGCGAAGAGAGCGCCGAGACCCTCGCCACCATGACCCGCCTCGCCTGGCGCTACATGGACCTCGGCGAGGAAGGGCAGGCCGAACCGCTCTTCCGCACCGCCCTGGAAGCCCAGCGGCGCACGCTCGGGGACAACCACCCCGCCGTCGCCAGCACCCTCCTCTCCCTCGGCGAGATGCTCGGCTGGTACGACCGCGATGAGGAGGCCGAGCGCCTGATGGGCGAGGCCCTCGCCATCCGCCGCGCTGTGCTCGGCCCGGAGCATCCGGCCA
Organism: Phycisphaerales bacterium JB039; assembly: GCA_043101635.1. Taxonomy (GTDB): domain Bacteria; phylum Planctomycetota; class Phycisphaerae; order Phycisphaerales; family UBA1924; genus CAYMJK01. Next base: position 2,681 of record JBICIE010000039.1, on the reverse strand, counting down.
CTGCCGAAGCCGAACGCATCTTCGCCGGCGCCGTCGAAGACCGCGGCGACCTGGAGACCGCCGCGGCCATGCTCGAACACGCCGAGGGTGTGCTCGCCCGCAACTACCCACCGCCACACAACTCGCTGTTCTGGACCCGCCGGGCCCTCGGGCGCATCCTCACCGGTCTCGGCCGCCACGAGGAGGCCATCGCGTGGCTCACCCTCGCCATCGACGATCAGAAGGATGCCGAGGGCAAGCCGACCCACAACGCCGGCTGGGGTCGGGCGTCGCTCGCCGAAACCTACTGGGCCATGGGCCGCCAGTCCGAGGCGATCGACCAGATGCGCCGGGCCATCGAGGTCATGCTCGCCACCGGCAGGCCGGGCAACAACCGCCTGCTGCGGGCCCAGGCGACCCTCGCCACCTGGCTCGACCAGGACCGCTAGCCCCCGGGCCGGGCCTCAGGCCGCCGCGCCCGCCGCCACCCGATCGGCAACCTGCCGCTGGCAGTCATCCAGCAGCGCGCTCAGCAGCCGGCGGGCCACCGGCCCCGGCGTCCCGTCCCCCACCATCCGCCCATCCAGCTCCACCACCGAACTGACCATCGCCGTCGTCCCGACAAGGATGATCTCCCTCGCCGCGGCCAGTTCCGCCGTCTTGATCGCCCGCTCATCGATCTCCGGCGCCAGATCCAGCACCCGGGCCCGGGTCACCCCGCCCAGGATGCTCACGCTGTCCAGCGAGGGCGTCGTGATCTCCCCATCGGGCATCACCAGGATCACGTTGGTGGCGCAGCCCTCGCACACCAGCCCGCCGCAGACCATCAGGGCGTCATCGGCGCCGCGCTCGACGGCTTCCATCGCCGCCAGCACGTTGCCCAGCAGCGACACGCTCTTGAGGTGCCCCCGCCGCCAGCGCGGGTCGGCCACCACGCGGCTGCGGACCCGCGGCGGCTCGGGATACGCCGTCAGCCCCGGCAGCGGCGCCGCGTAGGCGAACACCGTCGGGCTCACCGGCCCCGCCACCGTCCGCGACCGCACCGGCTGGCCCGGCCCCGGCGCCCCGCGGGTGATCTGCCAGTACACGAACGCGTCCCGCAGGCCGTTGGCCCGCATCAACTCCTCACTGCGCTGCTCCATGAGGCCGGGGTCCCACTCGATCCGGGCCTCGCGCAGGCCCGCCGCCAGTCGGTCGGTATGCCGCTGCGGGCTCATCAGCACGCCATCGAAGGCCCGCAGACCCTCGTAGACGCCATCGCCGAAGAGGAAGCCGCGGTCGAACACGCCGACCTTGGCTTCGGATGCGGGCAGGACTTCACCGTTGAGAAGGACTTTCACGGGGTGAAGTATCGGATCGCGCAGCCGCGCGGCAACAGCGGGATGTCGGTTGGGGGAAGGAGCAGGGATCGGGGATCAGCCATCAGGGATCAGGGGGGAAGGCAAGGGGAAGGGACCGGGGATCAGCGATCAGGGACCAGGGGAACCCAGGGAAGGAACCCACGGGCGCAAGGGCGGGGCGCACCGGCCACAGCGCCATCCCCCGCCCCCGACCACGAGCGCAATGAAAAAGGCGCCCTGCCCGGGCGCCCCTGGTGGCCGGTGGCCGGTCGCTGGTCCCTCTTGCTACGCCGCCAGGCTCAGCGACCCCTGCTGCCCGTTGCTCGGCACACCGAGCAGGATGCTCTCGCCGGCGGGGGCCGACACCTGCCCGCCGCGGCGGGCGTAGAGCAGGTACTCGACCTGCTGCGTGCCGGCGGGGACGGTGGCGTCGAAGTAGGTCTTCTCGCCGGTGGACGCCAGCGGCGCGTAGCTGCCGGCGCCGTTGAATCGGCGCTGGATCTCGGTGAAGACCTCAGCGCCGGCGACCGGCTGGGGCGCCTTCCACTTGAGCTGGATGCGTCCATCGAGCAGCAGCGTGAGGCTGATGTCGCTGGGCGCTTCGGGCGCGGGCGCGGGCGTGGGGTCGGCGGGCGGGGGGATCTGCGCGGCCGAGTACACCGCCATCGGGTCGGCCGCGCCCTCGGCGAAGGCGCGGATGGCGTTGATGGCCGGCCCGCCCATGCCGCGGAGGGTGTCGATGGCGCCGTGCAGCGTGGTCGTGGCCGCCTTGGAGGCGTCGCGGGCCACTTGCGCGCTGTCGTAGGCGCCGCGGGCGGCGACGGTGGCGCCCTGGATCGATGTGACGGTCGTCAAAGTTAAGCCGATCGCGGTCGGGTCATTGAGCCAGACCGGCACGTGGGCTTCAAAGAAGCTGATCAGTTCGGCCTGCTGCTTTGGTAAAGTTGTCACGGTGAGTCCTCGTGGCGCTCGCGCAGCCCGCGCAGTTGCGCGCTGCGGCCCGGACCATCCGGGCCATTGCGCTGCGCGCCGCAGCGCGGGGCGGCGAACGTCGGCGGAGTTGTTCGGCCCGGCGGCTGCGCCACTTGAGCGATATGTGCGCGCAATCTGCGCTGTGCTGCGCCCCCGGCGCGCGGTTGCGCTGCGCGTGCTGTGAGATTGCCTGCGCCGCGGGCGATAGCGCTGAAGCGGACGCTGCGCGCAGGGTCCCGATATGGCCCATCTGCGCTCCGCGGCGCCGCTCCCGCAGAGCGCAGATGCGCTGCCGCGGAGCACGGAAAGCGCGCTGGGAAGCGCTGGAAGCGCGCCCAGCGTCGCGATAAGCGCGCCCAGCCCCCGGAATGGGGAGTCGCACAGCAGGGC
>JBICIE010000038.1:0-3694 GCA_043101635.1 Phycisphaerales bacterium JB039 | reverse complement strand
GCGCCAAACGCACCGAGCACCTCCGACCGCCCCAACCCCTCAAACCCTTCGCCGAAGCGATCGTCCTCCTCTAAAGTGAACCGTATTGTCCGTAGCGAACCCGTAGCGAGCAACCTTCCTACGGGCGCCCTCGCGCCGAGGCGCGCGCAGGGGCGCTTGCGCAGTCCGCGCTCCAGACGCCCAAATGGGGGCGAAATCCCTGTTGCCTGTCGACCCGGCCGGCGCCTACACAAACAACGCGACCCTCGCATCCGCAAAATGCGCGTTTTGACGATGCGGACGGGCTCGGGTGTGGTATATTGGCCTGAGTCGGCGCCCCGGCTGGCCGGGCCAGGAATGAGCCGATAATGAAGTGGCGCCATGCAGAGAGCTTTGGCTGTTGTCCTCGCGGCGCGAGGCGCCTGCTCGCAGCGGTCGTCGCACTGAGCGGCGTCACGCTGGCGCAGCCGGCGCTCGGCCAGACGCCGGCCCAGCGAGCCTGGGGCGACCTTCGGGCGGTCCATCCGGAGGTCGAAGCGCTCTGGCGCGGCGAGGGCCCGGCGCGCCGGGCCTGGATGGTCTACGGCCGCCCGATGACGCACGGCGCCACTGCCGACGAGGCCGCCGAAGACTGGCTGGCGCTGTACGGCGACGCCTTCGGGGTCGAGGGGGCCGACCTGCGCCTGTGGCGGCGCCAGGCCCTGCCCTCGGGCAAGACCGTGTTCGCCTATGAGCAGTACCTCGACGGCCTGCCCGTGCTCGGGTCAAGGGTCAAGGTGGTCACGCTGGAGCGCGAGGGGCACAACGTCATCCTCGCGTCGGCGAACGTCGTCCGCCCGCCGGCCGGCGGCTTCCCGCCCCGCCTGATCACGGCGGAGATGGCGACCACCGCCGCGGCGGCCCACCCGGGTACAACCGGGTACGGCCGCTGGGAATCGCGCGGGCAGGCGATCATCCAGCACGACTTCGGGCGCGGCGGTCTGGAGCCCGTCGCGGCGTGGGAACTGCTCGGCGTGCCGACCGATGGCCGCTTCGGTCCGTCAATGACGGTCTTCGTGGACGCCACGACTGGCGCGGTGCTGCGCATCCGGATCAACGAGCTGCGCTCGGACATCACGGGTATCGCGGCCGCGTGGGTGACGCCTGCGCCACGGCCGGATCTCGTCCAGCCATTGCCAGCGCCGTGGGAGAACTGTAGCGAGAATCTGCCCACTCTTGTCGTGATGCCCGATGTCCTCGTGCAGGCATCCCGTGGAGGCGTGCTCCTCGACTCAAGATACACCGCGCTCAACGGAACCTACAAACTCACGGTGTCGGGCACCGAGCCGGTTGATGTGACCGCGCGACTCGTTGGGCCGGGATGGGCGGTTTGGGACAATCATGACGGATCGCCCGAGCCCGTCCCAGCACTGTTGCAGGTCGTTTCGCCGGGCGGCGTTGCTAACTTCACGTTCAATGCGACACAAACGGAACTCTCCACTGCCCACGTCAATGTTCATCATGCTGTGTCCAACGCCAGGCGCATTTTCAAGGATCGCATGCCGCCGGGCGAGGATCCAGTGTTAGACGGCGATCTGCTGCTTTGGACAAACGACGTTGTGCAGACCTGCCAAGCGCTCTCCTTTTTCTACTACACCCCGCCCATCATCACGCTGAGCCGCGCGGCTACCGGCTGCCTCAACGCGGGTTTTTCGCAGATTGCCGTCCACGAGTACGGGCATCTCATCATGGGCAATCTCCTTGGAGTGCCAGACTGGGTGTCCTTCCGTGCGCTTCATGAGGGGTATGGTGATACTCTCGGGATAATCGCGTACGACGAGTCAGCGTACGTGTACGATTGGCACGGATGCGGCGTCGTTGACAGACAGCCCATCGTAGATAACTACCAGTACCCTCATTGCGACTCGAATGCCTATGCGAGAGGTGAGGTCCTGAGCGCGGTGTGGATACGGATTAGGCAGGGGCTCGGCGGTGCGATCGAGCCCACGCTCGACTTGCTTGTTGAGTGGGGCTGGTTGCTGACTGCGGTGGATCTCAGCCAGGAAGCCTGTGGCGTAACAGAGGGACGAGACCAGTCTGCCCACGAGGGGACGCTCGTCGAGGTCCTGACTGCAGATGATGATGACGGCGACCTTTCAAACAGCACACCAAATGGTGATGTCATCTGTGCGGCGTTCGCTGCGCACAACATCATGCTCAGTGACAATTCCGGAGGGTGTGGGTATGACTCGGCCCCATACAAGCCGCTGGACATGACTGGTGACGGAGACATTACGGAACTGGACCTGCTCATCTTCCAGCAGCTTGTACTGGCCGGTGACCCGATTGCCGATCTGAACCAAGATGGAGTTGCGGATATCTTTGACTTACTTGAGTACATGCAGAGTTACCAATGCGGACAGTAGCAGGAGGCGCAAGCGTGATACCAATGAGCTCAGCCATCGTGCTCGCTGTGGCCACGTCGGCTGCTTCGGCCAGCGCCCAGCAGGGTGGATTCCTCTTGGAAGCAGCGGGCCCCGTAACGCCGGCGAACCCGTCGACGGAACTGCGGGTCTACGCATGGTACGAGCCCACGCCGGGCGTCGCCGAGATTTTCCTTTCAAGCCGGCTCGATCTGGCCGCCTTGGACGGCGAGTTCTACGACCCCCGGTGCGCACCGATGCCGATTCACTGCGGCGACACGGGCTGTGAGCCGGTTGTCGCCGGTGGGCGCATCGAGAACGTGTGCGTGGGACAGTTTCATTGGCCGGAGGGAGGAATACTCGGCGATCCATCGACCCCCATCCATGTCTACACGGCGCCGTGGCGCACGACAGATTTCACCCCGCGCGTGGTGCGCGTGGAAACGCAGAACACCTGGGTCTTTTTCGTCGGCGTCATGGACCGCAGCGCGCCGACGGATCTCTACCCCCACGGCTTCATCCCCGGCAGCGGCTTCATCGTCGTGCGCGACCGCGACTGCTACGCCGACTGCGACCAATCCGGCGCCCTCGACCTGTTCGACTTCCTGTGCTACCAGAACGCCTTCGCCGCGGGCGAGCCGTACGCCGACTGCGACGCCTCCGGCGCCCTCGACTTCTTCGACTTCCTCTGCTTCCAGAACGAGTTCGCGGCGGGGTGTCCATGAAGGGGCACGCGATGCGCATCACGCTCCCGGCACTTGTGTGCCTCGGGCTGGCAGCACTGGCGGTTGCCCAGCAGGGCGGCTTCCTGATCGAGGCCGATGGCGTCGTCACGCCCGGGCGTCCCTCGATCGAGCTGCGCATCTACGCGTGGTATGACCCATCACCCGGTGTTGCGGAGATCTTCCTCTCGAGTATGTTCGACCTGGCTGCGGCGGACGGAGAGTTTGAGAATCCCAGATGCGTGCCGCGATTCTGCGCTGACCTGTGCGTCCCGGTCTCGAGCGGCTCGCGCCTGGATAATGTCTGTGTCGGGCAACTGCATTGGCCGGAGGGAGGCGTGTTCGGCGATCCGAGCACGCCGATTCACGTCTACACCGTGCAGTGGCGGACGACTGACTTCTCGCCAAGAGAGGTGTCGGTGGCAACCGAGGGGACATGGCGCTTCCTGGTTGGCGTGCTGGATCGCAGCGGCGCCATCGACCTGTACCCGCATGGGTTCAGCCCCGGCGTCGGCTTCATCGTCGTGCGCGACCGCGACTGCTACGCCGACTGCGACGAGTCCGGCGCACTCGACCTGTTCGACTTCCTGT
>JBICIE010000037.1:0-22419 GCA_043101635.1 Phycisphaerales bacterium JB039 | reverse complement strand
CGAGAGCGTCACCGAGAGCATCAACGGCTCCTCGGGCGCTGCCGGCTACGCCTTCTGCGGCGGCGTGGAGAACGTCGAAGTCCGGACGACCGACGGCTTCACCGACTTCGCGGTCGGCGAGTTCGGCGTCGCGAACTGAGTCCGGTCTGACATCCTGATTGCGACCATGGCCCCGCTCCCTGCGAGCGGGGCCTTTCTTGTGCGCCGGTTCGGGTGGCCTGGGTCAGGCGGGGCCTGGCCAGCCGTCGCGCAGGAAGCGTCCGTCCTTGTGGAAGACTTCGCCGTCGGCGGCGATGGATCCGCCGCGGCGGAGGTCGCAGACCATGTCCCAGTGCAGGCCGCTCTCGTTGGTTGAGCCGCTCTCGGGGTAGCCGGCGCCGACGGCGGCGTGGAACGTGCCGCCGATCTTCTCGTCGAAGAGGGTGTTGCGCGTGAAGTCCCTGATCGCGTAGTTCGTGCCGATGGCGATCTCGCCCATGTTGCGGGCGCCGGCATCCTGGTCGAGCATCTCGATGAGGAAGGCCTCGTTCTTCTTCGCGGAGGCGTCGATGACGCGCCCGCCCCTGAAGGCGAGGCGCACGCCCTCGACCTCACGCCCGTTGTAGACGGCGGGGTATGTGTAGTTGACGTGGCCGTCGGCGCCCTGCGGGCCGCAGAAGACCTCGCCATCGGGGAAGTTCTCCTTGCCGGCGCAGTTGATCCACGTGCCGCCATCGACGCCGACGCGCAGGTCGGTCCCATCATGGCCGTCGGTTGCGGGCGCGCGGAAGTGGACTTCCTTCTTGCCCTGCAGGTACTCGCGGACGAGTTCCTGACGGCGGAAGACCTCGGTCCATGCCGCGGCGGGGTCCGGCAGGTGGAGGAGGCCGGCCTCGAAGACGAACTTCTCGTAGTCGCGCAGGGACATCTCGGCATCCTGGGCGCTGGCGGGGGTGGGGTAGAGCGTGCCGCACCAGCGCAGTTCGCCGGCGGCGAAGCGCTCCATGAACCGCTTCATGAGCGGGCGGCGGGAGGCCTGGAAGGCGGCGAGGCGGGCGGCGTCGTGGCTCTGGCCGCTCTTGGTGTTGACCTCGGCCCAGAAGGCGATGCGGACATCCGCGGTGTTGGTGGCGTGCTCAAGGACGGAGGGGATGTGGCGGATCTGGTCATCGCTGCCGAGGGCCATGAGGGCGTCGTGCAGGCTCTCGGGGCGCGGGAGGAAGTAGGGGTTGCCACCGGCCCGGAGGACGGCCTCGAAGGTAGCCTCGACGAGGGGCATGGCGACGGGGTCGGAGATGATGGCGACCTCATCGCCGGGCTTGACCTCGGTGGAGTACTTGACGATGACATCGGCGAGCCGGTCGAGACGCTGGTCGCGCATGGTGGGACTCCTCAGTGGGGCTGCATGGTACGCCGGCGCTAGAGTCCCGCGATGGCGACTGGAAACCAGCTTGCGCACGAGTCGAGCCCGTATCTGCTGCAGCACGCGCACAACCCGGTGCACTGGAAGCCGTGGGGGGAGGCGGCGTTTGCCGAGGCGCGCCAGCGCGATGTCCCGATCTTCCTGAGCGTCGGGTACTCGACGTGTCACTGGTGCCACGTGATGGAGCGGGAGAGCTTCGAGAGCGAGGCGATCGGGCAGCTCATGAACGAGCTGTTCGTGTGCGTGAAGGTGGACCGGGAGGAGCGGCCGGATGTCGATGAGCCGTACATGCTCGCGACGCAGCTCATGACGGGCTCGGGCGGCTGGCCGATGAGCGTGTTCCTGGAGCCTGGGCAACTGCGGCCGTTCTGGTGCGCAACGTACCTGCCGCCGGAGCCGCGCGGGCAGATGCCCGGTTTTCCGCAGGCGCTGGAGGCGATCTCGCGGGCGTGGCGTGAGCGGCGCGAGGAAGTGCTGGAACAGGCCGAGGCGCTGGCCCAGGCGGTGCGGGAGAACATGGCGCCGGATGAGCCGGCGCCGGTCGGCGCGCCGCAGGTGGGCAGCGCGGTGGAGAGCCTGCTGCGGATGTTCGACCGGACGCAGGGGGGCTTCGGCGGGGCGCCGAAGTTTCCGCAGCCGGCGTTCTGCGAACTGCTGCTGGAGGCGAGGGAGCGCGTCGATGAAGGGCCGCGGCGGGCGATCGATGAGGCGGTGCGCCGGACGCTGGACCGGATGGCGGTGGGGGGACTGCGCGACCACGTGGGCGGCGGGTTTCACCGGTACTGCGTGGACGCCACGTGGACCGTGCCGCACTTCGAGAAGATGTTGTACGACAATGCGCTGCTGGCGGGGTTGTACGCGCGGGCGGCGGAGGCGTATGGCGACGCGTATTACGCGAGCGTGGCGCGCGATACGCTGGAATATGTCGCGCGGGAGATGACGTCGCCGGAGGGCGCCTTCTGGAGTGCGCAGGACGCGGATACCGGCGGGCTGGAGGGGGCGACGTACACGTGGACGGCGGAGCAGATGGCGGTGGTGCTGGAGGGTGATGATCTGCGCCTGGCGATGGAGGTGTACGGGCTGGGGCGCGGACCGAACTTCCGGGATCCGCATCATCCGGATGAGCCTCCGACGAACGTGCTGCGGATGGATGATCGGCCCGAGGCGCTGGCGGAGCGGCTGGGCATGGCCGCGGAGGCGCTGGGCGAGCGGCTGGGGGCGATCAATGCGAGGCTGCTGAAGGCGCGACAGCAGCGCGAGCAGCCGGGGCTGGATGACAAGGTCCTGGCGGCATGGAACGGGATGATGATCGCGGGGATCGTCGAGTGCGCTGAGCGACTCGGGGAGCCGGCGCTGCTGGATCGGGCGCGGCGGGCGCTGGCGATGATGGAACGGGAGATGCTCGGGGCGGAGGGGCTGCGCCGAAGCTGGCGGGCGGGGAAGCCGGGGCCGGCGGGGACGCTGGAGGATTACGCGTGGATGTTGACGGCGGCAGTGCGCCTGAGCGCCGCGCTGGGGCGGTCCGGCGAGGAGCATGAGTCGAAGCGGCTGCTGGAGTTGTGCGAGCGGCTGTATGGGGAGGCGGCGAAGCGCTTCGGCGATGCGCAGCGACCGGAGCTGTTCTACGACGCACCGGCGAGCGACTTCTTCGTGCGCATCCGTTCGACGTATGACGGGGCGACGCCGTGCGCATCGTCGGCGATGCTCGGGGCGCTGGTGGAGCTGGCAGCGCTGGCCGGTGGGACGTGGACCCAGCGGGCCCGCGATGCGCTGGCGGCGCTGAGCGGGGCGATCGCGGCGAACCCGCTGGCGACGGTGAACGCGAGCCGGCATCTGCTGCGGCTGCTGCGGCTGGATCCGTCGCTGGATGCGGGAGTGGCGCCGGCGCCACCAGCGGCGGAGGCGGAGTCAGAGGAGTTCACGCCGGTCGAGATCTACGCGGATCGTGAACGCGTGACAGTTGGACCGGATGCGCCCGGGGAACTGAAGCTGGCGCTGCGGATTGCGCCGGACCACTACATCTACTCGCCCGAGACCACGGAGGAGGCGGGCAGCCCGCTGCGCGTGCACCTGGTGCGCGGGGCGGGGGTTCGGGCGTACTTCGACGCGCCGGAGGGGGAGCCGGTGGGCGATGGGGCGCGGGCGCTGCGGGGCGAGGTGGAGCTGCGCATCGCGCTGGAGCGCGAGGGGGAACTGGTGGGCAAGCCGCTGCTGGGGGTGACGTTTCAGGCGTGCACGGAGATGGCGTGCATGGCGCCGACGACGGTGGAACTGGATGTGGCGATCGATGTGACGGGGTGAGACGCTTCGGGGGCGCGCGAACTGGACGTCGTGACGAGGGAGGGATCGAAACGGGCGGGGTTGACGCTATCGAGGGCGCGGGCCGGTCGGGGCGCCGGGGCGCCGGTCTCGACAGGCAGTTCGCCGGTCTGGAGATAGAAGTCGCGCAGGTGCAGGGCGGTGGGCATGGCGGGGCGCGCGACGAGGATGGGCTGATCGGGTTGGCGCGGTGGCGGGGCGGACTGGCTGGCGATGATCCACACGGCAGCGCCCGCGAGGGCGATGGCGGCGACGCCGGCGCCGGCGCGCATCAGTTGGCGCGTGCGCCGGCGATGCCGGACGAGGCCGAGCAGCTCAGCAGGCGCGGGTGGCGCGTCGGGGGCGCAGGCGAGGTCGTCGAGGCGGGATTCCAGATCACGCATGGGTGGGCTCCTTCTCGCGGAGGGCGGCGCGCAGGGCGCTGACGCCGGCCTGGTATCGGGACGCGGCGGTGCTGCGGGGCAGGTCGAGGGCGAGGGCAAGCTGATCGAAGGTGAGTCCGGCGCCATGGCGGAGCCAGACGGCTTCGCGCTGTGGTTCGGGCAGTGCGGAGAGCGCCTTGAGAAGGGCGTCGTCGGCAGGCGCGGAGATGGCCGGCGCCGGCGGGGCTGCCGATTCGTGCGCGTGGCGGCGGTTGCGCGCGCGCAGGGTGTTCATCGCTTCGTTGCGGGTGGCGCCGAGCAGGTAGGCGGCGCCATCGTCGATGCGGGCGAGATCGCGCCGGCGGGCGCGCAGAGCGCGCATGAAGACGCCCTGGACGATGTCCTGGGCGTCGGCGCTGCCTGCGAGCATGGCGGCGTAGGCGAGCATGCGCGGGGCCATGGCCTGCCAGAGGGCGCGAGCCGCACCTTCGTCGCCGCGGCGGGCGCGAAGGAGCAGCTCGCGCTGGGATGGGGAGGTGTTCAAGGGTTGGCGGCCTGGCGGAGGCGCTCGATGATCGCGTTGCGCTTGTCGATCTGCCGGGTGACCTGCTCGTGCACCTTGCTCATGGCCGGGGCGAGAACCTTGGCAGCTGGGCCGAATTCGCCGGCCTGGATGCGGCGCTCGAGGGCGTTGAGCCGGTCGGCGGCCGCGGGATCGGCGAAGACTGCCACGGCCTGCTCGTAGTAGGGCGTGAGTTGATCGAGCGCCCTCGCGAGTTGCTCGCCGTTGAGCCTGGCCAGCGGGCTCTCGGCTCCGTCGCCTGTGAGGGCTGCGATCTCGGCCATGATCTGGCCGGCGTCCGGTCCTGTGAGCGTCTCCTGTGCCCAGCCGATGAAGACGACGCCCTCGGCGCGAATCGCCTCACGGGCGCCGAAGGGATCGGCGGTGAGGCGGGCGGCCTCGGCAAGTCGCTGGGCGTCGGCCGGGGCGAGTGCGCCGGCATCGAGGAGGGCGCCTGCGGTCTCACACGCGACGCTCGAGATGGCGGCGCTGACCAGCGAACTGATGATCATGCGATCCCGGAGCGGGTGCCGGGACATCCTGAACATGGCTTCGACGCGGTCGGCAGCCTGGGCGATCTGTCCAGCGCTGATGAGGCGGTCAGCATCGGCCTGGAGGAGGCGGGCTGAGGCCCGAAGCTCGGGCAGGTGGGGCAGGAGGGCCCAGGGCCCCTGGTCGTACTGGACGCCCCAGTCGCACTGACGGATCGCGGCGCTGTCGATGAGTGCGCCGATCGTGCCCTGCAGGTCATCGAGGGCGGTGTTGTCACCATCCTTGAAGGCCTGCCAGGCGTCGCGGGGCGCGACCATCCAGGCCCGGTAGTAGGCGAGGGCCGCGTTGGAGGGGCCGGCGAACTCGGCCGGGGGGACCGGGGCGGCTTCGACAGCGCCGGTTGCCAAGGGGGCTTGCAGCGCAGTTGCACTGAGGGGGGCGTTCAACAGGCCTGCGGCGAGGATGACCAGGAATGTTCGTTTCATGGGGTTGCTCCGATGGGGTTCTACCTGCAGGACACCGGCCGGGTCGCGTTGTACGAGAAGCGGGGGCGATTGTGGCGCACTTTCCTGCGCGGACGGGTCGATGGCCGCCGCGGGCGAGGCTCGGGGAGGCGGGTACACTCGCCGATGCAGACGGCCCTGCTCATTCTCCACCTTATCGGCGGCTCGATCTGGGCCGGGGGGCACCTGGTGCTGGCGATCGGGTTTCTGCCGCCAGCGCTGCGCCGGCGGGATCCGTCGATCATCCAGGGGTTCGAAGCGCGGTTCGAGCCGATCGGGCTGACGGCGCTGGGGTTGCAGGTGATCACGGGCGTGCTGCTGCTGGCGCCGCACGTCGAGGGGTTCGGGTCGGAGTCGCCGCTGGGCGGGCATCTGGTCGGGGTGATCGGGGCGAAGTTCGTGCTGCTGCTGGCGACGATCGGGCTGGCAGCGCATGCGCGGCTGCGGCTGATTCCGCGTCTGAAGCCGGAGACGCTCGGGTTTCTGGGGGCGCACATCATTGCGGTGACCGTGCTGGCGGTGCTGTTCATCGTGGTGGGCGTCGCGTTTCCGGATGCGGGCGGCTGAGGCTGTTCGTAGAATGGCCGCGGGAGTGCGCCCGTGGATCTGTGGACATCGCTGCTGGACCTGCTGATCCTGCTGGGCGCGGCGATGCTGCTTGGGGCGCTGTGCGAGCGGCTGCGACAGAACGCGATTCTGGGGTACCTGCTGGCGGGGACACTGCTGGGGCCCAACGCGCTTGACCTGCTGCCGAGTTACGAATCGCTCGGGGCGGTGGCAGAGCTGGGAGTTGCGCTGCTGCTGTTCACGATCGGGCTGGAGTTTTCGTGGCGGACGCTGAGGCGGATCGGCGGGTTCGTGCTGGCGGCGGGGACGCTGCAGGTTGCGGTGACCGGCGCCGTGACGGTGGGCGCCTGCGCTGCGCTGGGTGTGGCGTGGCGGCCGTCGATCGTGGTGGGGGCGATGGTGGCGCTGAGCAGCACGGCGTTCGTGCTTCGCCTGCTGGTGAGCCGGGCCGAGATCGACTCGATGCACGGGCGGACGGCGCTGGGGATCCTGCTGCTGCAGGATGTGGCGGTGATCCCGCTGGCGCTGGTGGTGTCGACGCTGGCGGAGGGAGATGGGGCGTCGATCGTCTCGACGCTCGGGGCGCTGGGGTGGTCGCTGCTGGTTGCGATGGCGCTGGTGGGGGCGCTGTACATGGTGCTCAATGACCTGATGCCGCTGCTGATGAGCAGTCAGCAGTTCGGGCGCAGCCGGGATGTGCCGGTGCTGCTGGCGATCGTGACCGCAATCGGGGCGGCGTGGCTGAGTCACAAGCTCGGGCTGTCGCCGGTGCTGGGGGCATTCATCGCGGGGCTGATGCTGGCGGAGTCGCCGTTTGCGACGCAGATTCACGCGGATGTGGCGCCGCTGCGATCGCTGTTCGTCACGCTGTTTTTCAGTTCGATCGGGCTGCTGGGGAATCCGGCGTGGGCGCTGGAGCATTGGGTGGAGGTCAGCGCGGTTGTCATCGCGATCATCGCGGGGAAGGTGATCATCACATCGTCGGCGGTGCGTCTGGCGGGCGCATCGTGGGGGCACGCGGTGGCGAGCGGCGCGTGTCTGGCGCAGGTGGGGGAGTTCTCGTTCGTGCTGGCGGCGCTGGCGCAGGGCGGCGGGCTGCTGGAGGACGAGCTCTTTGAGTTGATGCTGGCGGCGACGATCGTGACGCTGCTGGTGACGCCGGCGCTGGTGGCGGGGGCGCCGCGGCTGGCGCGGATGGCGGGGCGGTGGGGGGCGCCGGCGGAACTGCGGCTGGATCCGGAGGCGGGAGGCGCGGTCGAGCTGCGCGATCACATCCTGGTGATCGGCTTCGGGCCGGCGGGGCAGGGGGTAGCCGAGTCGCTGATGCGGCACCACAAAGAGGCGCTGGTGGTGCTGGAACTGAACCGCAAGACGCTGGCCATGGCGCAGGCGTACGGGCTGCGGGGCGGGATCGGGGACGCGACGCAGCGGCAGGTGCTGGAGCACGCGGGTGTGCACCGGGCCTGGGCAGTCGTGGTCACCGTGCCGGAGCCGGAGATCGCCCGGCGGGTGGTTGCGCTGGCGCGGTCGATGGCGCCGCAGACGGCGGTGGTGGTGCGGGCGAGGTATCACGTGCACCTTGCGGAACTGATGCTGGCGGGGGCGGAGGTCGTCATCGACGAGGAGCACGAGGTGGGGCGGCGCATGGCGGCGGCGGTGCGGCGGGCCATGCGGCGGGAGTGAGGAGTAGAGACCCCCCACGGATCCCCCACGGAGTGGGGGGCTACCCACAGGGCTACCCGGGGCAAGCGCCGGCGAAGGCGTTCTGGAAGGCGAGGAAGTCGAACAGGTCGAGCACGCCGCGGCCGGAGCCGATGTCGAAGTCGGCCCATGGGTCGCCCTGCCCGAAGGCGTTCTGGAAGCAGAGGAAGTCGAAGAGCGTGAGGGCGCCGTCGCTATCGCAATCGGCGGGGCAGGGCGCCGCGGGGGCGCGCGCGCTCCAGGCGCCGCGGCCCTGCGTGCCGATGACGAGGCGGTCGCGGTCGGGCTCGAGGATCAGGTCGATGACGCAGGCGGTGGGCAGGCCGGCGCCGTAGCGGCGCCAGGTTGCGCCGTCGTTGAGTGAGTAGAAGACGCCGGTGTCGGCGCCGGCGTAGAGGGTGGGCGGGTCGGCGCGCTCGTCGGCGATGACGATGTTCACCGGGACATCGGGCAGGTCGCCATCGAGCGGAGTCCAGCTTGCGCCGGCGTCCGTCGTGCGCCGGACCTGATCGACGCCGAAGACGGCGGTGGCGAGGAGAGCGGTCTGCGGATCGGTGGGGGAGACCCAGATCTCGCGAGTGACGCGCGGCCAGCCGGGGTGGTCATCCATGATCAGGCGGAACGTGCGCCCGCTATCGTCGCTGACCTGCACGTTGCCATCGTTGGTGGCGGCGTAGACGTAGTTGGAATCTGATGCGGCGATCGCGATTGCGCGGATGGCGCCGTCGCCATCGGAGAGGTCACCACTGATGACGGCCCAGGAGTCGCCGCCATCGAGTGATTCGTGGATGCGGTGGGTTCCATAGAGCATGCGGTCGGGGTTGGCGGGGTCGATCAGGTAGGGCGGCAGGAAGCAGTTGCGCCCGCTGAGATCGTCGCCGATGCCGTTCCAACTGTCGCCGCCATCAATGGAGCGGCGCAGGTTGCCGGTTCCCTGCGATTCGCCGAACATGCGCAGCGGCCGCGACTGGTCAATCTGGGTCCAGCCGCCATCGCCGCCGATGACGGTGCTCCAGGCGCGGGTGTCCGTGCGCCGGAGGTTGGAGCCGTTGTCCTGCAGGCCGCCGAAGACGATGTCGGGGTTTGCCGGGCTGGTGGAGAGGCCGGCGTAGAACTGGGCGGTCGCGAGATCATCGTTGAGGCCGAGCCATGAGTCGCCGAGATCATCGCTGCGATGCACGCCGCCATCGTTGCCGGAGATCATGCGACCGGCGGCGTCGAACTCGATGGCGTGGATGTCGACGTGCGGCGGGGTGATGGTGCGTCCGGAGCCCGCGCTGGTCTGGCGGCGCTTCTCCAGGCCGCCGTAGAAGGCGATGTCGGGGTTGGTGGGGTGGACGGCGACGACGGAGAGGTACCAGCCGTAGGTGGCCTGATCGACGCCGCCGTATGGCGTCCATGTGTCGCCACCATCGTCGCTGCGGAAGGCGCCGCGGTTGCGCGCGCTGCCGCCGGTGGACGTTGCGGGGTCGGTGAACATGGCGTAGAGCGTGCCCGGCCGGCTCGGGGCGACGGCGACGCTGATGCGCCCCGGGTTGGCGGGCAGGCCGGCGGTCAGTTTCGTCCAGGTCTGCCCGCGGTCGCGGGAGCGGTACAGGCCGTTGTCGGGATGGCCGTAGATGCGTCCGAAGGCCGCGTAGATCGTGCCCGGATCGCCGGAGTCGAGCGCGACGTCGGTGGCCTCAAGGTTCGGGAGGTTGTCGAAGCGCTGCCACGTGACGCCGGCGTCGGTGGAGCGGAAGAGGCCGACATCGGCGCCGGCGAGGGGGTGGCCCTTGGCCGCGGCGAGTTCGGGGAAGCCGCCGGCACGCCCGATGGCGGCGTAGAGGGTGCTCGGGAGGGTGGGGTCGATGGCGATGCGCGCGAACGTGCGTCCGGCGAAGGTCTGTTCGGCGAGCAGTTGCCAGGAGTCGCCGCCATCGACGCTCTTGAGCAGGCCGAGGCCGTAGCGGCTGTGGTTGGCGTAGTTGGCCTCGCCGGTTCCGGCGTAGATGATGTCCTCGTTGGTCGGGTCGATCTCGATGGCGCCGATGGCGCTGGTCGGGGCGAAGGGGGTGACGGAATCCCAGGTTGCGCCGCCGTCGGTCGTGCGCCAGACGCCGCCATCGGCGCCGCCGGCGAAGAGGCGGTCGGGGTCGGTCGGGCTGGGCGCGACGGCGCTGATGCGCCCGGCCGAGCCGCCGAACCAGGAGATGGGGGCGGGGCCGAGGTCGCGCCACGGCTGTGCCGCGGCGAAATGGCACATGGCAAATGTGCAAATGGCAAAGTGGAGGCGGGAGGCAGGTGAGCGGACGGGAACTGCTCGGCGCTTCGGTTTCATCATGTCAGTTCTCCCGCGTCATCTCGAAGCCGAGGGAGCAGGTCCAGATGGCGATGTCGGCTTCCGGGTCATCTTCAAGGCGCTCGGCCCAGGCGAACTCAAGGCGCCAGACGCCGCGCTCGGGGAGCGTGAGCGTGGCGATGCCGTGTTCGGCGCTGGTGGTTTCGGTCCGGGCGCCGGTGGTCAGGTTGTGCGCGCGCACCAGGGCGCCCTGGCGGCTGGCGCTGCCGGCGTAGATGCGCACCATGATGTCGGTGGGGGCGACCAGCGCGGTGGGATCCATGAGCAGGCGGATCTCGGCGGGCAGGCCGGCCTTGGCGAGGGCGACGGGCGCCGGCACATCTGTCATGTCGTCGGCAGCGCGGATGATCGCCTGAGCGCACTGCGTGATGCGGATGCGAAGCGGCTGTTGCGCGGCGGCGGGAGCAAGCAGTGCGCCGGCCGCCTGTCGGGCGTCGGCGGACGTACTGGCGCCTTCGCGGGCGAGCAGATCGGGCAGGGCGGGGGGGTCGATGCGCTCGATGCGCGGGGCAAGTTCGAGGCCGATCATCGTGGCGCCGGCGCTGGCGGTCTGGATGGTGCGCTGCTGGCCATTGGTCGGCGGCGGCTGGTGGAGGTTCCACTGGCGCGGGCCGGCGCGGACGAACATCCAGTCGATGTCGTCGGCGGGCCAGGGGATCGGCTGGTCGCCATCGCCGGTTCGCTGCTGGATGGTGAGCGAGACGGGCTGTGCGGGCGGGGCGGTCCACTGCGCCGGGGCGAGGGCGATTGCAGCCGCGGCGGAGGCGGCCATGAGGGCGGGGGCGAGGGCGGCGATCGATGGTCTCATAACTGGCCTCCCGCGGCTGTGCCGCGCGCACAGAATACCACATCGGCGCCGGAGGTTGGATGGGTAGCCCGAAAGAGCGGGGCCCGGCCGGCCAATGAGGGCCCGGCGCCCGCGTGGGGCGCCCGAGGGCGGGAAGCAGCACAGGAGCGACTGGTGCGCTGGTTCCCATGGAGACGGAAGGACAAGGGGGCGGACGATTTTCCCTTTGCGTGGCGGCGCATCTTGCACCGCAACGTGGCGCTGTATCGCGGACTGGACGCCGCGCAGAGGCTGAGGCTGCACCGGCTGATCCTGCGCTTTCTCGATGCCAAGCGGTTCGAGGGGGCCGGCGGGATGGAGATCACCGACGAGGTGCGGGTGACGATCGCGGCGCAGGCGTGTCTGCTGGTGCTGGGGATGGATCCGAAGAAGCCGTACCCGGGACTGCGGACGGTGATCGTGTATCCGAGCGCGTACGTGGCGCGCGGCAAGAGCGTCGGGCCGGGGGGAGTTGTGACGGAAGGGCCGATGGTGCGCGCGGGCGAGTCGTGGAGTCATCAGACCGGATGGGGGGGCGCGGCGGGGGGGCCGGTGGTGCTGGCGTGGGACGAGACGCTGCGCGGCGGCGTCGATCTGGACGGGCGGAACGTGACGCTCCACGAGTTTGCCCATCAGCTCGATGGCATGTCGACGGGGATGGACGGGGCGCCGCCGCTGGGGTCGCGCTCGCAGTACGCCGAGTGGGCCCGGACGCTGGGGGCGGAGTTCGAGGCGCTGCGCGATCAGGTGGCGCTGGGGCTGCCGACGGACCTGCGGGCCTACGGGGCGACGAACCCGGCGGAGTTCTTCGCGGTGGCGACGGAGGCGTTCTTCGAGCGGCCGGACATGCTGCGCCAGATGCGCCCGGAGTTGTTCCGTCGGCTGGTGGAGTTCTACCGGTGGACGCCATCGTGAGCTGCGGGCGGCGGGCTACGACGGATTTGGCGACTTGCGGCGGGCTTTCCACCACTGGCGCAGGCGCGGCCAGAGGATGGCGTCGAGGGAGAACCTGCCGGGTCCGGTGAAGACCAGCGCCAGCATCGGGATCAGGAAGAGCAGGGCCGGCTCCTTGCTGGCGCCCTGGGGCTGCATGGTCCACGGGTCGCTGGCGTGCACGACGAACGCCGCGATGGCCATGGTGAAGACGACGGGCGCCGCCGCGAAGCGCGTCGCGAGACCGATGGCGACCAGCAGGGCGCAGAAGAACTCGGCGCCGGTGGCGAGGACGAGGCTGAGGCCGCTCCCGAGCCCGAGTGGATCACCGAACTGGTCGAACTTGCCATCGAAGATCATCTGGAGCTTGCCCCAGCCGTGGGTGGCCATGAAGGCGCCGACGCCCACGCGCAGGATGAGCAGGCCGACCGAGGTGACGGTGTCGTGGCGTGTGGCCATGGGCGCTCCTTCTGCTGGATGCGTGGCGCCGCTGGTACGGCGGCGGACTCGGTCATTCGGCTGGAGCTTGTCCAAGCACGCCGGGGAGACCGAGGGTCCGGCGAATGAGGAGAATCTGGCCGGAATGGGAGGCCTCGTGAAGTGTGATGAACCCTGGGAGGTGCGCGAGCGTTGGGACGATGTTGCGCAGCCCTTCATTCTGCAGCGGCGCCAGGAGTTGCTCGGCGGGAAGGCCGGCGAGATGGGTGGTCAACTGCTGGCGGATCTGCTGCAGGACGCCGACCACCTCTTCCGGCGGCGGGTAGTCGGCGGGGCGCGGACTGGGCTGGCGTCCCGCCTGAAAGAGGTCGGTGTAGGACGCGGGGACGGCCTGTGATGCGCCGCCCGCAGCGCGGAGGAAGGCCTCGTCGGTGCAGGCGATGTGACCGATGTTGAACATGATGTGGTTGGCGCCATCGGCAACCTGATGCAGCCACTGCTCGATCGTGAGATTCTCGATCAGACGCATCGTGAGCCAGCGGATCGTGCCCATCGACTGCATCGCGACATCGCGGGCTGCGAGGGCCTGGTCGGGGGTCATGGTCGGGGCGGCGGGAGCCTGTGTCATGATCTTCTTCTCCTGGGTCATGGGCGCCGGCGTGCGGCCGGCCCGAATCCTACTTCGTGCGCCGATACTCGGCTTTCATAATCTGCTGCCACTGTCCATCGGGCCCGAGGATCTCGGATCTCAAGATACGATGATCATCGCTGACGAACTCAATGATATCGCGATACCGTTCCATCTTGTCTTCGCCGCTGAAGTTCGGCCCCTCGGCCTGCATCGTGAGCGCCCTGCCGGCGCTGTCCAGGTCCCCGCGGTCGTACACCCACAGGAAGGTCATGACGGAGGCGATGAACGTGCCGACGTAATGCTCCCGCTTCGGGTCGTAGCCGAGCGTGAACAGCATCGTCGACGGACTGCCATCCGGCCCCGCGCCGGTCGCTTCGGCGAGCACCCAGAGGCCACCGAGCGTGCGCACACGCTCGGTCCCCGAGAAGATCGCCGGCGGCTCGCCCGGCGCCACGGGGGCCTCGCCCTGGTAGGTCCATTCGCCGACGAGCTTGTGCAGCCACTCGTGCTCGCGCTGGGGCTTCTCCTTCATGAGCGTCTCCTTATCGCGATGATTGCGCGCCGGGCTGCGCGAGTGTATCGCGAGCGCCATTCGTCGGCGCTGCGGATTCAGGTTCGCTGTTCTGCGATCTGGCGAATGCGGTTCAGGCCGTGCTGCCAGCCCTCGCTGACGCCTTCGGCGTGCTCGGGGGTGATGAGCCCGATGGCGCGGTGGGTGAGCTGGAGGCGCGTGCCTGAGCCGCTGCTGCTGAGCCGGTACTGGACATGGGAGGTCGCCGGGTAGCTCATGAACATCGGGCCAGCGAGTTCGAGCAGTGTGGGCGGCTTGATGACCTGGACATGGCCCCACCAGTGACCGGCGCCGTTGCCGAGGTCGCGGTACCAGCGGCCGCCGGGCCAGGGTTCGAGCTTCATGGGGAACGGCGTGCCGTCGGGCATTTCGCTGCCGGGGCCGAGTTCGGCAAGGACGGCGTGGAAGGTGATGTCGATGGGCGCGGCGATGTCCAGTTCGCGCGTGAGGCACAGTGTCTGGATCGTCTCATCGGTTGTCGCTGTCGGCGCGGTTGCGTCTCCTGCTGGGGGGTTGGCGATCCTGTGAAGCGGCGGGGCGGTGCGGCGCTGCGCCGCTGTGCTGCTCAGCACGGGCTTTGATGCGGTCGAGTTGTGCGTCCCAGAAGCGCTCGAACTCGCTCACCCAGTCGTGGATCGGCTTGAGATTCTCGGCGTTGATGCGGTACATCCGCTGGCGCCCTCGGCGCCGGACGCTGACGAGCCCGGCCTGGCGCAGCGCCCCCAGGCGCTTGGAGACCTGCGGCTGGGCCCAGCCCAGCGTCTGGACCAGGTCATTGACCGGGCGCTCGCCCTGCCCCAGCAGTTCCAGGATCCGGCGGCGGCCGGGTTCGGCGACGGCGGTGAATGGGTCGGCGGTGGCGCTTGCCCTGGGCACGCCTGAAATATATACTCGAAACGGAATATGTCAAGGCCGGCTGCAGGCCGGCAAAGACGATCGGGCCGGTGGGGCCCGCCCGCGTGCGGCCGGCGCCACCTCCCGCGACGCCCGCAAAGGAGAAGACCATGCGAAGAGGACTGTTTGCCGCCGCGGCGCTTGCCGCACTCGCCGGGACCATCGTGGTCGCTCAGCCGGCTGGTGACGGCCAGCCGCAGTTCAAGCTCCCGCCCGGCTGGACGGAAGCCGACATGCAGCAGCACATGCAGGCGTGCACGGAGGCGGGCACGCCGGGCGAGATGCACCAGCATCTGGCCGAGGCGATCGGCGTGTGGAGCGGACAGTGCACCATATGGATGGCGCCGGGCGCCGAGCCGATCGAGAGCGAGTGCGTCTCGACCGTGTCGTCGATGATGGACGGCCGCTTTATCAAGTGCGAGATGACCGGCGACATGGCGGGCATGGGGCCGTTCAGCGGCTTCGGCATCTCCGGTTTCGACAACGTGTCGCAGCAGTTTCAGTCCACCTGGATCGACAACTGCGGCACGGGCATGATGGTCGGCACGGGCGAACTGTCCAGCGATCACAAGACGATGACCTGGACGTTCAAGTACAACTGCCCGGTGACCAAGAAGCCAGTGACGTGGCGTCAGGTCGAGCGGCGCACGGGCAAGAGCACGATGACGATGGAGATGTACGGGCCGGACGCGAAGACCGGCAAGGAGTTCAAGGTCATGGAGATCAGCTTCACGCGCAAGTCAGCGACGGCGTCGGTCAGCGGCTGACCCCGGCGCGACATCCGCACGGACCTGAGGCCGCTCTTCGGAGCGGCCTTTCTCTTGGTCGCCAGGGTGTCCTGCGAGGGGGCCTACAGCACGCGCACCACGACGAAGGTAACGTCGTCATCCTGGGATTCCTCGCCGCGGTGGGCGGCGAGGGCCTCACGGATCTTCTGGCTGATGAGTTCGGCGGGCTGCTCGGACAATTCGGCCAGCAGGTCGCGGACGCGCTGCTTGCCGAACTGCTCCTTGGCGGCGTTCTGCATCTCCCAGACGCCGTCGGTGGCGAGGAAGATGACCTGGCCGGGCCGGAGGCCTTCGTAGCTGTACTCCTGGTACTGCTCGCCTGCCATGATCCCCAGCGGGAGTCCGGCGCCATCGAGGTCGATGTGCCGGCCGGTGGCGGGGTCGTAGACGAAGGGTGGATCATGGCCGGCGGAGGCCCAGCGCATCGAGCTGGCGCCCGCGTCGATCGTGGTCAGGAGCATGGTCATGAACCGCCGGCCGCCGGTATCGGGGACCAGCAGCGTGTTCATGTGCTCGAGCATGTCGGCGAGGGAGCCTCGTTCCTGGCAGCGGCTTCGGAGGATGCCGCGGGCGGTGGCCATGAGCATGGCGGCGGCGACGCCGTGGCCCATGACATCGCCGAGGGCGACGACGACGGCGCGGTTGTCCACATCGCTGATTTCGAGGAAGTCGAAGTAGTCGCCGCCGGTCTCGTCGCAGTAGGTGCTGTGGCCGGCGACATCGAGGCCGTCGACGCTGGGTGACTGGGAGGGCAGCAGGGCCTGCTGGACATCCATGGCGACGGCGAGGGAGTGGCGCCTGCGCATGCGGTCGCGCAGGCCGGCGGTCATCTCGTTGATCTCGTCGGAGAGGCGGGCGAGTTCGGGCGACTGGGTGAGGTGGATCTCTTCGTCGAGGTCGCCCTCGCCGATGCGCCGGACGTGGGCGGTGAGGGCGAGCATGGGTCGCAGCATGAAGGTCGCGATGGTGAGGCCGAGGAGCACGGTGAGCCCGGCCATTGCGGCGGCGATGAGGAGGCTGCGGCGCCGGACGGCATGCACCGAGGCGAGGAAGTCAGCCTCGGGCGCGAGGGTCAGGATGTTCCAGCGCTGCCCGGTCGGATGATCGAGGGGCGCCGCGATCAGCAGGAGGCGTTCGCCATCCACGGTGATGATCTGTCGATGGGGTGCGCCGAGGCGGTCGAAGGCGCCGAGGGCGGCTTCGATTGCGCGGGCTGCGGCGGCGAGCCATGGCTGCTCGGAGTCGCGTGCGGCGATGCGGCCGGCGTCGCTGTCGGCCGTGCGCACGTCGACCGATGAGGCGATGATCAGGCCGGCGTCATCGACGAGGAAGGCGCCGCCGCGCTCGCCGATGCGCAGGCGGGAGAGGTACTTGGAGATGTCCAGCAGGCTGAGATCGGCATCGATGACGCCGCGGACGGCGCCGGCGGCGTCGAGGATCGGTTTGCCGTAGGAGATGCCGAGGGTGGCCTCGGCGGCGTCGCCGCCACCCACCCAGACGAACGGCTCGGACCAGGCGGGGCCGCCGGCGGCGACGGGCGCCTGGTACCAGGGGCGGAGGCGCGGGTCGAAGTCAAAGACGCTGGAGGGCTCGGGCTCGACGGCGCCGTCGGCGGCGACGCGATACTCGGGCATCGGGCCGCGGCCGGGCTGGTCCCGGATGGCGAAGTAGGTGTGCTCGTTGTCGCCGACGTATCGGCAGACCCAGATGGCGCGACCGTCGGCGCCGCCCCAGACGACGGCGCTGAGCATGTCGTAGGCGTGCATCTGCGCGATGAGGGTGTCGCGCCAGGCCGGGAGATTGTCGGGATCCAGCTTGCGCTGGGCGATCAGGGAGGCGTTGACCTCGTTGAGGCGGGCCGGGGCACTGAGCAGTTCGCTGACGTGGCCCTCGATGCGGTGGTGGATCTGGGCCATCTCCTGGGCGACCAGATCGCTGGCGGTCTGTCGGCCGCTGAGGTAGGCGATCATCGAGAGGATGAAGGCGACGAGCAACACCGGCGCAACCAGCAGCACTGGCACGCTGACCTTGATCGGGATGCGCGAGAGAAGCGAACCTGCCACGCACAGACTCCACAGACTCCGGCAGCGCTGGACAGGGGGCCTGCCGGCGGACGGTAGGCGTCGGCCGGATCTGGCGCCGTCATGCGCTGAAGCGAGTCGGGGCCATGAACTCGACGGGCAGGTCGGTGCGTCCGTCCAGGGCGAGGTCTGCGAGGGCCTCGCCGATGACCGGGGCGAACTTGAAGCCGTGGCCGCTGAAGCCGCAGGCGATGGTGACGCGATCGTGGGCGGGATGGCGGCCGAGGATGAAGTGGCCATCGGGGGAGTTGGTGTAGAGGCAGGGGCGCAGCGCCAGCAGCGGGCCGTTGGCCTCAGGCAGGAAGCGCTGGAGCGCGACGCGGAGCGATTCGGCGTCGTCGGGGCGAGGCTGAAGGCGGTCGCGGTCGTCGGGGTCGATCGGGGGGCCGGGCAGATGCAGCGCCGTCTTGACCCCGGGGGCTTCGGGCTGGAGGCCGAATCCGTACTGGATGACCGGCCCTGCGCCGGCGTCGAACTCGATGGCCCAGGCGGGCAGGCGCTTCCGGTCGAACAGTTCGGGGCGGCGGGGCCAGAACCAGGCGGCGACCTGGCGGGTGACGGTGAGCGTGACGCCGAGATCGGCGCAGACGGCGGCGGTCCAGGGCCCGGCGCACACGACAAGGTGTTCGGCGGCGAACTCGCCGGCGCTGGTGTCGAGGCGCACCTCGCGGGCCGACGCGCGCCAGGCGTGGACCGCCACGTGAGCCCGCACCTCGGCGCTGTGGCGCAGCGCAACTTCGGCGAAGGCCGCGACGGCGGCTTCGGGCAGGAGGCAGCCGGCGTCGCGCTCGAGCAGTCCGATGCAGGATTCGGGGCAGGTGAACTGCTCGAAACGGGTCCGCAGTTGCGCCGCATCGAGCAGCTCGCAGGGGAGGGCGAAGCGCCTGGCCGCGGCGAGGGTTCGGTCGATGAAGCCGCCGGGGCGCCGGGCGCCGAGGTACAGCGCCCCGGTGCGTCGCAGCAGTTCGCGCCCGGACTCGGTCTCAAGGCGGCGCCAGCCGGCGCCGGCTCGCTGGAGCAGCGGGACATACTCGTCGCGCTCGAAGTAGGCGGTGCGGAAGAAGCGACTGAGGCCGTGGGAGGAGCCGTGAGCCCCGGGGATGGCCGCGCGATCCAGGATCAGGGTGCGGGCGCCGCGGCGGGCGAACTGTGCGCCGGCGGCAGCGCCCATCACGCCGCAGCCGAGCACGATCACATCGTAACGGTGAGCCATGCGGTCTCCGCCGGCGCGCTGATCACTCGATGAGGCCGTCCTGGCGCAGGCGGTCGCGAATGGCGTTGGCGATCTCCTCGACGGTCTGGGAGACCGAGGAGGGGTTGAAGGTCTCGCTGCGTGCGCCCCAGATCATTCTGGCGTCATCGTCGAAGTCGTAGAGAATGGTCTCGATCTGGACGATGGTGTCGGTCTCCCAGCGTCCGTAGCTGGAGGCGGTGGACCAGCCGTAGCCGTAGTAGCTGTGGAAGCTGTCGTAGTAGATCGGACGGCCAGGGGCGCCCGGGGTCCAGGTCTGCTCCTTGTCGACGCTGATGACGCGCATGACCAGGGCCCCGTCG
The DNA here is from genome assembly GCA_043101635.1 of Phycisphaerales bacterium JB039. Taxonomy (GTDB): domain Bacteria; phylum Planctomycetota; class Phycisphaerae; order Phycisphaerales; family UBA1924; genus CAYMJK01. Next base: position 3,454 of record JBICIE010000037.1, on the reverse strand, counting down.
AATCCGGCGTCGGCGAGGCGCCTGCGCACGACGTCGGGATCCTGGGCGTCCTCGAGGGACAGCAACTGATACGACGGGGTTGCCCGCTGGGGTCCGATGCGGGCGACGAGCTGATCCTCGGCAGCGCGGCGGGCGGTTTCGTCGGGGAACAGGCAGGCGACGACGACGCTGGAGAACTCGATCTTCTCCGGGGCGTCGGGCGCCTTCCAGACGGTGGTGAGCCTCGTGGATGTGCATCCGCACAGCGTGATCACAACGGCAAGGGCGCACAGCGCTCTGAGCATGGCGTTCTCCGGGCACGGCAACGGGGCGCCGCCGGCGTCGGCCCGGCGCGCGCCTGGTGATCATTGCCGGTTCGAGCGGCGTCGGCTCAGCCGCCGGGGGTTTCGGCGGGCTGGGCGGGCGGCTCGTGCAGGAGGTGGCGCAGCGCCTCGCGGTAGTGTTCCAGCGCGCCGGCGTCATCGCCCTGGCGCTCGCAGATCAGGCCGAGGTAGTAGTGGATGCGATCCGGATTCGGATTGAGCTGAAGAGCCTCTGTGAGTGTCTTGCGGGCGTCGTCGAGCTTATCGCGCCGGTACAGGGCGATGCCCTTGAGTTCCCTGGCGCGTCGGTTGGTGGCCTGCATCGCGAGGGCTTCGTCGATGAGTGCCTCGGCGCTGTCCAGGTCGCCCATGAGCAGTTCCAGGTCCGCCAGATCGAGGAGGATGTCGATGCTGGAGGGATCCTGCTCGCGAGCCTTGAGGAGCTCTTCGCGGGCGTTGTCGAGGCGGCCGCGCTCGCGCATGGAGCGGGCCAGGGCCCGGTGCGCGGAGGCGAGGCTCTTGGGGGAGCCGGCCTCGGAGGGATGCTCTTCGAGGCGCTGGGCGAGCGCGGCGTCGTCGATCTGGCCGAGTGCGTGGAGGATGTAGGCCTCCAGCGTGTGCTTGTAGCGGTCGCTGTGCAGCGAGATGACGTGGGCAAGCTTGCCTTCGGGATCGACGACGATCGTGGTGGGGTAGACGATCAGGCCGAGCTTGCCGTAGAAGGAGCGGTCGGGATCGAAGGCGAGCGGAGCGGCGATAGAGCGGTCGCGCCGGAAGGCCTCGAAGTAGGACTTGCGGATGACGTCGGCGGTGACGTGCACGAGCTTGACCTGTGGATTGTCCATGGACTGGACGAGGGCGTCGGACTCCATGGCGACGAGTTCGGAGCGTCGCTGCTCGGCGGAGAGGCATGCGATGACGACGACGGCGCCCTTCATGGCTTCGTTGTCGATGACGGCGCCGTCGATGGTCGGCAGCTTGTACGCCGGCAGGGGTTCGCCCCGCTTGACGTTGCGCAGGTCGTCGGCGCCGCATGGCGTGACCAGCAGCGCCGAGCAGGCGAGGGCGGCAAGAGTGCGGATGAACATGGCTGGCTCCTTGCAGAGTGCGGCTGCGCCGCGAAGGGTCGGGGTTATCTTCGGTCTTTCTTGCGGTCCGGAGGAGGGATGAGCGCGCCGGGGATGAGATCCTCCCCCTTCCAGTTCTGTGGCCGGTCGGCGGGGTAGGCGACCGGATCGGTGCGGTTGTACTCGAATGGCTGGTGGCACCCGGCGCCGCACCGGCCGCCATCGGGCAACTGCTCGTAGCCGATAGGGAGCATCCAGCCGGCGGGGCCGTAGGGGACGGCCTCGCGGATGTGCTTCTCGCGGCTGGCGGCGTGAGCGTCGTGGCACATGCTGCAGGTGCGTCCCTTATCGTCACGGTTGACGTGGACGAAGTGCAGGTTGAGATCGCCGTTGCGGAACGAGGTGGCGGCGTCGGTGCGCTCGATCGTGGCCAGTCCGTTGTCGTGGCAACTGAAGCACAGGGCGTAGGCGGACTCGCTGAAGGGGTAGTAGAGGGCGGAGGGGTACTCGTTGGTGAGCAGGCGCCGGTGTCCGCCGCCATGAATCTCATGGCATTCGACGCAGCCGCGCTGGGTGATGGCGCCGTGCAGGCTGGTTCCGCTCTCGATGACCTGCTTCATGTTGACGAGCGTCGTGCCGTCGGGCATCTCGATCGGCTGGTTGTGGCACTCGAAGCAGAGGGTCTGGACCTCGTAGGCCAGCAGGCTGGCGTGCTCGCTGGTGTGCGGCGTGTGGCAGTTGAGGCAGGCCCGTTTGGTTGTGACGGCGTCGTGCTGGGTCGAGGCGGCGTTGATGGTGTTTGCGATGTCCTGGTGGCACTGGATGCACAACTCGTCGGGTTCGGCGATGAGCACACCGGGGATATCGGTGGCGTGCGGCTCGTGGCAGACGCGGCAGTCGCCCAGCACCGGGGCGTGGACGACGCGGGCGGTCTCGATCTCGATCTGGGTGCGGACGTGGCACTTGACGCAGAGGCCGCGCCCCTCTTCGAGCAGCAGCTTGGGGCTCTGGGAGGCGTGGGGCTCGTGGCAGGCGCCGCAGGCGCCGACGGAGGCGGGTCCGTGGACGCTGTCGTGCGCCCCGGTGACATCGGCGTGACAGGTGGAGCAGGCGTCGACGTAGCGCTCGCCGCGGAGCAGCTTCTGCTCGACGCTGCCGTGGGGGTCATGGCAGGAGAGGCAGTCGCCCTGGGCGAACGGGTCGTGGAGATTGGGGGCGTCGGGGGTTTCGGGGATGTGGCACAGGGCGCACATGTCGGCCTGCTCGTCGACGAAGTCGTAGCGGTGGGTGGCCGGGTCGGCCAGACGGTGGCAGCCGTCACAGCCGTTCACGCGTATCGGCCCGTGGAGGAAGGGCTTCGTCTTGACGGCGGGGTGACACTCGGCGGTGACGCAGGTCTCGCGGCCGACGGCGGTGGTGGGCGCCGGCGCGGTGGACCCGGTCGCGTCGAGGACCTCGGGCTGGCGCTGCGCGGTGATGGCGACGGCGCTGGCGGCGGCGCCGAGCAGGGCGAGTGCGATGACAGCGCGTGGCTTCATGGAGAGCCTCCAGTCTGCGGAGGGCTTGCGGGATCGGCGCGTCGGGAATAGGAGAGCGGTTCGTGGCAGCCCGGGGCGCAGCTTCCGCCATCTTCGGTGAGCACAAAGCCCATGGGCGTGACCCATCCGGAGTCCTGATAGTCGACGGTGTCGGCGATGAGGCGCGGCTGGTTGCCGGCGTGGACGGCATGGCAGTCGCGGCAACTGCCGGAGGTGTCGCCGGAGCGCAGATGCGTCTGATGCAGATTGACCTGCCCGTCGCGGAAGAGGGTGGCGTTCGGCTCCCGGGCGAGGTCGCTGTCATGGCAGGAGAAGCAGAGGGCGTAGTTGCGCGCATCGAAGGGAGTGGTGAGCACGGCGGGATCGACAGCGCGCAGGAGCCGGGCGTGCTGGCCGCCGTGGACGCTGTGGCAGGCGCTGCAGTCGCCGTCGCGCACGGCGCCGTGGACGACCGGGGCGGTGGCGATCCCGCCGTGCTCACCACTCCCTTCGATGCGCGCAACTACGCCCTCTGCTTCTCCTGCCATGACAGCGACCTCGCCCGGGA
>JBICIE010000036.1:0-10202 GCA_043101635.1 Phycisphaerales bacterium JB039 | reverse complement strand
CCGCCGCATCCAGGGGGCCGGAGCGCTGCTGCGCATCAGGGTTGAGCATCGGCACGATGTAGAGCGTCGTCTGGGCCAGCACTGCGGGCTCGGCCAGACGCAGGGCGCCGATGAGGTCGCGCGCCACCTCGTGGCCAACCTCGTGGCGGGCGTCGATCCCCGCGATCACCAGCACGGCCGGACGCTCACCGGGCGGCGCATCACCCGGGACCCAGAGCTGATACAACGGGATCTCGACGCCACCGGCGCTGGGGCCGATCGATTCGCGCTGCACGCGAACCGGGCCATCCTGCTCGCCCAGGGTGACCGTGAAGGCCGGCCAGACGGGCTCTGGCGCCGGCGCCGGTTTCTCCTCCGGGCCCCCGGCGGCAGCGCAGCCCCCGACCAGTTGTCCCAGTGCGACGACTCCCGCGGCGCACAGCCGCCCCGATTCTGGCCAATGTGTCATGGCCCGCAGCATACCAGCCTCGCGGGCCGGGCGCCGGCGGCGCAGCGTCTAGAGTTGGCCCGTGTACCAGGCTCTCCTCACCCGCAAGTACCTGCTGAGCAAGATCATCCCCCTGCTGGCGGCGCTCGCGGTGGGCCTGTGCGTCGCCACGGTGCTGACGGTCTGGTCGGTGATGGGCGGGTTCCTCCAGAGCCTGCTGGCCCAGGGGCCGGAGATGGACGGGGACATCAAGATCTCCTGGCCGCAGGCGGGCTTCCCGTACTACCACGAGCTGGCGGCCGATCTCGAAGCCGATCCGCTGATCGAGGCCGCGGCGCCGGTCATTGAGACGCTGGGGCTGCTGGCCCTCCCCGACGGGCGCGAGCGCGAGGCGCAGGTCCTCGGCATCGACCCTGCGAGCTATGACCGGGTCACGCGCTATGACGAGAGCCTGTACTGGCGCCCGGTCGAGAAGCCCAACCCGCGCGATGCGCGGCGTGAGGACCCGCGCCTCCCCGGCAGCACCTGGCGCGACCAACTCGGCCTGGCCAGCAAGCTCGAACACGGGCGCACGCTGTCGGAGCCCGGGCCGGCCGGGACCCGCGTGCCCGCGGCGGTCCTCGGCATTCAGGTCTGGGCCAAGAACATCCGCCGCCCCGGCAATTACTTCGTGCTCGGCATGACCAAGCGCTTCCGCGACGACGGCTCCTGGATCTGGGACGACGCCTTCAGTTGCGACCAGTCCATCACGCTCAGCGTCCTGCCGCGACAGGGCTTGTACGTCGATGTCGCCTCCAGGGCCCTGCCGATCGCCAACGAGCTGTACTCGGGCAACATGGCCTACGACGGGACGTTCGTGTTCGTTCCGCTGGAGACGCTGCAGGAGATGCTCCAGCTCGGCGCGCGCGCGGTGGCGGCGCCCGACTTCAACCCCGCCGAACTGCTGGCCGACGATCAGGCCCCGGCCCTGGCGGGTCAGCGGCCGGCCCGCGTCACCACCGTGCTGATCCGGGCCGCGCCGGGCGCCGGCATCGAGCGGGTCCGCCAGCGCGTCCGGGAGATCTACAGCGCCTTCGCGGCCCGCCACCCGGGGGAGGTCCCGCCGGAGCAGGACCGGCTGATCACCACGTTCGAGGAGCGCAACGCGATCTTCATCGGCGCCGTGCGCAAGGAGATCGTGCTGGTGATGTTCATCTTCTCAATCGTCAGCGTGACGGCCGTGTTCCTGGTGCTGGCCATCTTCTGGGCGATGATCAGCGAGAAGACGCGCGACATCGGCATCCTGCGGGCGATCGGCGCCAGCCGCCTCGGCGTCGCCTGGCTGTGGCTTCGCTACGGCCTTGCCATCGGTGTGATCGGGGCGCTGGTCGGTGGCGCGCTGGCCGCACTGATCGTGCGGAACATCAACGCCATCCACGAGTGGCTCGGCAGCGCTCTGGGCATCAGCGTCTGGAATCCGGATGTCTACTACTTCACCGAGATCCCGGCCGATCCGGACATCGTCAAGTTCGCCATCGTGATGGTCAGCGGCGCCATGGTCAGCCTCATCGGCGCGCTCATCCCGGCGTGGCGGGCGGCACGGATGGACCCGGTGCGGGCCCTGCGCTTCGAGTGATCCATCAGTTTCGGCGCGAGCGGCGCGGCTCCTGGCCCGGGTCGGCGCCATCCATGAAGCCGCGGAGCTTGCGCGACCGCACGGGGTGCTGCAGCTTGCGGATCGCCTTGGCCTCGACCTGCCGGACGCGCTCGCGCGTGACCTTGAAGATCCGCCCGACCTCCTCCAGCGTGTAGGTATAGCCGTCGCCGATGCCGTAGCGCAGCTTGATGATCTCGCGCTCGCGGTAGGTCAGCGTCCGCAGCACCTGCTCGATCCGCTGCTTGAGCAGGTCACCGCTGGCCTGCTCGGCGGGCGAGCGCTGCCGGTCGTCTTCCAGGAAGTCGCCGAAGTAGCTGTCGTCGTTCTCACCGACTGGCCGGTCCAGCGACACCGGACTCTTGCTGATGCGCAGCACCCGGCGGACGTCGGCCACCGACATCGCGGCCCGCTCGGCCATCTCCTCGATCGTCGGCTCGCAGCCGTGCTCCTGCGTGAGCTGCTTGTGGATGTTCCGCAGGCGGCCCATCGTCTCGATCATGTGCACGGGGATCCGGATCGTGCGGGCGTGATCGGCGATGGCCCTGGTGATTGCCTGCCGGATCCACCACGTGGCGTAGGTGCTGAACTTGAAGCCGCGCTTGTACTCGTACTTGTCCACCGCCCGCATGAGCCCGGTGTTGCCCTCCTGGATCACATCCAGGAAACCGAGGCCGCGGTTCCGGTACTTCTTGGCGATCGAGACTACCAGACGCAGGTTGCCGCCCGAGAGGTCGCGCTTGGCCTGCTCATACTCCCAGAAGACCGAATCGATGTTCCGCACCCGGGCGATCAGCGCCTCGGGCTCCTCCAGCACCAGGGCCCGCAGCCCCTGCAGCTCTTCGGCCATCACCTCCAGATCATCCGGGTCGCTCGCCTCTCCCGACGCCAGCGACTCCTGCAGCGTCTGCATCTTGCGGGCCACGCTGCGCAGCTTGCGCATCAACGGGATGACCCGCCCGGTGCGCAGCGACAACTCGTCGAGCAGGGCCGCGATCCGCCGGCGCCGGCCCGCGATGCGCGCCAGGATCTCGCGCCGCGTCGCGGCGCCGATCCGCGGCGAGGGCGCCTCCAGCCGCTCCCAGTCGGCCTGGTTGCGATCCAGCAGCCGCTGCACGGTGTCGAGATTGACCGGCAGGCGGGCAGCGATCCGCTCCCGGGCCTGTTCCTCCGAGGTCGAGACGCGCATCGTGCGGTCAAAGGGCATCTCGCCGCTCTGCACCATGCGCAGCATCTCGACTGCCTGCTGCGCGATGTAATCGCTCTCGAAGCAGCGCCGGCGGAAGATCATCCGCGTCGTCTCGATCTTCTTCGCCAGGCGGATCTCTTCTTCCCGCGAGAGCAGCGGGATCGAACCCATCTGCGTCAGGTACAGCCGGATCGGATCGTCGACCCGCGTCGGGCTCGCGGCGCCGGTTTCCTCGGCGCCGTCGACCGCTTCGCCGACCTCCTGCAGCAGCCGGCTGTCCAGCCGCTGGTCCGTCGCGTGCTTTCCTCCCTGCAGCCATGCGGTCCGCCGCTCGGGTTCGCCGCCGGGCACGCTCGCCGCCCGCTCGGCGTGCTCCAGCGCCTCGAGGGCCGCCCCGTTGCCATTGCCCGTGCCGGAGGCCTCGCCGCCGGCGCGCTCCGCCTGGCGGGCGCTTCGCCGAAGACGAGCCCGGTACTCCATCTCATCGATCAGTTCGATCTGGCGCTCGTCGCAGATGGCCAGCAGCTCATCGATGCGACCGGGGTCCACCATGTCATCGGGGAGCGTGTTGTTCAGCTCCTCGTAGCTGAGCCACTTCCGGCGCCGAGCCACTTCCATCAGCTCGGCGATGGCTGGTTCGAGTTCCGATCTGGCGCTGAAAGCTCGGCTCATCGCACTCGTGCGTCCATTGATCCTAGCCGGCCACGTGGCCGGATCACCGTTCGGGGCTCGCCTGGATACCGGGCCACCGACGACGATCGGGGCCGTAGCCGAGCCGCCGCTGGCGGATTGCCTCCAGACGCTCTGCAAGCGGGGCGCTGCCGTCCGGCGCCGGTGCGGTGTCCACGGCCAGTCGAAGCAGGATGCGCCGGAGTTCCTCGGCGCCGACGTCCCGCTGCGACGAACTGCTCGCGGCGACATCGCGCCAGCATTGGACTGCCGCGGCCCGGGCGCGCCCCTCCAGGCGCCGAAGCGCCGCTTCAAGGTCGGGCGCTTCACCGGCGATGTGAAGCTGGGTAACCAGCGTCGCAATTGCCACCTCCTCCTCCGATTCCCGACCGGCCGCGCTGGCGATCTGCGCGTGCTCCTCCTCGGTCAGGCCTGCCGCCAGATCCGGGTGCGCCAGCAGCAGCCCGAGCAGGCGCCTGACATCAGAGACCCTGGGCGACTTGGCCTCCACATCGGCGCTCGGACGGGGCCGCCGGCCGGCCGGGACCGCCCTCAGCACCGTCGCTTCGTCGACGCCGGCGACCCGCGCGATCTGGCGCACGATCATCTGGCGCCGGATCGGGGAGATGTCGCGCAGGCCGAGTTCCGCGAGACGCTGGATCTCCTCTTCCACCGACCGCGCGACCGCGGCCGGGCCGGCGCCCGCCAGCCGGTCCCGAAGCCGCCCGATCCGGAAGCTCAGCAGATCCTCGGCGTCGGCCACAGCGCGGTGCAGGAGTTCCACGCCGCCGTCGCGTTTCAGCAACTCATCGGGGTCCTTGGCGTCGCACACCGAAGAAAGCGTTGCCACCAGGACATCGACCGGCTCGCGGAAGAACACCTCGGTGGCTCGATCCGCCGCCCGCAGGCCCGCCTCATCGCCATCGAACAGCAGCACGATGCGGTCGCACAGGCGTCGGAGCACCCGGGCGTGCCCGCTGGTCAGCGCTGTGCCGAGTACGCCGACGACGTTGCACACACCCGCCTGGTGGCAGGCGATGACGTCGGTGTATCCCTCCGTCACGATGGCGAGCCGTGAAGCCCGCATGGCCTCGCTGGCCTCGGGCAGGCCGTACAGCGCATCTGACTTATGGAAGATCCGGGTCTCCCGGCTGTTGAGGTACTTCGGACCCTGTCCATCGCCGATCACCCTGGCCCCGAAGGCAACCGCCCGCCCGAGCTGGTCGCGGATCGGAAACATGATCCGTCCGCGGAAGACGTCCGTCGGCGGCGTCCGGTCGGGATAGAGCAGCCCCGCCTCGGCGAAGGCCTGCACCGACAGCCCCTTGCGCTGCGCCACGCTGGCGAGGCCGTCGGCTCGGTCCGGGCTTGCCCCCAGGCCGAAGCGCTCGATCATCTCCGCCGAGACGCCGCGGGCCGCCAGAGCGTCCCGGGCCGAGCGGCCGAGGTCGTCACGGGCGATGATGGCCCGGTAGAACGCCTGCGCCGTTGCGCATGCCGACAGCAGGTCACGGCGGGAGATGTCTTGGCCCGGGCGAGGGCCGGCGCCGGGAGCGGGCGACTGCGAGAGCTTCACCCCGGCGCGGTCGGCCAGGAACTCCATGGCCTCGCGGAACTCCATCCGGTGATAGCCCATGACGAAGTCGAACACGTCTCCGCCAGCGCCGCAGACGAAGCAGTGGTAGATCTGCTTGCTCGGCACGACATACATCGACGGGTTGTGGTCGTCGTGGAACGGGCACAGGCAGACGAACTCCCGCCCCTTGTGGCGAAGCGTGACGTGCTCGCCGACGAGGCGGACGATGTCCGTCGCGTCCTTCACGCGATCCCGGTCGTCGCTGGTCCGTGCGAGAGTCACCGGCGTGCATGCTCCGTGCTGTAAGCGGCGGCCGTGGCCACGCGGGAGCCCGGCCTGCCAGCCGGCTCGACGTCAGAAGACTAGCCTCAATTGGGCGCACGGCCATGAAGCCGGCGCGGAAGTCAAACGATCCGGCCACAACGCGGGGCCAGGCCGGTGGTTCTGGGGCGCCTGTGGCGCCGGCGCGGTTCGTTCTCGGACGGAGGCGGTGTGGCGCAGCGACGGCGGGCCAGATACACCGGACGCGTGCAGGGGGTCGGCTTTCGGGCCACCACGCTGTCGATTGCGCGCGATTATGATGTCGTCGGCTGGGTCCGGAACGATCCGGACGGCGCGGTCACGCTCGAGGCCCAAGGCGACCCCGAGGAGGTGAGCCGGTTCCTGGATGCGGTGGCAGACCGGATGGGGGAGTTGATCAGCGCTGTGGACACCGACACGATTCGGGCGCTGGGCCAGGAACGGAGCTTCACGATTCAGCGCTGACCAACAATGCTGATCCTCTTCGACATCGACTGCACGCTGCTGAGCGCGGATGGCGCCGGCATGGCGTCACTGGTCGACGCCGGGCGGGCCCTGTACGGCCCGGGCTTCGTCGGCGATGGCGTCGAGTTCGCCGGCCGGCTCGATCCGCTGATCGTGCGCGACCTGCTGACGAGCAACGGGCAGCCGGTCACCGTCGAGACTGAGCTGGCCATGCGCACCGGCTACCGCGAAGCGCTCCAGCGCCGCCTGGCGACCCCGGGCGCTGCCCGGGCGCTGCCCGGCGCTGTCGACCTCGTCGCGGCGATGCGCCGGGCCCCGGGCGTCACCGTCGGGCTCCTGACCGGCAACTTCCCGGAGACGGGCAGGCTGAAGCTCCAGGCCGCCGGCATCGATCCGGAACACTTCGTGGTGGCTGCGTGGGGGGACAGCTCACCCCACGATCCCCCGGCTCGGGAGCACCTTGCCCCGGTGGCGATCGCCGCCCACGCCACCCGCAACGGCGGGAGGCCCCTCGAGGGGCGCCATGTGGTCGTGATCGGCGATACGCCGCACGATGTCGCCTGCGCCCGCGCGGCGGACTGCCGCGTGCTGGCGGTCGCCACGGGCCGATACTCGACCACAGACCTGGCGGCGGCGGACCTGGTTGTCGAGAGCCTGTCCGAGGTGAAGGAGCTGACGCGATGGCTGCTGATGAGTCCGTGAGCGCGGAACGTCAGGAGCCCCCGCCGGCGCCGGGGGCGCCCTCTGGCGGCGATCCCGGCCCGGCACCCGAAGCCGGCGCCTCACCCGGGGCCGGCGCCATCGACGATCCGGTCCGCGCGGCGCCGCAGGCTGCCCGCTTCGTCAGTCTGGATGTGCTGCGCGGCTTCGCCCTGCTCGGCATCCTCGCGATGAACGTGATGACGTTCGCGATGCCGTTTGCGGCGTATCAGAACCCGACGGCGTATCCGGAAGACTACGACGCCAACATCTGGACCTATCGCATCGTGCACATCGTCTTCGACCTGAAGATGATGGCGCTGTTCTCGATGCTGTTCGGCGCGGGCGTCGTCATCTGGGCCCGCAAGCCGCAGGAGATCAGCCGGCCCGGCAGTCTGCGATGGCTGTGGCTGCGTCGCATGGGCTGGCTGCTGGCCATCGGGATGGTCCACGCGTGGCTGATCTGGGAGGGTGACATCCTGGTCGCATACGCCATCTGCGGCATGGTCGTGCTCTGGTGGCTCAGGCGGCTGGCGCCGGTGTGGCTGGTCGTGATCGGCGCAGCGCTGTTCGTCGTCCACCTGCTGCTCAACTTCGGCAACGGGTGGTGGACCACCCAATTGTTCGCCGAGTCGTCCCCGGTGGCAGCGAGCATGCCCGCAGAGCAGCTTGCGGAGGCCCGCGATGGCATCCGGGCCTGGATGGATCCCACGCCCGAGCAGCTCGCCGAGCAGCTTGCTGCCCTCGATGGCGACTGGCGGACCGTCTTCGAGCACCGTGCCGAGAACGTCTTGTGGATCCAGCTCCAGGGCATTCCCTTCTTCCTCTTCTGGCGGTGCAGCGCCCTGATGCTCCTGGGCGCCGCCTTGACGAAGTGGGGCGTCTTCACGGGGGAGCGATCGGCCCGGTTCTACATCGCCATGGCGGCACTGGGGTACGCCATCGGCCTGCCGCTGGTCATCGCCGGCCTCCGGTACAACGAGACCCACGGCTTCGAGATGATCAGCTACCTGACCGTGGGCGGCTGGTTCAACACGATCGGCAGTGTCCCGGTGGCGCTCGGGCACGCCGGTCTGCTGCTGCTGATCGTCAAGCTCGGACTGCTGCGCGGGCTGTGCTTCGGGCTGGCGCGGGTGGGACAGATGGCCTTCACGAACTACCTGATGCAGTCGATCCTGTGCTCGCTGATCTTCTACGGCTGGGGGCTCGGTCTTGCCGGTGACGTGAGCCGGCTGCAGCAGGAGCTTGTGGTACTGGGGATCTGGATTGTCCAGATCGCTTGGAGCGTCTGGTGGCTGCGCCGGTTCCGCTTCGGTCCGGCCGAGTGGCTGTGGCGATCGCTCACCTACTGGAAGCCGCAGCCGATGCGCCGCCCCGGCGCGCCGTCCTGAGCCCGCAACAGGTCTTCCACGGCCGGCTGTTCGGGTTCCTGTCGGTTCTCGGTCGGGGCGCCGCACGCTACACTGCTGCCGGTTGAACGAATCAACAACGGGACGCCACGGATGGCACACAGTTACCGCGCTCTCTGCAGCGACTTCTACCTGAACCTGAAGCTGGCCCTGAAGCTGGACCTGCCGCGGGAGCGGCAACCGCTGCTCGACCTGTTCGATCGCATGCGCCGGCAGTTCCCCGATCTGGAGCATGTCCGGCGGTACCGTGATGAACTTGCGCTGGAAGCCGGCGCCGATGAGCACGGCCGCTGGATTGCCGTCCGCACGCGCGACCTGCGGGCCGGCATCGTCAACCCGGAGAGTCTCGAAGAGGCCGTCGGCATGCACCGGCAGTTGCTCGAACTGGCGCCGTATTACCTCGGTGTCACGCCGCTGGATGTCGACTATCTCGAACTGCTGTTCGGCTTCGACCTTCCCGCCGAGGGCGATCACAACGGCATCGTGTGCAGCGCGCTGCTGGAGGGCTCGCCGCTGGCCGGCGCCATGGACCAGCACGGCTTCTCGCTGGTCGAGTGCCAGCCCTCCTTCGGTGTGACCCTCGACGGCGATCGCTCCCTGGAGGCCTTCTTCGAGGTCAAGACCGCCGCCCCCCGCCTGGCCCGTGGCCCCGAGGCCGCCAGCGAGCCGATCAGCGTCTACGTCACCCTCCGCCGCTACGGCCCCGTGCAGCGCATCGAGGATCTGCCTGCTGGCCTCGATCGCCTCGCGGTGCGCGGCGATGACCTGGTGAACTCCGTCGCCATCCCGCGCATGCTCAACCCGATCAGGGAGATGATCGGGTCGGGCGGCTGAGCCCCCGGTACACTCCCCCATGCTCTGGATGTGGGTCACCCTCGGGCAGACCGGCGGCTCGGCCGCCCTGCCTCGCCTGCTGGTCTCCCTTGGCCTGATGATCGCGGCGGTGGTCGTCCTCGGCGTGATTCTCGTCGCCCTCCGGCGGCGCCTGCTGGCCCCCCAGCGCGATCAGCCCGCGGGCATGTTCGAAGACCTCCGGCGCATGCTCAAGGAAGGTCGCATCACCCAGGAGGAATACGACGCTGTCCGGCGTCGGGTCGCCTCCCGGATCGCCGGCGCCCGCGACCGGGCGGATTCCCCCCCTGAGGACCGATAGTGCGGTTCTGGACGCGGATTCCAGCCGGCCGAACCAACCGCCGATAGACTGAACCGGTCGGTCGTCGGCCGACCACCGGGCGAGAGGTGTTTCCGGACCGCAGAGGGATTCATGGCCAAGAACACGCGAGACGGATCGAGCGGAGACGGACCCACCGCCGGTGACTCCAGCTTCCGCGGCAGGCGGGTCACGACCTGCTCGTTCTGCGGCAAGACCAGCCGCGAAGTTGGCCCCATGGTCGAGGGGCCCAACGAGGTCTACATCTGCCCCAACTGCGTCGATCTGTGCCAGAACATCTTCCGGCAGGAGCGGCGGCGCGTCAGCGGCGTGGCGCCGGCGATCGGCGACATCCCGGCCCCGCGACAGATCAAGGAGTTCCTTGATCAGTACGTGATCGGGCAGTTTGGCGCCAAGCGGGCGCTCTCGGTCGCGGTGCACAACCACTACAAGCGGCTCATTCACGCCGACGCGGACGATCAGTCCGTCGAACTCGAGAAGTCCAATATCCTGCTCATCGGTCCGACCGGCTCGGGCAAGACGCTGCTGGCCCGCACCCTGGCGCGCATGCTCAAGGTGCCCTTCGCCATCGGCGACGCCACGACGCTGACCGAGGCCGGCTATGTCGGCGAGGATGTCGAGAACCTGCTGCTCAAGCTGCTGCAGAGCGCCGACTACGACCTGG
>JBICIE010000035.1:0-18854 GCA_043101635.1 Phycisphaerales bacterium JB039 | reverse complement strand
CGACGGTCACGATCCAGAACTTCTTCAAGATGTACGAGCGGCTGGCCGGCATGACCGGCACCGCCGACACCGAGGCCCAGGAGTTCCACGACATCTACAGCCTGGATGTCGTGAGCATCCCGACGAACAAGGCCGTCATCCGCACCGACTTCGACGACCTGATGTTCCTGCAGGAGAAGGACAAGTGGGACTCGATCGTCGATGAGATCAAGACCTTCCACGATGTCGGCCGGCCGATGCTGGTGGGCACGACCAGCGTGGAGAAGTCGGAGCGACTGAGCCAGATGCTCAGCCGCAAGCATCAGATCCAGCACGAGGTGCTCAACGCCAAGCAGCATGAGCGCGAGGCCCACATCGTGGAGAACGCCGGTCAGCTCGGGGCGGTGATGATCGCCACCAACATGGCCGGGCGCGGCACCGACATCAAGCTCGGCGCCATCACGCGCGAGCAGCTCCTGGACCACTGGCTGCGGCGCGGCATCGCCTCGCGCACGCTCACGGTCGAGGCGACCGACGAGCAGGTGCGCGAGAACGTCTTCCGCAAGGTTGCCCCGACCTTCCTCAAGGACGAGGGCGTCAAGAAGCGGGATGCCGAGGAGATGCCGTTCGAGGAGCTGGAGCTGAAGCTGCTGCGCCACTGGGCCGAGCGCCACACGTGGATGAGCCCGCGCCAGATCGGCGGCGCCTCGGCCGAGGCCCTGATGAACGAACTGGACAGCACGGGCCGCTTTCTGCTGCACCGCATCCGCTGGTTCGAGGACATCGAGGATCTCGGCGGCCTGCACGTGATCGGCACCGAGCGGCACGAGAGCCGGCGCATCGACAACCAGCTTCGCGGGCGCTCCGGCCGGCAGGGCGACAACGGCTCCAGCCGCTTCTTCGTCAGCCTGCAGGACGATCTGATGAAGATGTTCGCCGGCGAGACGACGATGAAGATCCTCTCGCGGATGGGCATGAAGGAGGGCGACGCCATCGAGCATCCCATGCTCTCCAAGAGCGTGGAGCGAGCCCAGCGCAAGGTCGAGGAGCGCAACTTCCAGATCCGCAAGAACATCCTCGAGTACGACGAGGTCATGGAGCACCAGCGGCAGCGCTTCTACGGCGTGCGCCAGCGCGTGCTGGAGGGGCGCGATGTCAAGGGCCTGATGCTCCAGTACATCGACGACTCCATCGAAGAGGCGACCGACGAGTATCTTGACAAGGAGTACCCGGCCCAGTGCGCTGCCGAGTTCGCCAAGCAGGCCCTCGACTGCTCGATCCTGGCCGAGCGCCTCCGCGGCAAGGACGCCCACGAGATGGAGCGGGCGATCCGGCGCGAGGCCACCGAGGACGCCCGCAACATGATCGATGT
This sequence comes from Phycisphaerales bacterium JB039, assembly GCA_043101635.1. Classification (GTDB taxonomy): domain Bacteria; phylum Planctomycetota; class Phycisphaerae; order Phycisphaerales; family UBA1924; genus CAYMJK01. Next base: position 17,503 of record JBICIE010000035.1, on the reverse strand, counting down.
CACCCTCGGCGAGTACATGCCGATGGAAGGCTCGGAGGTCAGCGTCGATTTCGACTCGGCGGGCCTGATCAACTGGGCCCAGAGCCGCTTCGGCGTCGAACTCAACGCCGCGGAGCTGCGCGAAGGCGGCGCTTCGGAGCGGCGGCACGTGGCGGACATGCTCGGCGCCGCGGCGGAGAAGAAGATCCACGCGGCCGACCTTTCCGGGCTGTCCGAGTTCACGCAGAAGGACTACGGGGCCCGGAAGCTCGCCGAGTGGGTCGATCGCAAGTTCGCCATCCAGGTTGATCCGGCCGACATCGCCGCGGCACAGACCGACGATGATGGCGACCCGGCCGAGCTGATCAAGCAGCGCACCCGCGGCGTCTACGAGAAGCTCGAGGTCGAGTACCCGGTCAACTTCGCGCTGGAGATGACCATGAGCCTGGTGCGCCAGTCGGCCCAGCAGGCGATGGCGCAGCTCACCGCGTGGGCCAACCGCCGGTATGAACTCGGGTGGACCGAGGAGCAGGTCAGGACCCGCCCGCCGCAGCAGATCCGCGAGGACCTGGAGAAGGCGTCACGGGCGCTGGTCGAGTCCGGCCGGCTGGACAAGGAGATCGAAGAGGCGATCGCCATCGAGGATGATGAGGCCCTCTCCAAGCACATCGAGGAGCGCTTCGGCGTCAGCCCCGGCCTGCCGGAGTGGATGCTGCACCTGCGCGGCGAGCGCCGGGCGGACGCCATCCGCGGGCGCATCGAGCAGATCCTGCGGGCCGAACTGCTGCAACTGGAGCAGACGATCCTGGTGCAGACGCTGGATGATTCGTGGAAGGACCACCTGTACACGATGGACCAGCTTCGCGACGCCATCGGCTTCCGGGCCTTCAGCCAGCAGGACCCGCGCATCGAGTACAAGCGCGAGGGCGCAACCCGCTTCGGCGAGATGATGCACTCGATCCGCGACCGGGTGACGGACTTCATCTTCAAGGTGCGCCTGACGCCGCAGGGCCCGGCCCAGGGGCCGGTGTCCGGCGGGCTTGGTCCGATGGCGGGCGGGCCGCGCCGGCAGCCGGCGCAGCAGCCGCAGCCGGCGCAGGGGCCACAAGGGCCGCAGTTGCCCCCGGTGCGCCGGCCGCCGATCCGGCCGACACCGGCGCCGGGGACGGTCGGCGGCGCCGGCGGGACGTTCACGGGGCCGGGGTTCGATTAAGACGCCAGGCCCCGCGAAGAGGCTGGCTTTTGCGGGTTGATTGCGTCATACTGACGTGATGGGGCTGTGCGCATCGACATCTCGCATCACGCCGCAGGTGGACCAGTCGCTGTTTCCCGGGGCTCGCAAGGCGGGCGAGGATGGAGACGCGAGTCCGATTCTGGTGCTGGACCAGATGGGCTATCACGCGATCATCATCGAGCTGCGCAACCAGGAGCCCGAGGGCGCAGCCGCCGAAGTCTCGCCGACGACCCACCTGAGTCTGCTCGAGCGCGTGTTCTGAAAGGAGGCGGGGCGATGGCGCGCGCAGGAAAGATCGCGCTGATGGCGCTTGCGCTTGCAGCGCCGGCGGCGGCACAGGATGAACGCATCCTCATCTATAGGCCGTGGAGCTGGCAACAGGCGCATGATCTCGGCGCGCCGGGCCTAATCGGGGAGAGGGCGTTTGCCACGAGCCTCACCGACACGTTCATCGATCGATTGCGGGCCCGCCGTTGGGATCTGATCGTGATCCGGTCGTACGAGCAGTGGCCGCGGTCGGACGAGATACTGGCCGAGCTTGAGGTGCATCTCGCCCGCGGCGGACGCCTGCTCATTCAGCACGCGGAGATCGAGGAGTGGCCCGATCTCCAGGCGTTTCTCGGGCTGGCTGGCGCGGTGGACCTGCTTCCCGAGCCCGTCGATCTGTACGGGGAGGAGCCGTTCCATCCAAGCATCGACGAGTCCGGAGGCGCCGGGGTCGATCCGACGGCGCCGTGGTGGCCGGATGTCGGTGATATCCTGACGCCCGCCGACGGTGGTTATGTCATCGCGGAGTACGTCACCGGCGGCCCGGCCGTGGTCGTCGCCGGTTCGACGCGGATCATCGTCAACGGGGCCGAATGGGACGCCTACAGCAACGGGTTCGCGGTCCTCGCAGACCAGATGGACTGGCTACTGAGTTGCCCGCCCGACCTTGACGGCAGCGGCGAACTCGACTTATTCGATTATCTGACCTTTCTCAACTTATTCGCAACTGGTGATCGCCACGCGGACTTCGCCTACGACCGCACGCTCGACCTTTTCGACTTCCTGGAGTTCCAGAACGCGTTCGCCGCGGGATGTCCCTGAGGGTACGAGGAGCCGAGTATGAGCTTGGGCTTTCGGACGTCATTCGATCCGGCAGCGGGCGAGTTGCGGGCTGATTATCCATCGGGGACAATGCCCAGTGGCTTCCCTCTGTCCGTCACGGCTTGGCTCTACTTCGAGTCGGCGCCGGGGCCGAGCGACACGTGGACCATCTGGTGGTACGGGCGCACCGCGGTTGGCAACGACCACCTGATCCTGGAGGCGACCCAGTCGGGCGCGAGCGATGTCCAGCTCACCGCCCGGCTCAAGGGCGCACTCGGGCAGGTGCAGGCGACCCGCGTCGTGACCACCGGCGAGTGGCACTGCGTGTCCGTGGTTGTGACGGGCCCTTCGGCGCCGTTCACCGTCGACCTGTACGTCGATGACGCCGCCGTCCAGAGCGCCTCGGGCACGCCGGGAACCGTCACGCCGACCGGCTACGACCGCTTCGCTCTGGCGGCTGCGCAGGGGAGCGGGCAGCCTGCCAATCCAGGCGCGTACTTCTGCGAGCACATCGCGACCTGGAACGAGGCGCTGGGCGCGGGCGGCGGGGGCTCGCCGAGCGACAACGAAAGGATGTTCGACGACCGGCTCCCGCCGCAGGATGGCGCCGATCTCGCGATCGTGTCGGATCTGAGTTACCGAAGGAGAAAGGAGTATTGCCATGACGCGCGCCGTCAAGGCAGCGATCTTTTCCGCATTGCTGGCATCGTCCAGTGCGGCGCAGGATGAGCGCATTCTCATCTATCGACCTTGGACATGGCGCATGACGCACGACCTTGCCGCGCCTGCTCTCATCGGGGAGCGCGCATCGGCAACGAGCCTGACTGACGAGTTCCTTGCTCGGCTACGCGCTCGCCCATGGGATCTGGTCGTCATCCGCTCGTACGAACGATGGGCTCGGGCAGATGAGATCTTCGACGAACTCGAACTCCACATGGGCCGCGGTGGGCGTCTGCTGATTCAGCATGCGGAGATCGACGAGTGGCCCGAACTTCAGATGTTCGTTGGATTGGACGCCGCCTTGGACCTTCATCCGATGCCCGTGGATGTCTTGGGGATGGAGCCGTTTCATCCGAGCATCGATGAGTCGGGCAAGGGATGCTTCGATCCGGGATTCGAGTGGTGGCCGGACTTCGGAGACGTACTGGCGCCGGGCGCCGATGGCTATGTGATCGCGGAATACGTCACCGGGGGGCCGGCGATCGTGGTGACCGAAGCTACGCAGATCATTGTCAACGGCGCCGAGTGGGATCCGTACAGTAACGCCGTTCGCGTTCTTGCGGACCAAATGAAGTGGCTGCTCAGTTGCCCTCCGGACCTTGACGGAAGTGGCGAACTCGACTTCTTTGACTTCCTTACCTTTCTGAACCTGTTCGCGGTGGGAGACCGGCACGCCGACTTTGCCTACGACCGCACGCTGGACCTGTTCGACTTCCTGGAGTTTCAGAACGCCTTCGCGGCCGGGTGCCCCTGAAAGGGCACGAGGAGCCGGGTATGAGTGTTGGATTCCGAACTTCGTTTGATCCGGCGGCGGGCGAGTTGCGGGCCGATTATCCATCGGGGACGATGCCGGACGGTTTTCCGTTGTCCGTCACGGCCTGGCTCTACTTCGAGGCGGCGCCGGGGGCGAGCGACACTTGGACGATCTGGTGGTACGGGCGCACGGCCGTCGGCAATGACCACCTGATCCTGGAGGCGACGCAGTCGGGGGGTGGCGACGTACAACTCGCCGCCCGGCTCAAAGGCGCACTTGGCCATGTGCAGGCGACCCGCGTCGTGACCACCGGCCAGTGGCACTGCGTGTCGGTCGTCGTGAACGGCGCCTCGGCGCCGTTCACCGTCGACCTGTACGTCGATGACGCCGCCGTCCAGAGCGCCTCGGGCACGCCGGGCACGGTCACACCCACGGGATACGACCGCTTCGCGCTGGCGGAAGCGCAAGGGAGCGGACAGCCGCCCAATCCTGGCGCGTTCTTCTGCGAGCACATCGCGATCTGGAACGAGGCGCTCGGCGCCGGTGGCGGGGGATCGCCGAGCGACAACGAGAGGATGTACGAGGGTCGCGTCCCGCCGCAGGACGGCGCCGACCTGGCGATCGGGATCGCGCCGGACCTGAGCTACTGGCAGTTGGTGGGGCATACTCGCTCAGGCCTTCGCGTCAACAACGACCAAAAAGCTCAGGATGCTGGGGAGCTGTTCAATCAGTCCAACGATGCTGCAGTCGGGCCGAAACCGGCTCTCCAATGGCCCAGCGCCAACGCAGGCCTCCCGTACTGGTCAGCCAAGACGCCGATCATGCGCTACAACTACACGCAGGTGGCCATGTCTCCGGTGGACCGCGGGCCGGTTCGCCCGATCTCACGCCGCGATCCGCACTTCTTCGTGTATGACGGGCCGCTGGCCGTGATCGCCTCGCCGGAGTACCGGCGCGCCCTGCGCGATCGCCACGACCCCAACATGACGCACTACTTTCATTGTGACTTTCCGGATGCCAACAACCTGCTGCCGCCTTATCTCGACCTGACGCAGATCACCCGCTACCTGCCAGCCCGCGATCTCGCCCTTGTCGCCAAGCAGCTCGCCGACCACATCGAGATGCAGTCGCTGATGGTCGGCAAGGGCGAGGGGCCGGAGGGCCGCTATGCCGGTTCGGTGAACATGCGCGCCATCGGGGCGGACGGCCTTGTGAACAACCGGCTTCGCGGGCTCGATCATGATGTCGAGACGGCGTACGCCAAGTGGCTCGGCGGCGCCAACTGGATCCCGCTGGAGGGGCATCCGCGCGACTGGCTGGATGAGCCGGATGAGCCGATGCGGGCGCCGTGGTCGGTCTGGTTCCGGGCCGAGGGGTGGCGCTGCTCGAGGAGTACATGGACCACTTCTGGCAGGCGCTCAAGGGCGAATGCGACCGGCGCAACCTGTGCTACCCGCTGCGAGCCCACCTCGACTACGAGGGCTGGCCGCGGGACTTCGAGCAGCTTTCCATCGACGGCAATACCAACCGGCAGGTCGGCGCCTGGCCGGTCGCGGTGGACGATAGCCGCGCCTCGACCGAGAACCTCCTTGGCGCCAGCGGGACGACGCTGAGCGACATCTACGACCCCGAGCAGGGCGTCGGCCCGGCATTCGACGACACGAAGAGCATGTACGACTCGGAGAACCTCGCGTTCGCGGAGTGGTGGAACGGCTACTCGGTGATGATGCGCATGCACGCGATGGCCGAGTCGGCGTTCGCAACGATCAATGACTACTTCCCGTATGCGAGGTGTGGCAACTACCGAGCCTTCGTCGCCGACAACCCGGCGTTCAAGATCTCGCTCAATCAGACGGTGTCGTTCAATACCCCCCTCGGCGTGGCCTTCCCCGGCGGGTATTCCTCTCCGATTCTCTATTCCCCGGCGCCGCGGCTCAACAACGTGCGCGGCAAGTTCGGATTCGGGTATACGCTCAGCGAGGTCGTGCGGGACTTCAAGCGCGCCGGGATCGACGCCTGCGCCAGCGCATTTGATGCGAAGCCGCTGGCGCCGTGGTTCGACAACATCGGAAGGTACATGATCAAGCAGGTGGATCCACCCACGGGAGCGATCGTGTACGAATACACGCACACGAGGGAGGACATCTGGGACGGCATCGTTCACGCATGGAAACGCGGCTGCGATGAGTTCCTGATCTTCTTCTTCGGGGCCGACGAGTTCCCACTCGAGAAGTTCCCGGACACGCTCGACACGTGCGCCCGCCTGCGCGACTGGATCCACATGCTGCCGATTGCCAGCTTCGACCGGTCGGCCCGCGGGCGGCGCGTGGCCCGGCGCTGACGCGGGGCTGATCGAGCGCGGCTTGCGGGCCCGAGGCCAGAACCCCCCACGGAGTCGGGGGGTACCCGGAGCACCAGCCCCCCACGGAGTGGGGGGCTACCCAGCTACCCGCTCAGTCGATCAGCTCTTCCTCGGGGATGGCGTCCGGCGCCGGCATGTAGCGCCGGGCCCGGCTGACGGTGTCGCTGGGCGGGATGGGGTCGCCATCGAGGCGGTAGCGCTGCACCTTGCCATCCTTGCACAGGCGGGCGAGGGCCTGGTTGAGCGAACTCTTCAGCGACCGCGGCGAGGCGCTGGACTCGTAGCCGACGACATCGAGGGCCTCGATGATCTCGTCGGTGGTCAAGGGCTCGCTGTAGCGGTCGAGTGTCCAGACATCGAGGATGGCGTCCGCGATGGAGCGGCGCCCGGCCCTGCGCCGGCGCGCAGCGCCGTTGCTGCCCTGCGGGCTGCGTCCGCTGGTCTGCCGCGGCTCGCTTGAAGGCAGCGGCTCGACCTGGGCGTCGGCCTTGTTGCCGACCAGCCCGGTGAACGACTCCAGCCGCCGGCGCTGCTCGCGGACGAGCATGTTGGCCCGGTCGCGGATCTCATTGACGCGCCGCTCGACCTCGTCGGCGACGACTTTGTACTTGGCCCGGGCTTCGCGCTCGCGCACGCGCTCGGCCTCGATGCGGCTGGTGACCGTCTCGAGCTCCTGCACGATCTCGATCGTGGTCATTTCCGAGGCGGGCTTGTCAACGCTCTGGGCGGGCTCTGCCTGATCCAGCATGGCGCCAATCCTGTTGTCGAAGCGGCGACCGAATTGCAAAAGCGTCCTGTCGGGCCGGCGGACGGCGACACGGACGGGGAGCCTGCAAGGCTTCTGTTCGGGGGCCGCAAGTCTTTGCTCTTCGCGCGAGGCCACATTGCATCACGCGCAGCCATTGTAGACGCCCCGCGCCACGCTTCCATCCGGTCTGGGGCATCCCCGGGCGGCCGGAAGCCGTATCATGGGGGGTGCGGGCCCGGCAGGGGTGGCGCTGCCCGCCTCACAGAGGAGGCATTGCTGATGCCACAGTCAACCGTGCGCCCCGGCCCCGGGCGGACCCGCAGGCGCCTGCCCGCGTTCACAATGATCGAACTGCTGGTGGTGATCGGGATCATCTCGGTCCTGGTGGCCATCGTGGTGCTGGTCGGCGGCCGGGTGGCCGGTTCGGGCAAGCAGAGCGCCACGCTGAACATGATCAGCATCCTGGATGCCGGGCTGGGGGCGGTCACGCAGGAGCGGGGGCGGCTGCCGCGGGCGGTGGCCCGGGATCCACGCTCGACCGGCTCGACCACCAGCTACTGGGCCGTCGCCGACGGGGCCTGGGGTGACCCGGCCGACCCGGCTGAGCAGATCAATTCGGGGGGCTGGTTCCTCCAGATTGCCGCGGATGTGCCCGGGGCGATGGACCTTTCCGGGGTCGATCCGCAGCTCCTGCGCCCGTACAGCCCGACGCCGACGGACAGAATCTCGCGTGACCCGGATGTCACCCAGCCGGAACTGGCCACCCCGACCGACGCCTGGGGCAACCCGATGCGGTTCGTTCACCCGGATTTCGATGGCAATCTCAAGGTCACCGACCTCAAGAAGGAGTATGGGGACGCCCCGAGCGGCGGCGCGTGGGTCATCAACGAAATCACCCGGATCGGGGCTTCCGGCAGCGCGGGGGACCTCAACGCCGATGGCGGCTTCTGCCCTGGCAACCAGCCGTACTTCTACTCGGCGGGGCCCGATGGCAAGGTCGGGGTCGTGCTGGACGCCGACCAGGTCGTCCAGGATTTCAACGAGGACAACGTGTACGCGGCGGTCCCGGAGTTCGACCGCCAGGAGCCCCGGTAGGGGCCGGCCGGCCGGCGGGGTTCGGGACGGGCAGGCGATCGGCGCGCGCCTGACAGTGGAGTTTCGCCCGGATCTGGTCGATGCCCGGCGCCGGGGCCTAGTATCCGCCCTTCCTGCGGGGTGTAGCGCAGCTTGGTAGCGCGTCTCGTTCGGGACGAGAAGGTCGTAGGTTCAAATCCTATCACCCCGACTTTGCAGCCCTCCGCCTTCGGGGGGCTGTTTTGCACCTGCGGTCATTCCCAGCCCGCCGGCGCCGGGGCCATGGGGCCGGGCCGCCCGAAGAGGCGCAGCATCAGGGCGCGGGCGTCGTCGGCGGGCGTGCGCGACTCGAGCACCCGGCGGACGAGGCGGGGCTCCGAACTCAGGATGCCGTCGGCGCCGCGGTCGATGGCGGTGTGCATGTTCCGAGGGTCGTTGAGGCTCCAGACGTGCACGGGCCGGCCCTGCCGATGGGCCCGGGCGATGAACCCCGTCGTCGCAATCAGCGGCTGCACAGCAAACAGGTCCACATCGAGCGATCGCACGTTGCCGATCGACGCGGTAATGATGATGCCGACGGGAATCTCGGGCGCGATCCGGCGAATCTCGGTCAGCACGGCGTAGTCCAGGGATGTCACGATGCAGTCGCCGGAGAACTGCTCCCGCTTGAGCAGCGCGATCAGGGTCTCGGCGAGGTCGCGCTCGCGGCCGTGCAGCTTGATCTCGATATTGAGCATGCACTTGCCGCGGACGGTGTCGATGACCTGTTCCAGGGTCGGGATGGTCTCGCCGGCAAACTCGTCGCCGAACCACGATCCGGCGTCGATGCTGGTGAGCTGGTCCGTGCTCAGCTCCCACACGCGCTCGGGGCGGCCCGTCGTCCGCGCGAGCGTCAGATCGTGCATCAGCACCAGGCCGCCGTCGGCAGCCTGCTGAATGTCGATCTCGATGAGATCGGCGCCATCCTCGATCGCAGCGCGCACCGCGGCGAGCGTGTTCTCGGGGGCTCGGCTCGCGCTGCCGCGATGGGCGGTGATGAGCACCTTCTGCTGGACCGCGTCCATGGTCCGGCGGACATCCGGCGCCGTCAATGCCGCGGCGACGATCAGGATCAGCGCCGCCGCCGCCAGCCAGATGCGCGCTGCGACGCGGGTCGGCGCCCTGGCCGGCCGCGCCTCGAGCCAGGCGGCCGGTTCCGGGTCACGCAGCCGGAAGTACGCCGCGGTCGTCACCGCGATGGTCCAGTAGGCGCAAAGCCATGCCAGCACTGAAGCTGCGCCGACGTTGACCGCGACCAGCAGGGCGCCGATCCAGGTCAGCGAGGATGTCGACACGCCGCCGGCAAGCCGCATGACCAGGCCATTGAGAAGCGCCAGGAGCCCGGCGCCCAGACCAAGCGTCGCCGCGACCACCAGCGCTGCGCCGACGATGAGGAGCAGCAAGGGCCGGCGCCGTCCTCGTCCGAGCGCGGCGCTGCGCGCAAAGGCCGGCCCAAGGGCAAGGCCGTCGACGACCACCCCATGAAACACGAAACACCAGCGGACCGTCAGCCACAGCGCCAGCGCAGCGCTGATCGCCCCGAGCACGACGAGCGCCAGGACGAGCGGGGCCGAAGCGGGGATGATCTCGAACAGCGCGCTGTCCGGAAGGCCGAGCAGCGCGCCGGAAACGATGGCGGCCGCCAGGGCTCCAACGCCCGGGAGGATCAGGGCGAAGTACGCGGCCGCTTTCAGCAGCGCCGCGCCGCGCACCAGCGCCAGACAGCGCAGGGTGTGGGCGAACGCGGCGCCGACGGACAGCCGGACTTGCTGGTGGCCACGGGCGGTCATCGCGACCAGGCCACCCGTGTTGAGCATGGCGATCCAGGCCAGCACGGGCAGCCAGAGCACGCCGATCAGGAGCCTCGGTTCGAGGAGGAGATCCAGGAGGCCGTAGTTCAGGCGCACCGGTTCGCCGGTCAGCGCCAGGAGCCGGTACAGCGCCCAGGTGATGAGAGGGGACACGACGATGATCGTGGCCAGCTCGATGGCAAGGAAGTACAGCAGGGCCTCGCGGACATTGCGGCGGATGAGCCGGAGGCCCTCGCCGAGCGCCCAGAGCGGAGCGAGCCGGCGACTTCCTGCCGGGGTCGTGGTCTGGTCGGCCCGGCTCATCTCCATGCCACCTGGCTAGGCCGCAACGGCTCTCCCCCGCCGCGTCAGCCGCTGCCCGATCAGTCTGACAAGCAGTGCGGCGATGACCGCGCCGGCGAGGATGACGCCGACGAGCTGCGCGCATCGCCAGAAGAGATAGTCGATCAGGCGCTTCACGGTGATGTCAAGCGGCTCCGGCGCGCTGCTGGCGGCCGTGCGCAGATCGGCTGTGCGGCGCACGATCGCATCTTCCACCTCGGTGATCGTGGTGGACCGCTCGACGTCTAGCCACATCGCAAGCTGCTCGAGCGTCGCCTCCCGCTCGGCGGCGACGGCGGCCGCGATCTGTTCGATCGAGGTCTGCCGCTCGCCGGCGATCCACTGCTCGAGCTGCTCGATTGCCGCGGACCGCTCCGTGGCAACGCTCTCGGCGACCTGCGTGATGGCGGCGTCCCGCTCGGTTGCGATCCACGCCTCGACCTGCTCGATGGCGGCAGTCCGCTCGGTCTGGATGTCCGCGGGCAGACGCTCGGCGATCTCGACGATGTCCAGCAGCGCTATGCGCGTCGCGGCGAACTCCGCCTGCAGGGCCTCGATCTCCTCGATCGAGACGGTCTCGTACAGCAGGTCCTTGGCGTACATGGACAGAAGGTTGGGGGCGCGCTGGATCTGGAACATCACGCGCTCGGCGAGCATGCGGGTCTCGGCCAGTTCGCGCGTCGTGGGATCGAGGCTGGCGAGCGGATCCAGTCGCAGCAGCGTGAAAATGCTGCCGGATCGGCCGGACCCGGCGCCCACCGACGCGGCCCGGTAGCTCGCGAAATCCTGCAGGCGCACGTGCGAAACGAACCGGCGAGCCGGGTTGCGCAGCCACCACTCCTCGATCAGCCCATCGACAACCTCGAGCTGCTCGGGCCAGAAGACCTGCGCGGCGACCGCCCGGACATTGCGCTGGCTGTCCTCAAAGGCGATGAGGAAGGTCCGCTGGTCCTCGGTCAGCAGCGCCTGCAACTGCGCATCGTCGACCGCGTATGACTCGGGCGCCTGCCGCTGCGCCTCGGTCAGGGTGGGATCGATGGCAGCGCGCCGGATCGCCTCGGTCTGCAGGGAGGTCATGACCAGCAGGTCAAGCAGGCCCGTCATCGGATTGGGTCCGATGACGATCTTGTAGGTAGCGTGGGCGTTGAGCAGGCTGGCCCGGTTGAGCCGCGCCCTCAGTTCGGTGCTGGGGGCCTGGGCGATGGCCGTGTCGCCAGCTTCCTGCAGACGCACGACGTGCTCATCTGCAGCGCTGATCAGCATCGTGCCGATCGCCTCGACGGGGACCCGGCCTGGGCCGATGACCTGGCCAGTCCGCGGGACGATGCTCGGCGGCGCAGCGCAGCCGCCTAGCGCCTGCGCGAGCAGCAGTCCTACCCACGCGACCCAGTGATTGCTGCGCATCAGCATCGACACACGCTCCCGAGGCGCCCCCATTCGTCTCGCCCCTGTCGATGATCGTACGCCGTGGTCGCATCCGGTTGATCCCGCGCTCGCCCGCCCGGCGCCTGGGCGCAGGCGTCGCGGATCGAGGGCGCCCCACAGCGCCGTGGTCCGGCTGCGGGCGGCGCCGGCTCGTGGATGCCGGGCGATCAACCTCGTCCGGCGGCTGGGTGGGTGCGACCAGCGCCGGCGGGGCGGCGCCAGTGCGCACTGAGCGCGGCAGGGGCCCGCTGGCCGGGGCGCCTGTCGCCGCTCGAGGTCGGTTTTGCAAATGAATACCAGGTTTTGCGTATGCGATGCTCCGGGTCGTCGGATCGTGGCGGGGCAATGCGCAACCACTGCCGGGCTGCAGGCCACGGGGCCGGCCGGCCCGGTGCGCGGCGCTGCGGCACAGTGTGCAATTGAGATACGATTGGCGCAGTCGGGGCCAAAGGAGCATCTCGTGACCACCCGTCGCCAGTTCATTCAGAGTGTTCCCGCGGTGGGCGCCGCGTTCGCCGTCGCCCGTCATGTCGCGCTGGCTGAGACCGGCCCGGCGCTGCACAGCGCCGCTCCGCCTGCCGGCCACTTCCACCCCAAGGGCAAAGCGCCTTCGCGGCACACGCTCGAGGCGCTGCGCAAGGCGCGCCAGACACTGCCGTTTGCCGATCGCCGGGACTTCGAGGAGCAGCAGCGCGGCTTCATCGCCCCGATGAAGGACCTCAAGATCATGGCGGACGCCGGCCATGTCGCCTGGGACATGGAGCGCTACCAGTTTCTCAACGAGCGGGACGACTTTGACAGCATCCACCCGTCGCTGATGCGGCAGTCCCGGCTCAACATGAACTACGGGCTGTACGAGGTGGTCCCTGGCATCTACCAGGTGCGGGGCCTGGACCTCTCGGACATCTCGTTCGTTCGCGGCAAGACCGGCTGGATCGTGATCGACCCGCTGACCACCGCGGAGGTCGCCCGCGCGGCGCTTGAACTCTTCCAGGAGCACATCGGCGAAGGGCTGCCGATCACCGGGGTGATCTACTCCCACAGCCACGTCGATCACTGGGGCGGCGTGCGCGGCGTCGTCGATGAGGTGGCGGTGCGGTCCGGACGTGTCCCGGTCATCGCGCCGCGCGACTTCATGCAGCACCTGGTCTCCGAGAACGTCTACGCCGGCAACGCCATGAATCGCCGTCTGTTCTACCAGTACGGCATCCTGCTGCCCGCGAGCCCCTACGGCCACGCGGGTCAGGGCCTCGGGCAGAACGTGTCCAACGGCGAACTCACCCTGGTGCCCCCGACCCGGATCATCGAGGACGACGTCGAATATCTCACGGTGGACGGGGTCGAGATGGTGTTCCAGAACACGCCGAACACCGAGGCGCCCGCGGAGATGAACACCTACTTCCCGGAGCACAAGGCGCTGTGGATGGCCGAGAACGTCACCTCGACGCTGCACAACATCTACACGCTGCGCGGCGCGCCCGTCCGCAACGCCCTCCGGTGGTCGCAGTACATCAACCAGGCTTTGTACCTCTTCGGCAGGAAGGCCGAGGTGCTCTTCGCCTCCCACCACTTCCCGCGCTGGGGCAACGAGCGGATCCAGGAGGTCCTGCGGGGCCAGCGTGACCTGTACGCCCACATGAACAACCAGTCGCTGCACTACGCCAACCAGGGCGTCACGATCAACCAGATCCACAACGTTTACCGTCTGTCCGAGGGGCTGCAGCAGCAGTGGCACACGCGCGGCTATCACGGGTCGCCCGAGCACAACAGCCGCGGCGTCGTCCAGCGGTTCCTCGGATTCTGGGACTGCAACCCCGCCACCCTCATCCCGCTCTCGCCGGAGGAGTCGGCGCCCCTGTACGTCGAGATGATGGGCGGCGCCTCGCGGATCATGGCCAGGGCGGGCGAGCTCCACGAGCGCGGCGAGTACCGCCACGCCCAGGAGATCCTCAACCAGCTGGTGCACGCCGAGCCGGACAACCAGGAGGCCAAGGATCTGCTCGCCGACGTCTGGGAGCAGATCGGCTATCAGCAGGAGAACCCGGGTCTTCGCAACAGCTTCCTCGCGGGCGCGTACGAGCTGCGGTCTGGTATCCCGGCGGGCGAGGCGCAGTCGTCCACCAGCCCCGACGTCATCCGCGCCATGTCCACCGAGCTGTTCCTCAACTTCCTGGCGATCCGGATGGACAGCCGGAAGGCTGAGGGCATGGAGTTCAAGATCAACCTGATCACGCCGGACAACGGTGAGAAGTTCGCCATCGAGCTGGGGAACGCGACGCTCACGAGCATCGAGGGGTTCCTCGCCGACGACCCCGACCTCACACTCACCATCGACCGCTCGGACCTCGAGAAGACCATGCTGGGTATCAAGACCCTGGAGGCGCAGATCGCCGACGGCACGTGCCAGGTCGACGGCGATGTGAGTGTCCTGGGCAAGCTGGCGGCCACCATGGTCGACTTCGACCCGCGCTTCGAGGTCCTGCCCGGGACGAAGCGTCGCGATGTGGAAGTTGAGCACGCCGATCCCTATGAGGCCGTGCCAGGGGCCCTGATTGCGGAGTAACGGCAGGGCGGTGGCGCCGCTGATGGGCGTGCCGCGGGACTAGCAATGAACGGCCAACTGGCTCTGGTCTTCGCGATCATCGGCGCTGCCGCCGCGCTCATGGCGAGCAATCGCGTGCGCTTCGATATCATCGCGCTGCTCGTGATGCTGGCGCTCATCGTCAGCGGCATCCTGACGCCCGCCAGGGCGCTGGCCGGCTTCGGCAGCCCGGTTGTCATACTCGTTGCGGCCCTGCTGGTCGTCGGCGAGATGCTGGACCGCACCGGCGTCGCTCGCGCCGTCGGCGATCTGATCCTGAAGAAGGGCGGATCGAGCGAGCGGCGTCTGCTGGTGCTCATCATGGCGGCTGCGGCAATGCTCGGCGCCGTCATGAGTTCCACGGCCATCGTGGCCATCTTCATTCCCATCGTGCTGCGGATCGCCGCCGAGGCGCGCATCAGCCCCCAGCGCCTGCTGATACCGGTCTCGTATGCGGCGCTGATCAGCGGCATGCTGACGCTGATCGCCACGGCGCCCAACCTGGTTGTCTCCGAGGAACTCAAGGCCCAGGGGATGGAGGGGTTCGGGTTCTTCAGCTTCACGCCCATCGGGCTGGGTGTGCTTGTCGTCGCCATCGTGTATTTCGCGGCGCTCGGCCGGTGGCTGCTGCCAGGCTCCCTGCAGCCGGCGACTCCGGAATCCGGCGCCCGGCGCATCGAGGAACTGCTCGCGGACTTTCACGTTGCAGAACGCATCGGCGCGCTGCGGATCGGGGCCGGCTCGCCGCTGGCGGGCAAGACGATCGCCGCTGCGAACTTCAGGGGCGACCTCGCGGCCCGTGTCATCGGGATCATGCGATCCCGCGGCCCGGCGGACGATCGGCTGCTGGCGCCCGGCGGCGAATCGGAAATGCGGGCGGGCGACATTCTTCTGCTCGTCGGCGATGACCAGGCGCTGCGCCGGCTTGTCGCCGAGTTTGATCTCGAGCCGGTGTCCATGGGCCCGCGGGAGCGCCAGCGGTGGCGGTGGGAGCAGGGCAGCGCCGCGGTGCTCATCCACCCCGAGTCGCGCCTGATCGGCAAATCGGTGCGGGAGATCAAGTTTCGCAGCGCCTTCGGGCTGCACGCCCTCGGCCTGCGCCACGCCGGCAACGTGGTCCCGGACTTCGAAGATGCGCCGCTGCGGCCCGGCGACAGCCTTCTGGTCGTCGGGCCCTGGTCCCGGATCGATCGACTCCAGTCGCACAACCATGACTTCATCGTCACCGAGTTGCCGAGAGAGCGGGCCGAGGTCGTCGCGGCCCACCGGCGCATGCCCGCCGCTCTGATCATCCTCGTCGCGATGGTCCTGCTCGTCGTCTTCAACATTGTGCCGCTCGTGGCGGCGGTGATCATGGCCTTGCTTGCGGCGGTCTTCACCGGTTGTCTGGGCATGGACCATGCGTATCGCTCCATACACTGGAGCAGCATCGTGCTGGTCGCCGGCATGCTGCCGCTGGCTGACGCCCTGGAAGTCACCGGCGGGATTCAACTCATCGTCGACGTGCTGATGCGCCTGTTCGCAGATGGCGGGCCGCGGCTGATGCTCACCGCGATCTTCCTGCTGACGGCGGCGTTCGGGCTGATACTCTCGAACACCGCGGCGGCGGTCCTGGTGGCGCCGATCGCCATCTACGCCGCCCGGGCGCTGGATGTCTCGCCCTATCCGTTCGCCGTTGCGGTGCTCATCGCGGCGTCGGCGGCGTACTCGACGCCGGTGTCAACGCCCGTCGTGACCCTCGTCGTCGAGCCGGGCCGATACCGGTTCATCGACTTCATCAGGGCGGGGGCGCCGCTGCTGGCGCTGACGTGGCTGCTCACGCTCGCGCTGGCGCCGGTCTTCTTCCCGTTCGAGGGCTTTGACTGGCCTGCGCCGCAGCCCGAGCAGTTCGAGCCTGCGCCCTGATGCACACCCGCGTGCTCGCCATCAGCGGCAGATGGCCCGGCGGAGCCTCGCGCGATTCCGGTCGAACGGCTCCATGCTGATCGCGGCGACGACGCGGCCACCATCGTCGAGCCCGAAGGCCAGCAGGCGCTCGGCGTACTCGCTGCGCCCCGTCACGTTCTGCGGGTTCTCGGAGATCCAGCCGCTCGCCTGCGCAAGGGCGACGAACGGCGCCCGCGAGATCGTCAGGTCGATATCCTGCGCCGCCTCGGTACGGACACGGATCGTGAGTTCGTCAGCGCCACGCGCCGTGATCTGATCGATCCGGCCGAACTGCCACCGAGCCGCGCGGTCCACATCGCCGACCGATGGCAGTTCCACCGGCAGCTTGACCATCTTCACCGCCGCCTGCGCTGGCTGCTGCTGTTGCTGCTGCGTGTACCCGGCCGTGACCGCGACGCCGGTCACGAGCAGTGCAGTAAGGAGCGCGGATCGGAACGTTCGTCTCATTGGAAGATCCCTCCAGTTCTGGCTTCACTATACCATCTGCCGGCGCCCCCAGCGATCGCGCGCCCTGGAACCGAGTCACGTCGGTGCGTGCCGGCCGGGGGTTCGAATCCCTCAGCCCGGCCCTGGGTGCGGCCGTCTTCGGTCGCCTTGCCCGATAGTAGGGCGGCGCCGTCAATCTCCGCGGGGTGCGCGACCCTCGGCGGCCCAAGAGTCGCCCAGCGCCTCGCGGGCGGCGGTGCGCACGCGATCCGGGTAATCGGCCGGCAGGAACCACACGCGGTCGATGTGCGAGCGTTCCAGGCCGCGCTGGTCGGCCGGCAGACGGGTTCGGGTGACGAGCACGACGTCGCTGGCGACCCATGGATGACGGAACCAGTAGCGATGGCCGTCGATGTCGAAACCGCGCTGGTCCTTGTCGTAGGAAACATCGACCAGTTCGATGTGGTCGAAGCGATCCAGATCGGCCAGCGCATCAGGATCGAGGCTGTCATCGATCAGCCCCATGCGCATGTCACCGCCCATGAACTCCGCCGCCTTCTCCAGGGCGACATCGTTGTCGGAAGCGGTGATGATGATGCGCTCGACGACATCGTGGATTCCCGGCAGGCGCTCGAGAAAACGGTGGGCCGGGACATCCGGCGCTGCGAAGATGGCGGCGCCGAGGCGGAGCGACGCCGGATCGAACCCGTGCGACCGCTCGTAGCGGTCCAGCTCATCAAGGGCGAGGGAGACGACGCGCCCGCCGGCGCTCCAGCAGATGATGTTGATGCGCTCGGCCGTGGTGCGCTCGGCGAGCATGCGCAGCAGGGCCGCGAACTGATGCGCCGACTCGTAGGCCCGGTCGACATCCTCGCCGAACAGGTATGGCAGGATGTCCTGGTGCGTCGGCCACGCGTAGGCGATGGCGACCATGTCGCGCCCGGTGAAGTGATCGAGTTCGGCCGCGAAGACGCAGGCGTTGTAGAAGTTGAC
>JBICIE010000034.1:0-7137 GCA_043101635.1 Phycisphaerales bacterium JB039 | reverse complement strand
CCCGCGACCCGGCCGATCCGCCCGGCGCCACTGAGTCGCTCACGCCCCGGCCTCCGCCATCGCGCGGCGCAGCCACGCACGGGCGTACGCCCAGTCCGCCTTCACCGTCGCCGGCGAGACCCCCAGCGACGCCGCGCTCTGCTCGATCGTCAGCCCCGCAAAGTACCGCAGCAGCACCACCTCCGCCTGACGCGGCTCGCGGGCCTCCAGCTCCGCCAGGGCCTGGTCCAGCGCCAGCAGGTCCACCGGGCCGGATGCCTCGATCGGCGTCGCCCGGCCCAGCTCGTCCGCCGCGGCGTCCAGCCCGACCCGCTCGCGATCGCCCCCACGCTTCTGGGCCCCCCGGGCCCGGGCCCGGTCCACCAGAATCCGGCGCATGGCCCTGGCCGCCGTCGCAAAGAAATGCCCCCTCCCGCGCCAGCCCCCATCGGAGCCCTTCGTCGCCGGCCCGACCAGGCGCAGGTAGGCTTCATGGACCAACTCGGTTGCTTGCAGCGTCTGCCCTGCCCCGGCGCCCGGCTCCCGCCCGAGATGGGCCTGAGCCAGCCGGCGCAGCTCCTCGTACACCAGTGGCAGCAGATCTTCGGCGGCCCCCGCCTCGCCGCGGTCGATCGCGTCCAAGAGTTGGGTCACCTCCTGTCGCGCGGGCTCCCCGGACAATCTTCCAGAATCTTCAGCCAATTCCGTTCTCGATTCCGCGTTCAGGTCGGGACCGCCAAGCCGGCCCCGCGGCCGGACGTCCGGCCAGTGTACCAGAACCCACGGCGCCCCACCGGGCAAGGAGCGGAACATGAGCCAGAGCAGCATCATCCGGACCGGCGCAGCCGCCCTCGCCATCAGCGCCGCGGCGGGACCGGCGGCCGCCCAGTGCACAATCTACCGCCTCGCGATACCCGATTTCGACCAGCGCCGCAGCGCGTTCCCCAACGACGGCAAGATGTACTGCGTCCCCACCGCCACCGCCAACGCCCTCGCCTACCTCGCCAACAACGGCTACGCCGGGGCGATGGACGGCCCCAAGGACTGGACCCGCAAAGACAGCGCCATGTACGACTTCACCAGCACGCGCATCCAGGAACTGGCCATCCTCATGGGTACCAGCGCCACCAAGGGCACCAAGGGCGGCAAGTGGATCCCCGCCGTCAAAATCTACCTGGACGTGATTCAGCCGCAGAACGGGCTGGCGCTGATGGACGTCTATGCGTCCACGTTCGTCGGCGTCGATCCGCACAAGATGAGCAACATGATGAAGGCCGGCGCCATTATCATGCCGAACATTGGCTGGTACGACGAAGTCTCCCCCGGCAAGTGGACCCGCACCGGTGGGCATCTCGTCACGATGTGGGGCGGCTTCAACATCTGCTCCGGCAACATGCTGCTTGCCTACAACGACCCCGCCAACGACAGCGTCCTCTCCGGCCAGGGACCCTTCACGAGTTCCATTTCGGAAATGGAGAAGACCTTCGCGCTCTTCAAGCGCAAGAGCGAGCCGGTTCACTTCCCGCGCACCATGTGGAAGTTCAAGCTCTACAACGGTGGCTTCCTGGACGGATTCCACGCCATCTTCCCACTCTACGGCCTCACCAGCGACGCCTTCACCCAGGACATCAGCTTCGTCATCCCCAAGACGCCCACGTCCGATCCCGGTCCGCCCCCGAAGATCCGGATCAAGCTGCCGACCACCCGACCGATGGTCGCCTTCGACTACGGCCTGCTCCCGACCACCGCCTTCGTCCTGACCGAGGCCGACGGGCGCAACCCCGGCAAGCTCTGGCACGTGGACTTCATGGACGAATCCGTCACGGAGATCGCCTCCGTCGCCTCGCCGAAGGGGATGGTCACGGGACGCGACGGCTGCGTCTACGTCGTCAGCGGCGCATCCATCCACAAGTACGGCCTGACCGCGCCGGACCAGTACGAGCGCATCGACGAGCTCACGCCCCCCATCCCGCCCGAGGCCCTGCACTACGACGACGCCACCGACGAACTCGTCGTCCTCAGCGTCACCGAGCGCAGCCTCATGCGCATCCAACGGGACCTCGGCATCCGGCGAAGCGACTTTCTGCCCACCGAGGTCTTCCTGCTCGGCGACGGGTCGGTCACCGTCAATCCCATCGACGGGTCAGAGTGGGTCACCAGTCGCACCGGGCGCACCCTCAGCCGCCTCACCCGCGAGCCCGCCACCGGCCGCTATCTGCCTCCCACGACCGTCGATCTGCCCGGCGTCCTGGCGCCAGAAGCCCTCCAGTTCGACGACCGCGGCCGCATCGTCCTCGTTGATGGCGGCAAGGTTCGCGAGTTCGAGCCGGATGGCGCCGGCGGCTGGCGGGCCCGTCGCAGCGGCCTCTTCGACGGAACCGAGACCGGCCGCCTGTTCCGCATCGCCCGCAGCCGCACCAACTTCGACGAGGCCACAATGGCCGGCGAAGATGACATCAACATCCTCCCGCCGGACACCGGCCCCGGGACGCCGCAGTGCCTGGCGGATGTCAATGCCGACGGAACCCTGGACTTCTTCGACTTCCTCGAGTTCCAGAACATGTTCGCCATCGGCGACACCGATGCCGACTTCACCCGTGACGGCCTGCTCGACTTCTTCGACTTCCTCGCCTTCCAGAACGAGTTCGCCAGGGGCTGCTGAGCCCGGCGCTCACAACCGGAGGAGAGCGGCCCGCCGCGCATACGCCGGCGGGCTGTTCATTTGCGAGCGTTCTCACAGCGGTGCGCCGTGGTCCAGCTCAGTGCCATGGAGCGAACTGTGCCCCCAAGACGGATCTGATGAACGCGCCGGATCGAGACAACCCAGCTCTGATCGAGATATGGCAGGCACGCCTGGATCCAACGGCTTCGCGCCGGGCCCCAGTGCGCCTCGGCGCCAAACTCGAGATCGAGCGCGCGAGCCCACGTGCCGTTGACGATCTCCTCGGTCAGTTCGCCGCGCTCATCGAGCCCCTCAAGCCGATCCTCGTCGTCCTTGTCCGCGGCGATGTAGGCGCCGCACAACGCATGCTCCCAAAGGTGGAACTGTGAGAGGAGAACGAGTTCACGAGGCGCCTCGAGTTCAATACGGATGAGCGATGAGTTCGCGACATGAAGTTGGTTCAACCGCGGACACCGACGCATGTCCCACGCCCAGAACGGTACGCGAATCTCCGTGGCCTTGAGCCTGTGCGCAAGTTGGGCGGCGATCCAGCGGTGTGCCGGGGCCCCCGAGTCAGATCGATCGGATGGATCCTCGGGGTCCGCCGCGAAGACCTGGCCACGCTCAGCAAGCGCATCAGCGATGCACGGGCGCTGAAGCGTCCAGAGGCGCAGACTCATGCGCGCCAGCGCCCCATCGCATCCGCATCCGTCAGGTCGTACTTCAGCGGCGTGATCGTGATCTTGCGCTGGAACAGGAAGTCCACATCCGTTCCCTTGTCGCGGGCGTGAAAGTCCAGCCCGTGCCCGCTGGCCCAGTAGTACCGCTGCCCCATCGGGCTGGTGCGTGCCTCGTAGCGGTCGATCAGCCCGTGCGTGTTCATCGGGCAGATCACGATGTCCGGCTCATCGGGCGCCAGGCTCGTAATCGGCAGGTTCACGCTCAGACACGCGTGCTGCTGCGGCAGCCCCCGCGCCAGGATGAACTCCAGCGCTGCCCGCCCGTGCCGCGCCGCGCCATCGAAGTCCGGCTCGGCCTCTCCGATGTGCAGGCTCACCGCGATCGCCGGTACCCCAAGAAACGCCGCCTCGATCGCCGCGGCCACCGTCCCCGAGTAGATCACGTTGATCCCGCAGTTCGCCCCCGCGTTCATCCCGCTGATGACAAGGTCCGGGCGGCTGCCAGCGCCGAACCGCTCCGGCCACAAGGTCGACAGCGCCAGCTTCACGCAGTCCGCCGGTCGCCCGTCGATCGCGTCGCCGGTTGCGCCCGATTCCAGCTTCTCCGGCCGCACCATCAGCGGCTCGTGAAACGTCACGCCATGGCTGGTGGCGCTCTGCACCGTCAGCGGCGCCATCACGGCAAGATCCGTCACCGCGTCCGGCCCCGATGCGCCCGCCGCGGCAAGCGGCCCGCCCATCTCGCCCGCCTCATCCAGAATCGCGCGGTACAGGGCGTCCAGCCCCGGCGCCCGGATCCCATCATCGTTGGTCAGCATCACCCGCATGGTGTGTAGAACTCCTCCAGCACCCCGCGCCACTCCTCCAGCGAGCGCACCGCCACAAAACGCCGGCGCACATCCTCCGCACGCGGATGCCGCGCAGCGAACCGGATCCCAAACTTCCGCATCATCCGCGCTGTCAGCGCTTCCGGCTCTCTCGCGCCGGCGTTCACCGCCAGCGCAAGCTCAAAGTGCTGCTCCAGCACCTCCCGCTGCTCCGCCAGCGTCGGCTCGGCCGGCTCGCGCCCGGCCATCAGGTCCCGCGCCTGCCGGAAGATCCACGGATCGCCGATGCACCCCCGCGCCACGCTCACCCCCGTCACCCCTGTGTACTCGATCATCCGGAAGATGTCGCCAGCGCCCCACACATCGCCGGATCCGAACACCATCCGCTCCGGCCGCGCCTGTGCGATCTCGCGCAGCAGGTCCCACCGGCTCGGACCCACGTACTTCTGCTGCACCGTGCGCCCGTGTACCGTCACCCACGCGCAGCCCATGTCATACGCCGCGTCAAAGATCCGCCAGAATCCCTCGATCATCTCCGGCGTGTCATCGAACGCCCGGCGCATCTTCACCGTCACCGGAACTTCCGCCGGCAGCGCCTCGCGCACCGCCTCCAGAATCCGGATCGCCCCCGCCGGCGCCGCCAGCCAGTGCCCCCCGCGCGCCTTGCTCTTGATCTTCTTCACCGGGCAGGCAAGGTTGATGTCGATGGTCGAGAAGGACGCAGGCGAGACGGAGCAACGGAGAGACTGAGAGACAAAGTGCGCCGATTCGGGGGGCGCATCGTCGTTCGCATGCCGCACACCGTCTCTTCGTCTCTCAGTCTCTTCGTCTCTCCTCCCCCCCACCTGCTCCCCACCCGGCAGCCGCAGCGCCATCTGACCGTGCGGCGCCAGGTCCCCCCCATACGCCATGCGCCGGTACTCACGCTCCGGGCGCGCCACCTGCTCGACCATCTTCAGCGCCGCGGCAGCCATCTCGGCCGGCTCCGACCCCATGATCTGCCCCGCCAGCGGCTGATCCTCCACGCCGCCCGGCACGTTATCGCACAACTCGCCCAGATCCGCCTTGGCAAACCCCCGCCCGCCCGCCAGGATCGTCCGGTCCAGCAGCGCCTCGGTCACGCAGAACGGGCACCCGTGCCGCCGGGCGATGATCCGCATCGCCGCGTCCGAATACCCCGCCAGCCCCGCCTGAAAGAACGGGGCGTCGAACCCCGGAACCAGCCGCCCCAGCCGCGCATCGGGCGCTCCCACGCGCGCGCACCGCTCGCCGATCCGCGCCGCCGCGGCTCGGACATCGATCGCCTCCGCCCCCGGCGCGATCGCCGGGACCGGGGCCGTTGCATTGCCGCTGGCGCAGCTCACCGGGGACTATATTCGAAGCCGATGCCCGCCCCACCCCGCATCGCACCGCTCCTGCTCGCAGCCGCCGCTCTGGCCGGCTGCAACGCCGCTCCGTCCAGGGTCGACTACGCCCGCCCCTACCCGGTCCGGCTCTCCCGGGCCGAGACGCTCAACATCCAGGTCATCCGCCAGGGCCCCGAGATCACCCTCACCAACAGCACGGCCCGGGCCTTCGGCCCCTCGACCATCTGGCTCAACAGCCGTTTCAGCTATCCCATCGACGGCCTCGCCGTCGGCCAGACCATCACGCTCGACCTCGGCCGATTCGCCGATGAAAACTCGGACCGTTTCAAGCCCGGCGGCTTCTTCGCCACCGAGATCCCCGATCTGCTCGTCCTGGCAGAACTCGAGACCATCTCCCAGTTCACCGGCGAGCCCGAACTGCTCGGCATGATCGCCGTCGGCAACCGGCGCGGCGAATAGCCGCTTGCAACAGCCCGCTCATCCGCTATGCTGGGGCTGGACGCCACCAGGGAGGCCGGCATGCAACACACCTTGCGCAGGCGCGGATTCACGCTCATCGAGCTGCTCGTGGTCATCGCCATCATCGCCCTGCTCATCGGCATTCTGCTCCCGGGCCTCGGCAAGGCCCGAGAGACCGGCTGGACCACCGTCTGCCAGTCCAACCTCCGACAGTTCGGCGTTGCCTTCACGCTCTACGCCAACGAGTGGAAGGATGTGCTCTGGCCGCCGGAGCAGTGGGGGCGCCTGCCCGACTGCTGGGCCCCCATCGAAACCTGCGAGCCCGGCGTCATGTACCAGTATGTCTCCAACGCCGATGAGATCGGCGCCTGCCCCAAGAACCGCCGGCGCACCACCGATGGCGCAAAGAAATCAGTCGTCTACCGCTGGCGCGAACTCGACTTCGACTACACCATGATGTCGCAGATCCGCGGCGCCCGCCTCGGCCTCGAAGCTCAGGTCGCCTACATCACCGGCCGCGCCGCCACGACGCGCGTCCCGGTGCGCCGGGCCGATGTCCTCACCCGCATGCCCGGCCTGCCCGTCTACGTCGAAGAGTCCACGCCCTGGTACAACGAGGTCTACGTCGACGGCCTCTGGGGCAACCGCGACCAGATCACCGACCGCCACTTCAAGGGCGGCAACGTCGTCTACCTCGATACCTCCAGCGAGCTGTTCAAGAGCCCCAAGGGAACCCAGGGCGAGATCATCCAGGAAGATGACGACTTCGAGGCCAACGACCTCTACATCATGGTCAACCCGCGCTCCGACTACTGGTTCCAGATCGACGGCGGCGGCAAGCCCTGGGGCTGGGTCAACAGCCCGCGGTATCCGTACTGAGGAGGAGAATAGAGCGCAGAGAATAGAGAGCAGAGAAAACAGCCTCCGACCTCCGACCCCTATTCTCCATTCTCTGTTCTCTATTCTCTATTCTCTATTCTCTATTGAGTCCTCTGAATAATTGGGCGCAACCGGGCCGGCTGTTCAGGCGAATCTTTTGTGAGCGACGATGTTTGTCGCACAGGAGGCGCGTGATGGCTGAGCGACGGAATCAGGATGCGGGGCTGCTGGATGCGATGATGGCCGATCTGGGTGGGCCGCGGACAGCGAAGCTGCTCGAGCGG
>JBICIE010000033.1:0-27117 GCA_043101635.1 Phycisphaerales bacterium JB039 | reverse complement strand
GCCCGGGGCAAAGCGCTTCGCCCCCGCAGGCGGGGGCGGCGGATCGGGCAGCGCGGCGATCCCTCCGCCCCTGCCGGGCGCCCGCGCTCCAACATCGTCTTTGGCCCTTCCAACCTCGTTTTCGGCGCGCACAACAGGGTTTTCGGCGCGCCGAGCAGAGTTTTCGGCGCGCACAAGATCGTGTTGGGCGCGCTGAAGATGGCTTTCGGCGCGCCGAGTGGAGTCTTTGGCGCGCCCAACATCGTGTTCGGCGCGCCGAAGACAGTTTTCGGCGCGCACAACATCGTGTTCGGCGCGCCAAAAACGATCTTTGACGGGCGATAACCCGGGCTGTGCGGGCGATAACCAGGGCGCAGCCGCTGCGCTGCGGCCGCCGCACGGCAGGAGGCGCCGGCCGTCTTTCGGCTCGGCGCCGGCGTTCTCGCCCGCCAGCGCGCATCGCGACGGGCCGTCTGCGCCCACTGCGCGACTCATCTTCCCGCTCCCTCCGCGTCCTCTGCGTTCCGCCTCTGCGCCCTCTGCGTTCAGCTTCTTTGCTGCGTGTTTTTTCGCACGGGCGATAAAGCCGGCCGCCGGGCGCCCCGATATCTCCGCATCCGCCGGCCGCGCTGGGCGACCGGCGCCGCAGCCCGCCGCGCGCTTCCGAAGCGGGGCGCAGCAGGAGCACGAGCGATGCCCACGATCCCGACATCACGCGAAGCGCAGATCAACTACTTCGAGCAGCACGTCGCCATCTGGGCCAACGACCCGGCGGCCATCGGCCTCACCAGCGGAATCGTCACCAACCTGAATGGTCTGACCCAGCAGGCAAGGTCCGCTTTCGTCAGTGTCGAAGCGGTGCGCTCGCAGTCGAAGGCGAGCACGACCGGCTACTACAACGCGACGGACGCCATGCGGGAGGCCGGCGCTGCGGCCATCGACGCCATCCGCGCCTTCGCCAAGACCAGCGGCGACCCCAATGTCTACGAGGCGGCCCAGATCCCGCCGCCGGCCAGCCCCACGCCCTACCCGGCGCCGGCAGCGCCGAGCGGTGTCAAGACCAGCCTCGATGCCAGCGGCAACATCATCATCGACTGGGACATCACCCAGCCGGCGCCCGGCGCCCAGGTGTTCACGGTGATCTACCGGCGGCTCAATGCCAACGGCGCCTACAGCATCATCGGCAACACGCAGGGCAAGCAGTTCACCGACACCACCGTGCCGGTTGGCACCAGCGAGGTCGCCTACCAGCTGCAGTCGCTCGCCGGCGGCCAGACCGGCCCGTTCAGCGACGCGGTCAACGTCTACCTCGGCAAGCCGGGCAGCAACCAGGCCCAGAGCGGGAGCGGGTTGCAGATCGCGGCGTGAGGGGAGGCGGAAAGGCCGAACGCAGAGGCCGCAGAGACAGCGCAGAGAACGCAGAGGGGAAGATGGGTTGAGGCCCGGCGAAGGCGCCGGGCCTTTCTTGTGCGCCGGGGCCCATCTGTGGCCATCGGTGGATCGGATACGATCCCGCATGCGGCTCCCCCGCTGGCTCAGCAGCGTGCGCACGGTCGAGGCCGAGACGGGTTGGCCGAGGGAGTTGTGCAAGCGCTTTGCACGGCGTTCGGCGCGGCAGGGCGCGCCTGGTGTCCGACCGGGCAACACCGACCCGCGAGTCGCGCTGCTGGCGCTGATTATCGTGTTTGGATCGCCCATCGCCATGGGCGCTGGCGCCGAGCTTGCCGAGACACTATGGCCCGCGCCTTCGTACGGCGCAGAACCTACCGCCGGCGCGCTGCGCTTTGCAGTGCGCCTGGTACTTGTGGTGGGTGCGGGCGGTGTGTGGGTGGCGCCGCTTCTGGCACTGGCGAAGGCCATCCAAATGCGTCGGATCTGGCTGCCTCGATTCCTCGCCGCGCCGTGGTGCTTCAAGTGCAAGTACCCGGTCCAGCCCCCGCCCGAGCCCGGCGCCGGCTCGATCTGCCCCGAATGCGGCGAGCCGATTGCGCCCGAGATCGCCCGGCTCGCCGCCCGAAGCGCAGAAGCGACTGCGCGAATCAGCGAATGAGCGAGTGAGGGCCCGGCGAAAGCGCCGGACCTTTCTTGTGTAGCATCGATACGATTGCGCATGCCGCTTCGCTGGCTCACCGCTGAGCTTGGTTGGCCGAGACCAGGGGGCGCCCGGCTGCTTCAGGCAAAGACGGGTTGGCCCCGGCCGCTGTGTGACGAGGTGGGCCGAGCTCTTCAGCTTCGGAGCAACCTAGCTCTCTGGTTTCTTGTGCTCATGCCTCTCGCCCTACCTAGCGTGGTGGCTTTCATCTATCTACTCACTGAGCTCCTGCCGCCGCTGCCGCAAGATGCGACCGCTGTTGAGTGGGTCTTCCATGTCACCGTGTGGGTCGCGGTCTGGGTGATCACTTCCGCGCCGTGGGTGGGCCTATTGCTCGCGAGTCAAGCCATGGTGATGCGCCGGGCCGTGAACCGATTCCTCGATGCGCCTTGGTGCTTCAAGTGCAAGTACCCGATCCCGCCGCCGCGCGAGGGACGCTCGTACTCGATCTGCCCCGAATGCGGCGAGCCGATTGCGCCCGAGATCGCCCGGCTCGCCGCACGCAGCGCAGAAGCGAGTGAGCGAATCAGCGAATGAGCGAGTGAGGGCCCGGCGGAAGCGCCGGGCATTTCTTCTATCCGTGCCCCATCTGCGGTCATCTGTGGATCGGATACGATCCCGCATGCGGCTCCCCGGCTGGCTCAGCAGCGTGCGCACGGTCGAGTGGCGCCTGTGCGCGATACGCACCTAGTGTCTTGGCAGCACTCCAATGACTTCCATAGCGGACAGAATGCAAAGCGTAAGGGCTGCCGTCTCGGCGGGCAGAGGTGTTGCTGGAGCCGCACTTCTTCAGGTATGGGAGTTGCTCGTGCGGGACTCCGCCGCGGACATTGATCCGGCGGACTTGGTCTTGTTGCGGGAACTGACTCGGGAGAGGGTTAGGGAGATGCGCGCCGAGCTCTTGGCACTTCGTGATGAGATCGCGCCGGCGGGCGATCCCAGCATGCCATGGATCTGGCTGTCGGCCGCGCTCGGACTGGACGAGGATGTCGCAGACCAACTCGCTGGTGTCGGCGCTGACAACCTGCCGAACCTCTATGGCGCCGACGTTGAGCGCATATTGCTCAAGTACTCCCGTTGGAATGAGCTTGGCTTGATGCTGAGATCCCCAGCTTGGGACGTCGCCGCCAGTTTCGATGATCGCGATCGATGGCTCGGCATGCGATCGCGGTCAGCCGAAGATCGCGCCAAGGTAACACTGGTGTTCCGGGAAAGGGCTGCCATTCTGTATGCGGGGTGCCTAGTCGCCGGTCGCGATGAGGAAGGCGGCGCGATTGTCAGAGTGATGCTCGACCGCGACGACCCTGGGCCGGTGTACCTGCTGCTCGTCGAGACGGCGATCAGGGCCGGAGTTGCACGCACTCAGTGCCGCCAATGGCTGCGACGCGCGAAAGAGCTCGGACAGGATACCGCTGAGGCTGAAGCTCGACTGGACGATGCCCTTGGGCGAGACTGACCTGCCGCTCTGATCATCCTGAGTTCTGAAGCCTCTAGCAGCACTGAATCGCCCGGCTCGCCGCCCGCGATGCAGACGCGACTGAGCGAAGCAGCGAATGAGCGAGTGAGGGCCCGGCGATGGCGCCGGGCCTTTCTTGTGCGCCGGGGCCCATCTGTGGCCATCGGTGGATCGGATACGATCCCGCATGCGGCTCCCCCGCTGGCTCAGCAGCGTGCGCACGGTCGAGGCCGAGACGGGTTGGCCGAGGGAGTTGTGCCGCGAGGTCTTGCGACGTGGCAACAGGCCGCAGCGCGGGCGGGCACAGCTTCTGTACCTCGGAGGGGCAGTCGCGGCCGCGGAAGTGGCCATGTTCTGCAGCCTCGCGTTCACGGTGCTCTTCATCGCGGCTCTCATTCCGTTGGGGCATGCGGTCTTCATCCGCACTGACCGAACGTTCATTCGCCGATACGGCAAGGCGCCCTGGTGCCTCAACTGCAAGTACCCCGTCTGTCCCCCGCGAGAGCCCGGCGCCGGCTCGGTCTGCCCCGAATGCGGCGAGCCGATTGCGCCCGAGATCGCCCGGCTCGCAGCACGCGATGCAGAAGCGGCTGAGCGAATCAGCGAATGAGCGAGTGAGGGCCCGGCGGAAGCGCCGGGCCTTTCTCTATCCGTGCCCCATCTGTGGCCATCGGTGGATCGGATACGATCCCGCATGCGGCTCCCCCGCTGCGTGTCCAAGTGATCGGAGGGGCGAACGGCACTCGACATGCGAGGCAAACGTGCATTCATTCGGTCAAGTCCGTGGGCGCGCCTTGCCTTCTACGACTTCAACACCTTCTTCTTCGGCTGGCACGGCTGGGCCTGGCGATATGGGCGCCAGTCTCGAAGTCGCAGCGGTCCACGCCTCGGCCGATGGCTGACGGCTTGCATCATCCTGCTGCTGGCGGCAGCGGTTTTAGGCCGATCGCAGCCGCAGTTGAGCCTCGCACTCTCAGGGCTTGGGTTGATCGCGTGCGCCCTGCTCGCCGTAGCGGGCTACCGGGCAATCTCTCGTCGGACAGTTTCGATGGAGCTAGTGCGTCGCCGCGTTGCCCGGCTTCGGCCGACACATCCGGACTGGGGCGCCGTCGCGTGGGTCCACGAGCCCAGGCGACTGCCGATCCTCGGCGCCGCGTTCATGCGACCGGCGCTCCTGGCGGCCCTTCTCGCAGCCGGCGCCCTGTTCGGCGCCAGCTTCTTCAACGGGCTGGCGCTGCAGTCCGCAAGGCTGATCAGCTTCCTTGTGTTGAGCGGACTCCTGCTCCTCGCGGTCGTCGGCATCCTCTCGGTGTGTGTGGCGCGCGATCGGCGCCGAATACGCCGGGCGATCCGCGGAGGCAAGTGCATCCGGTGCGGATATGAGCTTCTGAAGCCCGCCCAGCTTCGTCGCCCGATTGAGCCGTGCGCCACCTGCCCTGAATGCGGCTACCGCCACCCCTTTCATCCCGTCCCCGTTTCGAGCGGGCCATTGCCGGACCCGTGAGGTAGAAGCTCTATCAGTGCCCCATCTGTGCCATCTGTGGTTCCTGCCTCTTCTGCCCCCTCCCCCCTCTGCGTCCTCTGCGCTCCCTCTGCGCCCTCTGCGTTCCTGTCTTCCGTCTCAGTCCCGCCGCAGCGGGACCAGCTTCGGCAGCTTCTCCGGGCGGGAAGCGCGGGCCCGGATCAGGTGGGCCTCCAGCCAGCCGCGGCCTTCATCCGGCCGGGCGTGCGACTCGATGATGGAGGCGTGGTCGAGGCCGTTGATGCGGTCGCAGGCGGCCCGGATGGCATCCATCGAGTTGCCGATCGCGACATCCACGCCCATCCGCTCGGGGTTGATGTCGATGCCGAAGTAGCCGCGGTACCCGTGCATCTTCAGCGTGTACAGCGCGGCCTCCATCTGCTCGGGGCTGATGACGCCGGCGTTGAGATCCTGGTCGTAGTTGCCCAGCGGCTGGCTGTTCCAGTGCGTGTGCGCGAGTCGCGCTTCCGACAGCGGCCAACTGAAGGCGCCGGACAGATCCTCGAAGCCCATCAGCGCGTGGCCGACCTCCGGGTTGAGGCACAT
This sequence comes from Phycisphaerales bacterium JB039, assembly GCA_043101635.1. Lineage (GTDB taxonomy): Bacteria > Planctomycetota > Phycisphaerae > Phycisphaerales > UBA1924 > CAYMJK01. The sequence goes on along the minus strand of JBICIE010000033.1, from coordinate 21,522 downwards.
GAGCCTGTGGCCGTCATCGAGCAGGCTGCGGTTGTCGGGCGCCCGCAGGCGCTCCTCGACCATGCGCCCCAGCAGCACGCCCTCGGGCGTGAGCCCGAAGAGGATGCGCCCGCGCGGCTCGTACGGCTTGGGCTCGAAGGCGATGCGCACGCCCGGGACCGCGTCCATGGCCTCGGCGAGGCCATCCGCGAAACGGTCGCGCATGGCGCGCTGGTCGAGCCCGAACGGATTTTCGAAGCCGTCGATGCCGGGCCAGACGATTGCGAAGTCGGTATCGAGCTGCCGGTTGAGTTCCAGGGCGCGGCGCGTGCGCGTGATGGCGGCCTCGCGGACCTCGGCGATCGGGTTGCTCAGCGAGCCCCACTCGAACTGCTTGTCCCAGAACAGCAGCGGGATGACCGTGAGCAGGCGGATGCCGGTGTCGCTGCAGAAGTCGCGCCAGAGATCGAGATTCTCCTCGTTGATCTCGTTGGGATAGTGGGCTTCCAGCGCGGCGAGGCCGCGATCCTTGAGCTTGCCGGCCATGCCGAGGCGCCACTCGATGGACAGCTCCGGCTGGTACTTGTCGTGGAAGCGGCTGTTTGCCGGAGAGAAGTACCAGATGCCCGCGGAGAACCTCGGCTCCAGCTCGAAGCTGCGCAGATGGGCGATCATCTCATCGGGCGTGCGCCGGGTCGCCTGCGGGCGCAGATCCTGCAGTGGCATGTCGCGGGTCTCCCTCGGGATCAGACCTCGGCCATCTGCCCGAAGCGGTCGCGCAGATCGAGGTAGAGGCCATCGTACACGGCGCGGGCGCGCCCCATCGCCTCTGCCGCGGCGGCATCCGGCTCGGTGGGCTCCAGCGTGCGGACGGTGGCGTCGCAGGCGGCGGCGACCGAGGGCCAGACGCCCGCGCCGACGCCGGCGAGCAGCGCTGCGCCGAAGGCGCCGCCCTCCTGCTGGGCGTCCGTCGGGACCACCGGGCGGCCGAGGGCGGTTGCGAGGATTGCCCGCCACTCGGGCGATCTGGCGCCGCCGCCGCTGGTCCGGACCTCGTCGATGGCCACGCCGGCGTCCGTGGCGAGTTCGAGGATCTGGGCCATCCCGAAGCTGACGCCCTCGAGGATGGCGCGGACCATGTCGGCCCGGGTGTGGCGGGCGGTGAGGCCGATCCAGCCGGCGCGGGCCTGCGGATCCGGATAGGGGCAGCGCTCGCCGGTGAGGTAGGGCAGGAAGGCGAGGCCGGCGCAGCCGGGCGCAGCGCCGGCGGCCTCGGCGAAGAGCGTCTCGTAGGACTCGTGCGCCCAGAGCGTGTCGTGGGCCCAGGCCAGCGAGCCGGCGGCGGAGAGCATGCAGCCGGTGACGCACCAGGCGCCGGGATGCTGGCCATCGCCATCGGCTGCGCACATGGTGTGCAGCCGGCCGACCGGATCCTGCGCAGGCAGGTCGCGATGCGGGCGCGCCGCGTGGGCATAGATCACACCGCTGGTGCCGAGGATGGCCAGCGCGCTGCCCGGTCGCACGACGCCGGCGCCGACGGCGCCGGTCATGTTGTCACCGGAGCCGCCGACGACGGGGACGCCGGGGGCGAGCCCCAACTCGCCGGCGGCCCACTCGCTGAGGGGCGCAACCGTCTGGGCCGACTCGACGATCGGCGGAAGCAGGGTCGGATCGAGATCGACCGCAGCGCAGATGCGCTCGCTCCAGGCGCGGTGATCGACATCCATCAGCAGCGTGCCGGCGCCATCGCCGACATCGGTGGCGATCTCGCCGGTGAGGCGGAAGCGGATGTAGTCCTTGGGCAGCATGATCGCCGCGGCGCGCGCGAAGATGTCCGGCTCGTGCTCGCGGAGCCAGAGGATTTTGGGGAGGGTGAAGCCGGGGATGGCGGCGTTGCCGACGAGTTCGACGAGTGCGCGCCGGCCGCCGACGGCCTGCTCGATCTGGGCGCACTGGGCGCTGGTGCGCTGATCGTTCCAGAGCAGCGCGGGGCGCAGGGCCGGAGCGTCGCGCCCATCCGAGTCGATTGCATGCTGATTGAGCAGCACCGACCCGTGCATCTGGCCGCTGAGGCCGATGCCGAGGACCCGGGCAGTCGGGGCGCGCTGGAGCGCCTCGCGCACGGCGCCGGCGGTCGCCTCCCACCACTGGGCCGGATCCTGCTCCGACCAGCCGGGGCGGGGCATGCTGATGGTGTGGGGACGGGTGGCGCTGGCCACAACGGCGCCGCGGACATCAATCAGCGCCGCCTTGGTCGAGGATGTGCCGATGTCGATCCCGAGGAGGCAGTCAGCCATGCCGGGAGGGTACGGCTACGACGCCTCCAGCGCCTCGCGGGCCTGCCGGGCCCATTCGCTGGAACTGTCGAGCTTCAGATAGGCCTGCCAGTGGGCGCGCGCATCGGCGCTGCGCCCGAGGCGCATCAGGCAGCTTGCGCGGTTGAAGTGGGCATCGGCGAACTGCGGATCGGCGGTCAGGGCCTTGGCGAGCGCTTCGGTCGCGCTGTGCAGGGCGCCCTGCTCTTCCAGCACATCGGCAAGGTTGTACCAGGCCAGCGCGTGGCGCGGATCGACGGAGGTCGCGATCTGATAGATCTCCTCGGCGGCTTCGCGGCGGCCCTGCGCGCGCAGGACGTTGCCGAGGTTGTACCAGGCGTCGGCGCGCTGGGGCTGGCGGGCGGCGACGCTGCGGTAGGCGTCTGCGGCTTCTTCGAAGCGCTCCTCGGCTTCGAGCCAGCAGGCGCGGTCGAAGGCTTCGTCGGGAGATTCGGCCTGCACGATGACGTGCGCGGTGGTTGGGCGGGGGAGGGGGCGCGGGTCGATCTCGGCTGCGCCTGAGGCGTGGGCCCCCGAGCTTGCGCTCGGGGCTCTTTCGAAGTCGATGATGTGCTGGCCGGTGGGGTCGAGCAGGGCGCCCTCGAAGGCGGCGAGCAGTTCGCCATCTTCTGACGCGATCAGCTTGAGCTGGCTGAGCGGGCGATCCGTTCCCGGCAGCGTGCGGGCCAGCGCCGCGAGGCTGTCGCGGATCACGCCGGGGCGCACGCCGCGGGCGGCAAGCTCGGCGAGCGTGCGGGCCGAGACGATGTCCCGGAAGTCGTAGCGGCCGTCAGGATCGGCATGGACGAGGCCGAAGCGCTCCCAACGGTGAATGGTCTCGGCGCTGACTCCGGACGATTCGGCGACACGGTCGATGCTGAAGCTCTTCGTCTCGCGGCGGGCCTCGGCGAGGCCTGCAAGCTCGCGGAAACGCTGCTCGCTGATGATCTGGATCCTGCCGCCGGCGGCCCGGAGCTTCTCCGCACGGCGGAGTTTGGCGCTGAGGCGGCCATCCTCGGCCAGCGGCCAGCCGCGCATACCGATGACGAGCATCGTGCAGCGGCGGGTGACATCGTCAAGTGGCTCGGCGCCAGCAGCGCGGACGAGGTTCTGGGCCTCACGCCGCGATATCGAGTCGAGGCGGCCGGTGAAGGCCACGCGGTGGCCCTTGAGGGCCTGCTGCTGCGCCGGTTGCTCCTTCAACGCGGTCATGGTGACGCCCCATCCCTGGGCTGCTGTCGGCTGGAAACGGGCCTCCGCCCGTCAAGGAGGCTACGCCCGCTTCTTGCGGGTCTTCTTCTGGGTGTCGCCAGTGGCGCTCCTGGCCGCGGGCTTCTTGGCCGGGGCCTTCTTGGACGCCGCGGCGGGCTTCTTCTCCGTCTTCTTGTCCGGCTTCTTGCGGGCCGCCTTCTCCTGCTCAGCCTCCTCGACGCTCTGGCGCAGGGCGTCCATGAAGTTGAAGCTGCGCGGCGTCGCCTCCTCATCGACGATCACCGGCTCCTCACCCTCGACCTTGGCCTTGACGATGTCGAAGAAGGCCTCCTGGTAGCGGTCGGTGAACTCGCTTGGATCGAACTCAGCCGCCTTCTTCTCGATGATGCTGGTGGCGAGTTCGAGCTGCTCCTCGTCCACCTCGCCGACCTTGATGTCCTTGAACAGGTCGGCGGAGGAGCGCACCTCGCCGGCGTAGCGCAGCGTGGTGAGCAGGAAGCCGCGCCCCTCGGGCTTGAGCGCCACGATGCGCTCGCGCCCGTACATCACCACCCTGCCAATGCCGACCTTGCCGGTCTTCTTGAGCGCCTCGTGAATGACGTTGAAGGCCTCCTCGGCGACCTTGCCATCCGGGCCGAGGAAGTACGGGCTGTCGACGTAGAGCGGGTCGATGTCGCCTTCGTCGACGAATTCGGTCAGTTCGATGGTCTTGGTGCTCTCGAGGCGGATCTTGTCGAGATCCTCCTGCTCGATGATGACGTAGCTGTCCTTCTCGTACTCGTAACCCTTGACGATCTCGTCGCGCCCGATCGGCCCGTGCGTCGGGCAGACCAGTTGATTGCGGACGCGCTGGTGGCAGTCCTTGTGCAACTGGTTCATCGAGACCTTGCCGGAGCTCTCCGTGGCCGAGTACAGGCGCACGCCGAAGCTGACCAGCGAGAGGCGCAACTGCCCTGTCCACATTGCCCGTGGGGCCATCGGTCGCTCCTGGGAGGCTGGCGGCGCATCCCGGCCGCCAACCGAATATACCGTGCGGAGGAGGGTCATCGGCGATCAGTGTGGCTCCGACCTCGCAATAACCGAGATGGGACCAAGGAGTCCCGAACAATCCCCAATCATTCCAGAGCGTGGCGAAGCAAACAGGCAAGTCCGGCGCGGACCTCGGCGAGTATCGCCAGAAACGCGATTTTGCGCGCACCAGCGAGCCGGCGGGAGAAGCAGCCCGCAGCCCGTCCGGCCGGCTCTACTGCATCCAGAAGCACCAGGCCCGGCGCCTGCACTACGACCTGCGCCTGGAGATGGAGGGCGTGCTCCTGAGCTGGGCCGTGCCCAAGGGGCCGAGCCTGGACCCGTCGCAGAAGCCGCTGGCGGTGCGGACCGAGGATCACCCGATCGAGTACGGATCGTTCGAGGGCGTCATCCCGAAGGGCGAGTACGGCGCCGGGACCGTGATGCTGTGGGATGTCGGCGAATGGGAGCCGCTGAGCGACCCGGTGGAAGGGCTTGCCAAGGGCGACTTCAAGTTCCGGCTGCACGGCGCCAAGCTCCGCGGCGACTGGGTGCTGGCGCGGATGGGTGGCAAGGCGGATGACGATGGCAAGAACTGGCTGCTGATCAAGAAGCAGGATGCGGAGGCGCGCGCATTGTCGGAGTTCGACATCCAGGCGCATGAGCCGCGCAGCGCCCTGAGCGGACGCACGATGCGGGAGATTGCGGCCGATCCGCAGCGGGCGTGGACGCGCGGGGGCGAACGCCCGATCGGGCCTGCTCCCGGATACCCCCCGACTCCGTTGGGGGCGGGCGCGCCGGACGCTGAGGCGACCTCAAGCCAGCCCCGCAGCGCGGGAGACCAGGGAGAGACGACCCCCCACGGAGTGGGGGGGTACCCTGCCGGCGCGCGCAAGGCGCCGATGCCGGGCGTGATCAGGCCGCAGCTTGCGACGCCGGCGGGGCAGGCGCCGGATGGCGACGACTGGCTGCACGAGGTCAAGCTGGACGGGTATCGCCTGGTGGCGCACATCGAGAACGGCGAGGTGCGCCTGCGGACGCGCAATGGGCACGACTGGACGGACAGGTTCGGGCCCGTCGCCAGCAGTCTGGCGCGCCTGACCGTGCGCCAGGCCGTCCTTGACGGCGAGGTCGTGGTGCTTGACAAGCGCGGCGTCTCGGACTTTCAGGCCCTGCAGAACGCCTTCCGCGGCTACACGCAGCGGGCGTTCGTGTACTTCGTGTTCGATATGCTGCATCTCGACGGGTATGACCTGCGCAAGAGTCCGCTGATCGAGCGCAAGCGGGCGCTGGAGGCGCTGCTGGAGGCCGCGCCGCTGGCGCGTCCGAGCGTGCAGTACTGCGCGCACATCCGTGGCAAGGGCCCCACCGTGCTGGAGCAGGCCATCGCAGGGGGCGTCGAGGGGATCGTCTCCAAGCGGGCAAGTTCGCACTACGAGTCGCGCCGGGCCCATAGCTGGCTGAAGATCAAGGGCGTGCAGCGCCAGGAGTTCGTGGTCGGGGGATGGAGCGATCCGTCCGGCTCGCGCGCGCACTTCGGGGCGCTGTTCATCGGGGCGTACGAGGCCGGGAAACTGGTGTACTGCGGGCGGGTAGGTTCTGGCTTCACCGACGCGTCGCTGGAGTCCATACACGAAGAGTTGCTTCAGCGCGCGCAGCGCAAGTGCCCGTTCGATGGCCCAGTCAATGATCCGGAGGCAAAGAAGGCGCATTGGGTGCGCCCGCACCTCGTCGCCGAGGTCGAGTTCGCGGCGTGGACGGACGAGGGGCTGGTGCGTTTCCCAGTGTTCCGCGGACTGCGGCCGGACATCGAGGCGAAGCAGGCGCGGCTGGAGCGCACGCCGGTCGCTGGCGCCGATGTCAAGCAGCCGCGGAGCGGGCGGGGCAATCCCGGCCCCAAGCCCAAGGTCGTCACGCGCGTAGTCAAGAAGTCGGGCGAGCCGTCGGATGCCATCGTCGCAGGCGTGCGCATCAGCAATCCGGATCGCATCGTCTACCCGGATGAGCGGCTGACAAAGCGCGACATCGCCGAGTACTACGCGCAGGTGGCCGACTGGATCCTGCCGCACGTGGTCGATCGCCCGCTGAGCCTGGTGCGCTGCCCGCTGGGGCTGACCGGCGAGCGCTTCTACCAGCGCCATCTCGGCGAGGGATTTCCCGATGCCATCCACGGCGTGACCATCGAGGACGATCCGGATGGCCCGTCCATCGTCATCAGGGACCGCGACGGGCTGCTGTCGCTGGTGCAGATGGGGGTGCTGGAGATCCACCCGTGGGGCTCGAAGATCGACCGGCCCGACCGGCCGGATCACCTGATCCTCGACCTCGATCCCGGCCCGGGGATCACGTGGGAGCACATCGTCGAGAGCGCGCGGGTGGTGCGAAGCGTGCTGGAGGACCTGGGACTTGCGAGCTTCATCAAGACCAGCGGCGGCGCCGGCGCCCACCTGCTGATCCCGATACAGCGGCGGACCGACTGGGCCGAGGCCAAGGCCTTCACCAAGGCGATCGCCGACAGGCTGGTGCGGATGGCGCCGCGGAACTTCGTGGCGACGCAGGCCAGGCACATGCGGGGGGGGCGCATCTACATCGACAATCTGCGGAATCAGCAGGGCGCGACGGCCGTGGGCGCCTACTCGACGCGGGCCCGGGACGGCGCGACGGTCTCGACGCCGCTGTCATGGGAGGAGCTGAGCCCGTCGCGCCCGCCGGCGGAGTTCAATGTGCGCAGCGTGCTGCGCCGGCTGGCGCACCTGAAGCGGGATCCGTGGGAAGGGTATCACGCGGCGAAGCAGGCGATTACGAAGGGAGCGATTGAGCGATTGAGCGACTGAGCGAATGGGGAAGGCAGGAACCACAGATGACACAGATGCGCACGGAGGGCGCTGCTGCTCATTCGCTCAGTCGTTGATTCGCCGGTTCTCATTCGCTGATTCGCTCAATCGCTTCCCTGAACATCGCCCGGGCCCGCTCGTGGGCGGTGGCGAGATCATCCAGGGAGCCGACGTAGGCAAGCTCGCGCAGCTCGGCGGCGACATCGGCGGGCAGGTCGCTGTCGAGATAGCGCAGGCCGTAGTCGTAGCGGTCCGGGCAGTGCAGGCAGCGGAGCAGGTCCACCAGCGGGCGCAGCGTCAGCGACTGGTAGAAGCCCATGGCGTCGATGGCGCGCCCGCGCGCGATCTCTTTGGTCACCAGCGGCTGGAACAGCTCGAAGCGGGCCTTGAGCTGCTCGATCTGCGCGCGCACTTTGGTCTCGTGCGCAGCTCGGTCCAGCGGCTCGGGGCGCAGCAGGCCCTCGGGATCGTGCAGGATGCGCGGCGAGCCGTGGCGCTCGGGCACGAGGAAGGGTCGCACCGGCTCGATCGGCCCCGCGACGAGGTCGAGCATGACTTCCGCCGGCGCCTGACGCAGGGTGTAGAACGCCTGCTCCATCTTGTGCCAGGTGGGGCTCGGCATGCGCCACTTGTGGGCCCAGCCGCCGAGGCGCTCCAGTTCTGCCTCGATGGCGCCGAAGACGGCCTCCTCGCTCCCGGGGTCGCACACGACGACGAGGTCGAGATCCGAGAGGTCATCGGCCCGGCCGGTGGCGTCGCTGCCGCCGAGGTAGGCGGCGCGGCAGTCCGGGCAGGCGCGGGCGAAAGCGGTCAGGGCGTCGATGAGCTGGTCGCGGTCGAGCATGGCCCAGCGTACCGGGCTGCGCCGCCGCCGGTTGCCGCGGGGGCCCGCTACGACCCCGGCTTCGGCCGCCACTGCCGGTCGATGATCTCGACATCGCTGACGCCGGCTGTGGAGAAGGCGTTGATGGCGTCCTGGCGGTTGTCATCATCGACGTGCACGCCGATGACGCCGGCGCCCCCCTCGAGCTGATCGACATAGCGGCGGGCGACATCGCTGGGCACACCGGCGCCGATCAGCGCCCCGGTCATGCCGCCGGCGACACCGGCCGTGCCGGCAGCGCTGAGGATCAGCGCCAGCGGCCCCGCGGCGAGCACGCCGACGCCCGAGAGCGTCAGCCCGGCGATGGTCACCAGGCCGGCGCCGATGGCCGAGGCCCCGGCGCCGACGGCCGCGCCTGCCGCGGCGGCCTCGCCGACATCGGCCCGCGTCTGCACGCGGGCATCAGGCAGTTTGCCATCGGCCCGCATGACGACGCTGATGTCATCTGCGTCGAATCCGGCGTCGTAGAGGTTCTGGATCGATGCGGAGAGGATCTCGCGATCTGCGCACAGCGCAATCACTGAAGTGGCCATGAAGTGTCCTCCTTTCGGAGGATTGTACGGACGCTCGTGCGCGCGCAGGCGGGCGAATGAAGTTGCGCTCATGTATGGCATTTTGCATGCGCGATCATCTGTGCGCAAGCAGGTCCTCGTAGAGCTCTGCATCCTCATCGCTGAAGCAGCAGAAGATCACCTGCTCGATCGACGCGTCGCCCGTGCGCACCGCGCGGACGGCCACGTGCGCTGCGCGCCGGGCCGGGAAGCCGTACACGCCTGTGCTGATGCAGGGGAAGGCGAGGCTCGCGGCGTCGCGCTCGGCGGCCAGTGCAAGGGAATTGGCGTAGCAGGAGGCGAGCAGGCGGTCGCAGCCGCCGGGGTCATCATCATCCCAGACCGGGCCGACGGTGTGGATCACCCAGCGGGCGGGCAGGTCGTGGCCGGCGGTGATGCGGGCCTCGCCGGTCGGGCAGCGGACGCCGGGGCGGACCTCGGGCAGGGCGCGGCACTCAGCGAGCAGGCCGGGGCCGGCCGCGCGGTGGATGGCGCCGTCGACGCCTCCGCCGCCGAGCAGGCGCTGATTGGCCGCGTTGACGATGGCGTCGACCTCGAGCGTGGTGATGTCGCCGGTGATGACTTGAAGGCGCATGTGCGAGGTATACTCGCCGGGCAGGCTCATTGCAAGGGAGTCTCGATGCGGTGGATGTCGCTTGTGTTTGTGCTGGCAGTGGCCGGGCTTGTGCGCGCCCAAGAGGCGCCGAACATCATCCTCTTCTACGCCGATGATCTCGGCTACGGGGAGCTTGGCTGCTACGGGCAGGAGAAGATCCGCACGCCCAGCATCGACCGGCTGGCGGCCGAGGGCATGCGCTTCACGCGGTACTACTCGGCGAGCACGGTGTGCGCACCGTCGCGGGCGGCGCTGATGACCGGCAAGCACACCGGGCACGCCTACATCCGCGGCAACAAGGAGGTCGGCGGCTGGGGTCCGGAAGAGCCGGAAGGGCAGTGGCCGCTGGCGGACGGTGAGGTGACGCTGGCGGAGCTACTCAAGTCGCGCGGGTACGTGACCTGCGCCGTCGGCAAGTGGGGACTGGGCGGGCCGGGCTCGGAGGGGCATCCGAACCGGCAGGGGTTCGACCACTTCTACGGCTACCTGTGCCAGCGGGTGGCGCACAACTACTACCCGACGCATCTGTGGCGCAATCACGATGTTGATGTGCTCGGCGGCAACGACTACTTCCGGGCGCACCAGCGACTCGAGCAGGCGCCCACCGACGAGGCCGTTTACGAGCAGTATCGCGGCGGAGACTATGCGCCGCAGGAGATCCTGGAAGAGGCCGACGGCTGGCTGCGCAAGCAGGCGGAATCGGAGAGACCCTTCTTCCTGTACTACGCCTCGATCATCCCGCATGCGGCGCTGCAGGCGCCGGCCGAGTTCGTGGACGCCTATCCGCGCGAGTGGGACCCGGAGCCGTATCTCGGCAACCGGGGGTATCTCCCCAACCCGCGCCCGCACGCGACGTATGCGGCGATGATCTCATTCCTGGACCACTCGGTCGGACGGATCCTCGACACGCTGGATGAACTCGGCCTGGCCGACAACACGATCGTGCTGTTCACGAGCGACAACGGCACGACGTTCAACGGCGGGGTGGATCGGGAGTTCTTCAACTCGCTGGGCGAGCTGCGCGGGTTCAAGACGAACCTGTACGATGGCGGCATTCGCATGCCGTGCGTGGCGCGCTGGCCGGGCGAGATCCCGGCAGGCGCCGTCACCGATCACCTGTGGTACGCGCCGGACATCATGCCGACGCTGCTGGCGATGATCGGAGGCGCGGCGCCGGAGGGAATCGACGGACTGGACATGTCGGCGGCGCTGCGCGGCGAGCCGGACGCCCCGGAACACGAGTACCTCTACTGGGAGTTCCCCGAGGGACGCCAGCAGCAGGCGGTGCTCTTTGACGGGCGGTACAAGGCGATCCGGCCCGACCTCAAGCAGGGCCTGACGGTCGAGTTGTACGACCTGATCGAGGATCCGGGGGAGACGCAGGATCTGGCGGAGAAGCAACCGGAGCTGGTTGCGCGCGCACAGCGGATCATGCGCGAGGCGCGCACGCCGTCGGCTCTGTTCCCGATCCCGGCGCTGGATGGGGGCTGATTACGCGGTCAGCGGGCCGGGGGCCACGACCGGCGCTGTCGCGGGAGCGGGGCGTCGCCGGGGGACGCGCAGGCGGGGACTTCTCAGGCGCGGCCGCGGCAGCCGGCGCAGCAGGCCGCCGGTCTCCTTCTGCACCACGTGCGAGATGGCGAGGGCCAGAACGATGGCCCCCAGCCACAGCGGGGCCGCTTCCAGGCCCTGAAGGGGCAGATCCAGGGCGCTGAGGGCGAGAAAGGCGCCGAGCACGCTGACGCCATCGACGAGGCGGGATGTCTGGCGGGCGATCATGCCAGTTCCTTGGGAACCGGGGCCAACCGCTTTCGGGGGCGGGCGCGGGCGGCCCGAGCCCTACTTCTTCGTGGCGAAGGCGCGAGCGAAGCTGCTGGTATCGACGCCCTGCGGCACGCTCTTGCCGGTGGCGTAGTTGTAGAGCACCGCCTTGAAGACGACATCGGCGGCGCTGTTGACCGCGCCGACGATCGCCAGCAGCACGGCGCCGAGCGCGATCGCCGCGACCACGCCGGTCATCGATCCGCTGCTCCAGGCGGCAAAGCCGAGCCCGGCGCACACGAGCACCACCGGGATCGCGATGAGCATGCCGAGGAACCCGAGCGAGAACTGACCGACCAGGGCCGTGCCCCAGGTGTTCTTGAGCACGCCGGCGGACTTCTTGAAAGCCCCGACCGGGCCATCACCCTCGATGACGATCACGGGCACCACGAAGAAGGTCAGGGCCGTCCAGGCCGAACCGAGGATCATGGCGACGATGGCGCCGGCCTTCTCGTGGGCATTTTCGATCGCACGCAGCAGCACGCCGATGAGGGCCGAGACGAAGGCCCAGCCGAGGATCTGCGGCAGGCGCTTTGACGCCATCGACAGACCAGCGCTGACGCTTGGCGTCTGGCCGGCGATGAACTGCATGGCGCAGGCGGTCAGGGCCGTGTTGAAGAAGACGATGACAAAGTAGCTTGCGAAGTAGAAGAGAAACAGCGTCACCCACATCGCCGCCTGCTGGGCGCTGCTCAGACCGGCCTCGCTCTCGAAGGCGGCCATCCACTGCTCGATCGTGCCCGTGCCCCAGAGGGGCGCGGCGAAGCTGGCCAGCACCACGATGGCCGCGGCGCCGGACATGATCGGAAAGACCACGAGGCTCTTGCAGGCCCAGAGCATGCCGTAGGAGATCTTGGCGAATTCCCAACTGCGGCTGAGGGTGGCGAACATGGGAGGCTCCTGAGAGGGAGGGTCTCGGACCGGTATAGCGTATGTCGGCCGCATGGGCGAGCGCCTTTGAGCAAACCGGGCCGAGTGTCGAGACCATGACGGGTAGCTTGCGCGTCGAATCACCGGTCCCCTACCGCCTCGAACCAGCTCTTGGTCGAGATCAGCGATCTCTCGTTTACACAGAACGCGTCTCCAACCCCGTGATCACCGCCGAAATGGGGCTGAGGCTCATCCTCCTCCAGGTAGGCATTGCGATTCTGGCGCTCCTGTTCACCAATGCGCTCCAACTCGGGATTGCCCACCCTCGCGGCCCGCTTCTCCCGATCGTCGTCATCGTCGCAGGCGCCGCGGCGGCGCCCGCCTTCGCGCGGACCGCCCTGCGAGGCCGACCCCGCACGATGACGTTCAACCCTGTCTCAAGGTCATGTGTGGTAGCCGGCCGCAGGACACGCCGGCGCATCGCATCCTTCCCTCTCAACTCAGCGACGCTTCATGTGGTGAGGATCGAACAGCCCGGCGAAGAGCAGCCATGGGGCTTCGCCGTCGTTCTCTCTGCCAATGGAGTTCGGTTTCCGCTCGCCGCAGTCCGTACCGAAGCTGAAGTCGAACAGTACCTCAGTAACCTTCCGATCTTCATTCATGACCGGCTCGATCCGGACGTAGACTCCGCAACAGTTGATCATCTGTGGAACCGCACGGACATCCCTCGGCCAAGTGAGCTGCGTCTACAGGTTGCCGTTCCCTACCGACTGAGGCCGAGCCCCAGCCCGGACAGAAGAGCCCACGTCTTCGGTGAGGAGATCGGACACCAGCGCTTCACGATGGGAGTGTACGTTGCACTGATGGCATGCTGCGCGCTCTCTGCTTGGGCAGCTTGGCTGACCGCGTATCCGAGGGTTCTGCATCCTCCGTTTCTGGCCATACTTGGAACGACCATGACCCTCTTCTTCCTGCGATGGATACGAAAACGTCGCGGCCGCCAGTTGTGGGTGTATCCGAGCTCTGACATCTGCATTGTCGCGTTGGAGGATACGGGTGAGAAGATCTCGATTTCTCGAATATCGCTGGCCAACCTCCGCCTGATCGAGTTCACCGTGAAAGGACGGCCCAAGCCCGAAGGTTTCACTGTCGTCCTTGAAACGGCAGAAACCATGTTTCCACTCGCCGCCGTCTCGAATAGGCAACGCGCCGACGAGTACATCGCCTCGCTACCACCGGCGCTGCGCCAACGCCTGCATCCGGAGGTTCGGCCGGCAGAGGTTGATCGGATCTGGCAACGCGGGTGGAGTGATTGAGCGCCAGCGTCCGACTCCTGCCACCTACCCCAGCAGCTTTCGCCTTCCCGCCACGTAGTCCCACAGCACGAACCGGTCGACATCATCGCCGGCGGTGAAGAAGACGCGACCGCCGGTGGCCTCGGCGACATGCTGGGCGAACTGGATGTCCTCCGACGACTGGCTCCAGCTTGGCAACAGGAAGATGTTGATCGTGAGCCCCTCGCGGGCGCAGGCGAGGGCCTCGCGCATGGTCGCCTCCTCCGTGCGCGGGTCGGCGGGGTAGAGCAGGTAGAGCAGCTCATCTTCGAAGTGGGCGGTGGGCAGGCCGTCGGTGAGCAGCGTGACCTGCCGGTTGGGGGTGTCCTGCGCTGCCAGAAGCTGGCGCGACAGGCGCAGGCCGTGCTGGATGTTGGTGAAGTGCGGCGGGATCTGCCACTCGGTGATGTCCGGATCGCTCATGTCGGCCTTGAGGCGCACCACCGGGTCGTAAATGGTCACCGGCTTTGGCATGAGCGAGGGCACGTCGGCGATATGCCGAATCTTGGCGATCGAGTACATCTCGATGAACTGAAGGTAGTCGCCGGGATACTCGCGCCGGATGAGCCCGTCGAGCGCAAGGGCCATGCGCTTGGCGTTGATGTACTGGCCGCCATAGCGCATCGACCCGCTCATGTCGAGGATGACGACGCTGGCGCAGCGCGGCGTGTTGCGGGTGTGGTGGATCTCTACATCGGAGAGAGAGACGGAGAGACGGAGAGACGAAGAGACGGAGTGCGCGCTGCGAGTGAACGCCTCTTCTTCACTTCGTCTCTCCGTCTCTTCGTCTCTTCGTCTCGTCTGCCTCGCAACCGCATTCACCATCGTCTGCGCCACATCCATGTGCGCCGGCGAGTCCCCGAACTCGTACGGGCGCGTCTTAGTGGCTTCAACGGCGCCCTCGCCGAGCACGGGGCCGGTGTGTCGGCCGCTGCGCGAGGCCTCCAGATCGGCGAAGATCTCGCTGAGGATCTTGCTCTGAAAGAGCCGGTAGGCCTTTGGGGAGAGGCGGTACTCGCCGCCGGCTTCCTGCTCGACGCCCTGGGCCTCGGCCATCTGGCGCAGGTAGTCCTCGACCTGCTTGCGCAGGCCTTCGAGCTGCTCCATGTCGGCGGTCTCGGCAAACCGGGCCAGGGCCTCCATGTCAATCACGGCGATCTTCGCGTTCTTGCGGGCCTCGCGCAGCTGCTCCAGCAGGCGGTCGATGGTCTCGAGCTCTTCCTTGATCTCAAGGGCCCTGGGCGTGTCCATCGGCTCGCGACCGGTGAAGTGGTACGTGGCGTCAAGCTGCTCGACATGGTACTTCTCGCCGAGGGCCTTGATCACGCCCATGAGATCGCGCCCGAAGCGCGCGCCCGTGGGCGTGAGGTGATACAGCGTCTCCAGATCGCGAAGCTGCTCGTGGCGCACGGCGCGCTTGTAGAGGTCCGCCAACTCCCGCGGCGGGTCGGCCTTGCTGGCCCGCTGGCCGAATCGCTCGCCGGCGTCTTCCAGGGCTGCCCGGGTCTCGTAGGTCTCGAGGATGCGTCGCTTGCGCTCCTCCAGCATCGCGATCAGTGAGTCGATGCTCGGCCCGAGGCCGGCGATCTGGGACGGGTCGATCTCGATCGCCTCGGCAAGCTCCTCCGGCGTCAGCCGCCGGGCCGAGCCGAAGCGCAGCATGTGCTCCATCGCCGCGGAGGCGACATCCGGCGGCGGCTTCGTCGGCGAGGGAAAGCTGGCCGGGTCGTACCGCTGGTAGCTGTGCACGATGCCGCCGAGCGGGCCGGGATGTGGGTCGCGTGCCGTCATATCAGCC
Source organism: Phycisphaerales bacterium JB039 (assembly GCA_043101635.1). GTDB lineage: Bacteria > Planctomycetota > Phycisphaerae > Phycisphaerales > UBA1924 > CAYMJK01. The sequence goes on along the minus strand of JBICIE010000033.1, from coordinate 6,301 downwards.
GGTTCGCCTTGCCGGCGCCTCCGGATGCTCAAGGGTAGTGAGCCGAAGAGGCAGGCGCGGCCTGCGGACCAGGTCCGCTGGCAGCCGCCGCTCGGGGCTGAACCTCCCATCGCAGCAGCAGGACTGCCGCGATGGCGGCGGCGGCGCACGCGCTGACGGCCACCACGAAGGGGGTAGCGACATGCTCTACGTGAATCAGCGCAATGGCTCCGGCGCCGCAGAGCGCTCCGGCGCCTGCCGCGACAAGATCGGTTTGCGCGCGCGTCAGCCCGGCGGCCTGCAAACGGAGGGCGAAGTGATCCGGGCTGCCCTTCCACCAGGGAAGCCCCTTGTGCAGCCGGACGGCCGTCAGGAAGACCAGTTCAAAGAGTGGCACGCCTACCAGCAGGGCGCCGGCGCCCATCGCGAGGGCCGGCGGCGGGATCTCGCGCGCGACGGCGAGCGTCAGGGCTGCGCTGAGGAAGCCGAGCAGGTGGCTGCCGGCGTCGCCCATGAAGATGGATGCAGGCGGACGGTTGAAGACCAGGAACCCGGCGCACGCTCCTGCCGCCGGCAGGGCGACCGGAACGGTCACCGGCGCAGCAATCGCCAGCGTCGACATGGCGACGAACGTGACCGTCGCCAGCAGTCCGTCGCAGACGTCGACGAAGTTGAACGCGTTGACCAGCATCAGGATCCAGAAGGCGGCCAGGCCCTGATCGAGCAACTGCACACCGGTCAGTGGGGCCCACACGCCCAGGGCGACTGCGCCGATCGCGACGAGCAACTGAAGCCCGAACTTCGCCGCGGCCCCGAACGCGACGACATCATCGATCGCCCCCACGACCACGAAGGCGGCCGCCGAGCCCCACAGTCCTGCCTGTATCCCGCTGGCCCCACCGGTGAGCCACACGGCCGCAGCGCCGGCCCCCAGCCCGAGCGCCAGACCGAGGCCCCCGAGGTGGGCCACCGGACGTGTGTGCTGCGGCACGATCGGATTGGGCTTCGCCACCAGCCCCATACGGCGCGCCAGCATTGCCACCAGCGCGGTGGCCAGGGCTCCGACCGCGAACGCCACGGCGGCGCCCAGCGCGGCGGGCGCCCAGTTCATCGGGTGACCCCTGCCCGGCGGGCCGGGACCTCGGGCGCCGGCGGCTCAGGCCTGCTGAGGGACTCGGCCCAGGCAAAGCCGTCGTGGAGACACTTGGACATGCCGCAGTACTCCCAGGCGCCGTAGCGGCCCAGCGAACTGACGCCCCACGCGTCGCAGAACGCCCTGGCGTCGGCGATGACGGGCTGGCTCTCGGGCCGAAACACGACGTAGGCCGGATCGATCGGGACGATGGCGCGATGCGCGACGTGCGAGCCGCCATCGATGGCCCCGGCGCACCGGGCGTCGGCGATGACGCGCTGCAGAAGCGCCTCGGCGTCTGGCATCGGCTGCTCGGCGGGCTGCGGGATCTCGACCAGCAAGCTCCAGCCCTCCGGCGGGGCGCACATGGCGTCGAACTCGTGCAGGAAGATGAGGCGCGTGAAGATCAGCGACTCGTCGGCGTAATAGCGCCAGTGCCCCGGAGCTTCGGGGCGGGGCCCCTCGATTGCCAGCAGCACCGAGAGCACGCGATTGCGCAGCAGGCCGGCGCACCGCGTCTTGAGATCCACCGGCGCCTGCTCGCACAGGCCGATGAGGGCGGGCAGCGGGATCGTCGACAGCAGGTCATCCCGGTAGCGCAGCTTCGTGATCGAGGCGCCGCCATCACTGCCGGTGCGCTCGACTTCGACAATGCGCCGGTCGAGATCGATGGACCGCACGCGGTGGCGCAGGCGCAGGTCGGCGGCCTGTCCGGCGATCGCCCGCGAGACGACCTCCATGCCGCGCACCGGCGCCCCGGCGGGCGGGCGCGGATACCAGCCGGCGGCGTTGTACGAACCGCTGTCGAAGTCCGGCGCGATGGCGCCGCGCAGCACGCGATCCAGATCCGGCATCGCGATGTTCCAGGTGAAGCCGGAGGGCGCCAGGTCGCGCAGCGGTCGCTGCCACATCTTGCGGTTGTAGGGGAACAGGAAGGTCTCGCACAGGGTCGGGCCGAAGGTGCGGAGCAGCATCTGCTCGAAGTTGGCCGGCGCCTCGGCCGGTGGGGCGTAGGTCAGTTCGGCGATCTCGCGGCAGCAGCGCACACAGGTCTCGGTGTCGAGGTCGCCGAGGTGCAGTTGCAGCGGAAAGCGGGCCGTGCCGCGCGCCGTCTCAACCCAGGCCCGCGGCGGGCAGGGCGCCAGCGTCTCGCCCAGCAGACCCCGAATCCGGCGTTCCGTGTCCGGATCCTGAAAGTACAGCAGGTGCACGACGTGATCGAACCAGTAGTCGCCGATGCGCTCGCTGCGCACCACGCCGCCCGGGCGATCCTCGCGCTCGACGATGATGGCGCGGTCGCCGAGGGCCCACGCCGCGGCAAGACCGGTGAAGCCGGCGCCGAGAATCAGGACATCCGACGACTCGACCAAGACTCTCCCCCCGGGGTCCCGCGCATCGGCGGGACGCCGCTGTGCGCGCAGTGTACCACAGAACGTGCCGTGGGGAAAGGCCTGGACATCGGCCTACTCGTGCCCGACTTCGCACAGATACAGCGGGTTGCCATCGGGGTCGGCAAAGAAGGCAAGCTTGACCGGGCCATCGTCGACCACGGGCCCGCGGAACGCCACGCCCCGGGATTGAAGGATCTTCATGACTGCCGCGATGGGCTCGGTGACGTTCAGGCCGATCTGGATGGCGCCGGCCGCCCCCGGTTCGGGGCCGGCGGCGCTGGGCGGGTGCAGGCCGATGGCGAGGCCCCCGGCATCGATCTCGGCCCACTCATCGCCGTAGCGATTGCGCAGTTTGAGGCCGAGCGTCTCGCTGTAGAAGGCCACAGCGCGGTCCATGTCGCGGACAAAGACGGCCGCGTTGCCGCCGCAGATCATCGCTGGTCCTTTCGGGAGGCGCCGATCACCAGTCCAGCGGCGCCCGCCATGCGCTGGCAAGGGCCTCGACCTCGAAGGTCGCATCGGCGCCGGGGGCGCGCACGCGCAGGCGTCCGTCGCTGGTGAGCGCGCCGATCCGGACGGCCGGGACATCGCCGAGCAGGGCGATCGCCTCATCGGCGCGCGCAGCGTCGACCTCCAGCAGGTAGCGCGAGGGAGATTCCCCGAAGGCCGCGGCGATCGGGTCATCGTGGACGTGCGCCAGGTCGATCTCGGCGCCGATCGGGGCTTCGACGGTCGAGCCGGCGATGAGCATTTCGGCCGCGGCGCACAGCGCGCCGCCATCGGAGATGTCGTGGGCGCTGCGGACCATGCCGCGCCGGATGAGCGCGGCGACAGCCCGGGCGGCGGCGGGGCCGGCGAGCAGGTCGACCTGGGGTACCGCCCCACTGGCTGGGGGGGCCTCGGCGCCGGGACCGCTCGATGAACTCGCCCCCCACGGAGTGGGGGGGTACCCGTCGGCGCCCAACTGCGCCCATCGCGAACCGCTCAGGGCAGCCTGCGTGGCGCCGACGAGGATGAGCGCTGAGCCCGGGCGTTTGGCATCCATCGTCACCGCGCGGGCAATTTCCGGCACGATCCCCATGCCGGTGATCAGCAGTGTCGGCGGGATGCGGATGGTGCGCCCATCCTCGGTCGTGAACTGGTTGTTGAGCGAATCCTTGCCGCTCACGAACGGCGCGCGGTACGCCTTGGCGCCGTCGTAGCAGCCCTCGGCAGCCCGCACCAGCGCGCCGAGGCTCTCGGGATCATCGACACCCGGCCAGCAGAAGTTGTCGAGGATCGCGATGCGATCCGGATCGGCCCCCACGCACACGAGATTGCGCACGCATTCGTCGATGCCCGCCAGCGCCAGTTCGTAGGGGTCGCCGCCAGCGCGCGGGTCGCCGGGGCCGATCTGCAGGCCCGACGCGATCGCCAGACCGCGCCCTGATCCTGGCACAGGTTCCACCACCGCGGCATCGCCCGGCCCGCGTCCCAGCGGCCCGACCAGCGGCTTGATCGCGGTGCGCCCCTGCACCTCGTGGTCATACTGGCGGATGATCCAGTGCTTGCTGGCGATATCCGGATGGGCCAGCAGCGCGGGCAGGGCTTCCGGAATCCGGGTGCCCCCCCCGTCCCGGGGGGGGTGCGTCACCCGGGCGCCACCTTCGGTTCCGCCCCCCGGGGACCGGGGAGCTACCCCAGGCGCGGCCACCGCCGCCGGCTTCCACACCGCTTCCCGCACCAGCTTCGGCAGGCCCTCGTGCAGGAACGCCATGGAAAGGCGCCCGACCTCGGCGCTGTGATAGTGCAGCACGAGTTCAGCGCCCGGCGTCCCGAACGTCCCAAGCTCCGCAAGCTCGACGCCCTCTTCATCGCAGATCGCCTGCAGCGCCGGCACGTTCTCCTCCGGCACGGCCAGCACCATCCGCTCCTGGGCCTCGCTGATCCAGATCTCGGTGTAGCTCAGCCCGTCGTACTTCAAGGGCGCCCGCTCCAGGTGCACCTCGGCGCCGAGCTTCTCCCCCATCTCGCCGACCGCGGAGCTGAAGCCGCCAGCGCCGCAGTCGGTGATCGCGCTGAACAGCGGGCCGCCCTCGGCATCGCGGGCCCGCAGGATGGCATCCAGCGCCTTCTTCTCCGTCACGGCGTTGCCGATCTGCACCGCGTGGCTGAACTCATCGGCGTGGGTATCGGTCAATTCCGCGCTGCTGAAGGTTGCCCCGTGGATCCCATCGCGTCCCGTGCGTCCGCCCAGCGCGATGATGCGGTCGCCCTTGCGAGCCCGCCCGTGGATTAGCTCCCGCGGCATCACCCCTGCGCACCCGCAGAACACCAGCGGGTTGCCGATGAACCGCTGGTCGAACACCACGGCCCCGTTCACCGTGGGGATCCCCATGCGGTTGCCATAGTCGCGCACGCCGGCAACCACCTGCGACAGGATCCGCCGCGGATGCAGGCAGCCCTGCGGTACATCCTGCTGCGGCGTGCGCGGATCGGCCACGCAGAAGACATCGGTCGAGCAGATCGGCCTTGCCGCCAGCCCCGTCCCGATGATGTCGCGGATGCACCCGCCGATCCCGGTCGCCGCCCCGCCATACGGCTCGATGGCCGAGGGATGATTGTGCGTCTCCACCTTGATGCACACCGCCGTGTCCTCATCGAACGCGATGATCCCCGCGTTGTCCTCGAAGACGCTCAGCGTCCAGTCAATCCCTTCATCGATCAGCTCGAACGTCGCCGCGGCCACCGTGCGCTTCAGCAGGTTGTCGATGACGATCGAGCCATCCGCCTGCACTTCATGCCCGGCCCGCCCGGCCCACCGGATCCTGTCCTGGCTTGTCTGTGCGCCTTCCCCTCCGTGCCCCAGCGCCCCAGCGCCTTCCTGCCTGTACCGGATCTGACTCTTCAGCGTCTTGTGCACGCAGTGCTCGGACCACGTCTGCGCCAGCGTCTCCAGTTCGATGTCCGTCGGCTCCCGCCCCAGCCGCCGGTACTCCGCCTGGATCGCCTTCATCTCATCCAGGCTCAGGAACAGGTGCGCCTCGCGCGACAGCTTCTTCAGCGCCCCCTCATCAAGGGCCCGCAGCGGCACATGCGTGATCTTCAGCGTGTAGCTCGTCCCCGCCGGCAACTGCTCGGGGGTGAACGGCTCGGTGTGGATCGCGTGGATCACCGGATTGGCCAGCAGCCGCTCGGCCAGCCGCTGCGCCTCGGCCCGGTCCACGCCCTCCAGGTCGTACCGCCACCCGGTCGAGACGGTCGCCTCGACACCCATCAGGTCCCGCAGCGCCTCGGTCACCGAGATCGCCGCCGGATCCATCACCCCCGGCAGCGGATGCACCTCGATCACGGTCCCGCGCCGGGGCCGGGCCCCTGCGAGGGCCGATTCCGTCACCGGATTCACCAGCAGCTCATCGATGATGCGCTGCAGCTCGGCCTCATCCAGCTCCGCCTCGATCAGGTACACCCGCGACACCGCCGCCCGCTGCAGGGGGGCGCCGATCTCCCGCGCCTCGCGGACCAGCGACCCCGCCCGCGGATCCTCGATATCGGGCTTCAGAGCGACTTCCACGCGGTGCACGGCGATGGTGGCTGGCATGGGCGATGGTACAGCCGGGGCGGGTCGGGGGCCGGGAGTCGGGTGTCGCCAGCGGGCCGGCGGGTCCGCATAAGGCTCGCGGGCGGCTGCGCGGGTCCGGGAACCGGCGGCCGGGTCTTCCGGCAGCGCTGCCGGGAGTTACAGTTGCCCTCCCCCGTCTTCGAGGAGCCCACCCCCGTCTTCGAGGAGCCCTCCACGGTCTTCGAGGAGCCCACCCCC